>CACGJI010000074.1 GCA_902573335.1 uncultured Synechococcaceae cyanobacterium | reverse complement strand
TAAATGGAACGTTTAATCTTTTGGAAGCAACAAGATATTTTTTAGAGAACAAAAAAGATAAAACAAATTTTAGATTTCTACATGTAAGTACAGATGAAGTTTTTGGATCTTTAGGCGAAACTGGGTCATTTGATGAATCAACTGCTTATGATCCTAGAAGTCCCTATTCTGCATCCAAAGCATCTAGTGATCATCTAGTAAACGCTTGGCATGAAACTTTTCAGATACCTACGCTAATAACTAATTGCAGTAATAATTATGGTCCTTGGCAATTTCCCGAGAAATTAATACCTCTAACAATACATAGAGCTTTAAATAACAAAAAGATCTCGGTATATGGAAAAGGATTAAATATTAGAGATTGGTTACACGTAGAAGATCATATATCCGCCTTATGTACTGTCGCTGCAAAAGGATCAATTGGGAATACCTATTGTATAGGAGGATTTGGAGAGAGAACTAATAAATATATTGTTGAAAAAATTTGCACTTTAATGAATGAAGCTTTTCCTGAAAGATTACCTCATGAGAGGTTGATTGAATACGTTATAGATAGACCTGGGCATGATTTCAGATATTCAATTAATTCGAAAAAGATTATATCTGAATTAGCTTGGCAGCCTAAATATTCTATTGAAAAAGGTTTAAAGAATACTGTTGATTGGTATTTAAAAAATCAGAATTGGGTTAATGAAAGATTATTTGCAGCTAATTATGATGGCAATAGGATTGGTATCTAAGGTGATGAGGTTTTTTATTTTCCAAAAGATTCTATTTTTAACGATTTATTGAGTTCTTTTTCAGGTAAGTTTTCTATAGGGATGTAGTCCCCTTTAAAGCCCCCTCTTGGATGAATTGGCATAAGTAATTGTATCAATCTTTTCTTTGGTGCAAATATTTTTTGATTAAGAATTATATTTGTAACTCTGTGAGGTCTTGGATTAGGAAAAGAAAATATAGAACCTTGATGATGTTGCTCAAATAATTTCCAAGAGGAATTTTTATCTTTGGAAACTTCAAATAAGAAACTTTTATAATCGCGATCTTTTTTTGTTAAATTCAAAACCAATTGAAAAGGTTGGTATTTTTTTGAGTGAGCATGCCAACCGAAATTGCAAGAAAAGCTATATTCAAAAATCAAAGGATTTAAATAATAATTATTTTTATAGTCCTTCTGTGATTCTCTAACACTTTTATAGTTAGAACAAAATCCAAAGTCTTTGTAAATTTTTAATATAAAATCAAAAGCATCTTCGTATCTTTTTAAGAATGGATTATCTACAGTAAAGTCAAATGAATAAGAATAAAATTTAGTTCGTTTCGCAACATTTTTTTTAATTGAGACACCTTTTATTTTCTTAAATATATTACCTTTGAGTCCATTTAAAGAATCTACTAAATTATCGCATTTAACTAAAGGATAATAATAATTGCTTAATATATAAGGTTTTAATTTTAGTTCAGAATCCGAAAACATAACCTACTAAATCGATCGTATTAATAATAGAGAAAATTTATAAGGTAATTAATTTTTTTAATGATTCAACACTTTCTTTGTTTAGAGAATCAATATCTTTATTTAATAAAATATTATTTGCATTATCTAAGAGGATTTTTGAAATAATCTTCAAATCTTCTTGAAAGTTTCCAGTTAAATAAGAATAGGATTTTAAAAAAGATTTCTCGAGTTCTATAGGACAAGCTAAATCGTTACATAATATTTTGCATCCACATCTTATAGCTGTTAAAAATGATTGTGATGTACCTTCACCCCTTTTTGAGAAAAGGAAAAAGGCTTCAGAATTTATCAATAGTTGTTCTAGGTCTTCATGACTTAAAACTCCTAAATAAGTTTGGTCTTTTGAAGCTAAAAAATCACCTTCACCACAAACTATTATCTCATAATTTAGTTTTTTTAAATGATTACTTAATTTGCAAAGATAATCATATCCTTTTTCACTGACATCTTTGAATCGATGACAAAAAATAACCGCTTTTTCTTTAACTTTATTTT
>CACGJI010000073.1 GCA_902573335.1 uncultured Synechococcaceae cyanobacterium | reverse complement strand
GGACTGATTTTTCATTATCATACATTTTTGTATTTTCATCAGACTTCTCCTTTTCCATAAGATTGAGATAATTTCCACAATCGGAAGCTTCTATAGATGATTGGAACCTTTCCACAATATTCTCTTTTAATGCAGCTTTTAGTTCATTAACTCTTAATTTATTCATAAAAACCTCAATTTTTATTCGTTAAATTTTTGATTACAAATAAAAGTCAATAATAACATTTTTTTGTTTAGCATTATTCCCTAAAGTAATCCTATCTTGATTATATATTTACTCACATTTACTTTTACTTAAAAGTAATAGTAAAATGAAGATATTATATTTTTTTAATTTTGATAGGATTCTCTAAAAAATTATCAAATAATATATCACTTTTTCATAAGATTTTTAATCAATTATCTTCTCCTTTAAAAAGGAAATTATTTTTACTTTTAATCATAAATATAATAAGTGGTTTAAGCGAGGCTTTGACCTTAGCATCAACAATACCTTTTTTCACTTTATTGTCAGATCCAAAAATTGTATGGGATATTAGTTTTATTAAAAGTTTATCTTTAATATTTGGAATTAATTCAACAAATGATTTATTTCTACCAATTACTTTAGGTTTCATATTAATGGTAGTTTTTACAGCTTTAATAAGACTTTTCAATTTAAGATTAAATTTATTTACGGCAGCAAAAATTGGATCTTACATATCATATAAATGTTTTAAAAATTTACTGAGCCAAAATTACGAATTTTTTCTATTGAGTAATACTAGCAAAATCATTACAGACTCAATATTACATATCAATACAACCGTATTGATGATTGAATTTACTCTTCAATTAATAACATCAGTAATTATAGCTTTATTTTTAATAATTAGTCTTTTTTTAGTTAATTGGAAAATAGCTTTAATATCATCAATAATTTTTACTATTACTTACCTAAATATAGCTTTATATTCAAAAACAAAATTAATTAGTAATAGCTTTGAAATCGCTTTAACAAGTCAAAAATTGACTCAGACTTTACAAGAGAGTATTGGATCGATAAGAGATGTTATTATTAATCAGTCTCAGGGAAATTTTTTAAAAAATTATAAGTCGCATGATATTAATCTAAGAAATAGAAATGCCCAAAGTCAATATTTAGGAATATCTCCAAGATTTGCTGTAGAGGGAATAGGAGTTACTCTTTTGCTTCTAATTTCTTTATTTATCTATCTAAATACAAAAAGAACAGATATTATTTTACCAATAATTGGCAGTTTAGCTCTCGGAGTTCAAAGACTACTACCTGTAATGCAAATGATTTACAACAATTGGGCTACGATAAAAGGCAATACAAAAGCCATGTCAAATGTAGTTGATATGTTAGAAAGAACCATTACAAATAATGCAGGAGTTACTTTTTATCCTTTAAAAATAAAATATTTTTTGGCTTTGAAGAATATCAGTTTTAAATATAAAGAGGGTTCTGATTATATTTTTAAAGATCTTAATTTAAGAATTAATAAGGGTGAAAAAATTGGAATAGTTGGACTTACTGGAAGTGGTAAAAGCACTTTAATGGACATTCTTATGGGTTTACTGAAGCCAAAATCTGGAGAATTTATAGTTGATGATTCGAATATTTACAAATCAAATAAATTACTTAATTGGAGGAAATCATTATCTCATGTTCCCCAGAATGTTTATCTTTTAGATATTAGTTTTAAAGAAAATATTGCTTTGGGAATTGAAGAAAAAGATATAAATTTTAAAAAAGGTAATTGAGTGTGCAAAAAAAGCCAAGATCCATGATTTTATAATGGATCTTCCAAATAATTATTCCGAAATTGTTGGAGAAAGGGGTTCCAAATTAAGCGGAGGACAAATTCAAAGAATTGGTATTGCTAGAAGCTTATATAGGGATCCAGAAGTATTATTTCTTGATGAAGCAACAAGCTCACTTGATATAGAAACTGAAAAAGAGGTGATTAAAGAACTTGATAATCTTAACGATAAGCTAACTTTAATTTCAATTGCTCATAAAAAAAGTGCACTCAAAAACTGTAATCGTA
>CACGJI010000072.1 GCA_902573335.1 uncultured Synechococcaceae cyanobacterium | reverse complement strand
GCTAATGAAAAAGTTAAATCCAAAAATTGGTATAATAATGAGTATGATTAACGAGTAGGTAAGAAAATTTTTATTAGCTTTAAGAAAATAATTCACCTCAGTTATCCTTATCTATAATTTCTTTTTTTATTTACTAAAGTCATACTAGCAATTACTACGCTCCAACACTGTCCAAAATATAAAATCACTCCTAATAGCCATACCCACAAAGTAAGTACTAGAAAACCTCCAATAAAACCATATGCTTGGAATCTTACTCCAAGTGAGAGAATACTTTTACTTACTGCTAGATTCAAAGTGGTTAGGCCAATTCCAATAAGCAAAGATCCAGGCAACAGTGGTTTCAATGGAACTTTTCTACTCGGTAAAAGTGCTTGTAATAAAAGAGCCATTAAAGAAAAGCCAATTAGTGGTATTGCAAACTGACCAACTTGTAATAACGGCAACTTTAATAATAAATCAGAAATAAGATTATTAGATTTTGAAAGATTTTCTAAAACGTTACTTGGGATCATCCTAAGATTTGCACTAATTTGATCTAGTACCATTAAAAAACCAATAAAGAATACTATTAAAAAGGCTTCAACTCTATTTCGGAGAAACTTCGAAGCTTGCACTCTCCAAGCAGCATTAACTTTTTTAGAAGGAATTTCGTCCTCCCAAAGCCTATCCGAACCTCTTTGAAGAGATAGATATGCATTTCCTGCTGTAAAAAGCAAAAACATAGCCCCAAGAATACCTGCTCCAAAACCTTGATCTATCAAATTAAATAATGTTGTCTCTACTAACTCAACTACTGAAGGAGGTAAAAGCTGAGCAGCAATGGCAATTATTTGTTGATCTAATCCTTCTTGTTTTCCTAGGAACCATGAGGCTATTGAAAGAGAAATTAGAAGGATGGGAAAAAATGATTGAAGTGTGTAGTATGCAAATGCAGCGCTTAAATCAACGCAATCAGATTTGCTCCATCGCTCACAAGCTCCCCATAAACTTTTCAGTATCCATGTTGAACTTCTCTGCATATTAATTTTCTTCAAATATTTATTTATTTACTTAATTTTTATTGTATCTGATTAAGAAATTTTTCAAGCAATTTTTTATTTATGATGCAACTATTTTTCTAATAATAAATTGCCCCATGGCTTTAAAATTTCAAATTTTTCTATAGATCTACAAGCAATTAATGGAAAATTAACATCGCTCAAGTCTTCTCCTGAAACTAAATTTAAAGGATCTGTTTCTAACCACTCTATAGAACAATTTAGTTCTTCTAATAGCAGCCAGGCTGCTGCAATATCCCATATCTTAGGGGTTGATTCTATTGCTCCGAAAGTTTGTCCCATCGCTACACTCGTAAGATTTAAACTCGATACACCTAAGAGTCTTATTTTGCCAGGAAATACTGAGTTTGGTTTTTTTTGTAAAATTTTTATTGATCTACTACATAAAGAAATGCATTCACTTTGACGATTATTTTGTCTAGGATCTATTTTCTTGTTATTTAACCAAACCCCTTTACCTTTTATGGATACAAACTTTTTTTGCAATGTAGGAATTATTAAAAAAGAAGATTGTGGTTTACCATTAACGAACCTTGCTATAGATATAGACCAGTAAGGAATACCTGCAGCAAAATTTGTTGTCCCATCGAGTGGATCGACCACCCAGTAAGCTTTTGAATTTGGAATTAACTTTTGCCCTTCTTCACTAAGGACGCCTTCACCTGGAGCTATTGAAGCTAAGCCATCTACGATTGTTTTGTCACTCCATAAATCACAACTTGTTAATAATGATCCATCTGCTTTATTGCTGGCGCTAATATTTCCAAAATCTTTTGTTTGACGTTGACTAACCAATTCAAATAAAGAATCTAATTCACGTAGTTGCTTATTAGTTAAATTTGGTGGATTCATCTTTATATATTGCAAATAGACGCTGTATCTTTAATTTTTGTATTATTACTACCCAAACAATTTTTACTTAAATCAAGGAAAGTTAATCTTTCTAATTCATCTACATTTAGATTGTAATTATATATTGCATTAATATGTTTTGATTTCGCATTACTTAATTCACTTTGCCTAACAAGAACGTCTTTTAGAGTTGATACTCCGACATCATATCTAAGTCTGGAAAGTCTTACAGACTCTTTGCTAGATTCAATTTCTTTAAGAGAAGAGATTATTTT
>CACGJI010000071.1 GCA_902573335.1 uncultured Synechococcaceae cyanobacterium | reverse complement strand
ATTCGATTTAATTTAACTAATGGGGTATTTCCAACTAGAGAAGTTATATCATTTGCTATTTCCATGAAATGATTTTTTAAAATGCAAAATAAAATCTCCTACACCCATAATAAATGTATTTAAAGATCTTTTATATAATTTTCTCAAAAGAATTTAATTTAAATAACTTCCTGCGGAAAAATATTTAGTAATATAAGAGGTAGTTTTTATTATGATTATGTATTCGTTGGAACTAAGTTTGAGATATTCACCTTTTCCACTTTCAATTCAGAAGAAAGACTTTGATGATGTTAAACGAATTTATGATGAAATAAAAAGTTCTATGAATGAAACTTTAGAATCCTCAAACTTGATCGAATTAAGGTGTGACAAAGTGCAAGATAAATTAATTGCTGTAAAAGCTAAAGAAATCATTTCTGTTCAGATATATGAAAAATCGTCAGTAGCAGGAGGAGCTAAAAGACCAGGATTTTCTCTCAACATAGATTGATAGAATTAATGCGAGACTCCCTTGAAAATGAAATACCTTATATTAAATTCAAAGATGTTTCTTTTTCATATCCCGGAGAAAAAGAAAATTTAATTTTTAAATGTAACTTTTCAATAAAAAAACCTGGATTTTGGATGGTCGTAGGTAAAAACGGGAGCGGAAAAAGTACTCTTTTAAAATTAATTAATGGAATAATCAAACCCAAAAATGGTTTCATACGTTCTAATGCAAATATTGGCATGGTGTTTCAAAACCCTGATCATCAAATATTAATGCCAAATTGTAGGAGTGAACTTCTGATTAATATTAATCAGAATATAAGACAAAATGAAATTAATAAAAAAATTGAATATGTACTTGATCAGGTAGGAATGAATGGTTTTGAAAAAAGGCCAGTTCATACTTTGAGCGGTGGACAAAAGCAACGCTTAACTATTGCATGCGCTCTTATTAGTAATAGAAATTTTATTCTTTTAGATGAACCTACAGCGTTACTTGATCAAACCAGCCAATTAAAAGTTTTACAAACTATTAAAAATCTTACAAGTGACAATAAAAAACCTTTATCAGCTTTGTGGATTACTCATCGTTATGAAGAATTAACTTATGCAGATGCAGTAGCAGAGTTGAAAAATGGTTTTTTATCTACCTGGCAAGAACCATCAAAATTCCGATATAATTAAGCCTTGTACTTGTCATAAGGTACTTTAAAGAGCTAAATTCATCTTATATTCCTCGGTAGCTCAGCGGTAGAGCGATCGACTGTTAATCGATTGGTCGCAGGTTCGAATCCCGCCCGGGGAGTTTTAAATTTCAAAAGTTATCCAAAGTCACCCTAATAAAGGTGACTTTTTTATATCTTTGACCTCTTTTTTGTCAGATTGTGGTTAGCCGAAGATATAATAAGGCGTATTTGATATAATATTAAGAACAGTAAATAGAACATTACTAATAATTAAGTACTTTTTTATTTAAACAGGTTTTAAAATAAAAAAATTGGTTTTAAAGAACAGTAAATAGAACATTTACTATTTTCGACAAATAAAAAAAATAAGCTCTTTGATTGATTTTCATTTTTTTAAATAAGACATATTTTTTTTATATCGTTTGAATTACTACACTATTCAGGAAATTCTAGTCATCCCACATATCCTTTTTCTCTTGATCTAGATGATTCCTTTCAAGTAATTCTATTCTTTGCTTCTGAGAATCTATTTCTGTTTCAATTACATTTTTATTGTCGATGTATTTTGATTGTATTTCTAAAATAATTATTTCAAATTGTTCTCCAAAAAAATCTGACATTTCTCTCCATGCTTCCATTTCCTCTTCTTTGCCAATAGTATCGTTTATCTGATGCGAAATAATTTCTAATACATAATGTTTAAGTTCTTGATGACTCATTGATTCAACTTTTTTTTGAATGTAAAGTTCTTTAAGATTTTCTAGTTGTTTTTTTGATAAATCCGTGAAGATAATAGACTTTTTTTTCATAGATACCTAAATTTTTTTTTAAGACAAAATCATTAGTTAAAAATTTTGGAGAAATTAAAAATTTTAAACTTATTTAATTTCTATTTGAAAACTGAAAAACTCCATTTAATTCAATTTTTCTAAACCCTATAATGGCAATCTAAATTCGATATTCTTTCAATTTAAACCATTATTTGTTTCTAATAATCCTTCGATTATTAAGAAAAAGTAAATAAAATCGAAAGAAATTCTAAAATTTAAATTTTTTTAAAATTTGCAATTTCTATCTAATCCATAGCTATTACTAAGTTATTTGATAAATCTAATTGATAAAATTGTTTACAGTAATTCAGCAATCTTTATAAATTCTTGAGAGAATCATAATACCAAAACTTAACTTTAATTTAATAG
>CACGJI010000070.1 GCA_902573335.1 uncultured Synechococcaceae cyanobacterium | reverse complement strand
GGAATGTCTCCTGTCGAAAAAATCACTGTTGCAATATCTGCTTCAATTTTTATAATCGCCTTTTCATGGGTCTCGATTAAGGGAGATTTAAGAAAACTTGCTAGTGAACTAATTGAAGATAATGAAAATAATCAGGATAATTAAAAAATCTTTTAACCTATTTTGCATGCAAACTAGGATAATCAATAATATGCCTAATTTCTTTTAGAGAAGAACCATAGATTTTTTCACCATTTAAGTGAACACCAATCCATTTTTCGTTTTGATTAAAAAAATTACTTTTAGTAGTATCCCTCTCGAGATAATCTTTATTACCCCAATTTAAAGTTATATCCCAACCTTTATAATTTTCTATCATTGTGAAATAGAGAACATACTCAAATAATACCTAGAGAGCCATAGAACAAAAACAAAGGAAATAAGTATTTTTTTCGTTATTTTTATTTAATATTTATGAAGTAATGACTTTTATTTTACGAGCAGCTTCATCTGCATTTTTTCTAGCCAAATTAATGTCAGAACTTGATGAGAGAACAACACCCATTCTTCTGCCTTTTCTGGAAACTGGTTTGCCAAATATGAGCACTTTAGTCTTTTCAAATTCTAATGCTTCATTAAGACCTTTATAAATAGGATTTAGATACTCTTGATTAGAGAGTATAACTCTGGTTGCAGAGGGTTCTATTAAATCTATATGCGGTATTGGTAAATTTAAAAAAGCCCTTAAATGTAATTCAAATTCATTAATATTTTGACTAACTAATGTAACCATACCAGTGTCGTGTGGTCTTGGAGATAGTTCTGAAAAAATAACCTCACTTCCTTTTATAAAAAACTCTACTCCGTATAATCCAGCTCCATTAAGGTTATTTAATATTTTACTTGTCATTCTCTTAGCTTCAATAATTAAGGAATCCTTGATCTCTATAGGTTGCCAACTACATTGATAGTCTCCATTAGATTGAAGATGTCCAATTGGTAAACAAAAAATATTTTCACCATTTTCTTTTCTTACAGATAGAAGAGTAAACTCAAAATCAAAATTAATAAATTCTTCAATAATTACACCTTTAACCTTTCCTCTTGAATTTGCTTGTGCCTGTTTCCAAGCATTTTGTAAATCATTTTTTGTTTCAACCAAACTCTGTCCCTTTCCTGAAGAGCTCATTAAAGGCTTAAGTAAAAGTGGGAATCCAATTTCATCTGCTTTTTTTTCTAAATCATCAAATTCAAAAATATAATCAAACTTTGCAGTTTTAATTTTTAAATCTCTAGAAGCCAAGTCTCTAATTTTATCTCTATTCATTGTTATTTCTACAGTTCTGGCGTTGGGAACAATATTGAATCCTTCATCCTCTAGTTCTTTTAGGGCTTCAATTGAAAGTGCCTCTATTTCAGGGACAACATAGTCAGGCTTAAATTCTTTTATAACATTTTTCAAAATAATTTTATCTCCCATATCAATTACTCTTGAATAATCAGCAACTTGCATTGCAGGTGCTTTTTCATATCGATCAATTGCAATAACTTCTAATCCTAATCTTTTGGATTCTATTACTAATTCTTTTCCAAGCTCGCCACTACCAAGCAATAAAATTCTCTTTTTAGAAAAAATTGATTCTTTCATATATATAGAACTTATTCGTCATTACTAGAAGGTTGTGAAGATGTATCATCTGTAATTTTTTTATCTTTAGAATAACTAAATAAAAAATTTCTACCAAACCAATTTTGACTTCGCATGCTATTGGTTATTGATCTTGAAATTGCTCCTAAAAAAAAAGATTCCAATCATTGCCCAAATAATCCTTTCTAAAGCAATTGCAGGTGAAAAACCTTGACCGGAATTAATAATTTCAGTAAGTGGGTCTAAAGGGTCCAAATTTAAAATGATTAATAATATTAATTATAAAGGGTTAGATAAATGAAAAATTAAAACTTATAAAAGAAATAACCAATACCACCATTTAAATTAAACACAATAAAGTCTATACAATGCTATCTTCAAAGGGTGATTTTTTTTTAACATGCAAGTTGACGTACAAAATACAACTGTTCTTTCCTCAGACGGATCATCCATAAAACTAGGTGAATATTCAGGGGAAGTAATTTTAGTTGTTAATGTAGCTAGTTATTGCGGAAATACTGCTCAATATGAGGATCTTCAAAAGCTACATGATTTATATTCAAGCAAAGGCCTAAGAATACTTGCATTCCCATGTAATGATTTTGGAAAACAAGAACCAGACTCTCTTTCAGAAATAAAAGATTTTTGCACAACAAAATATGGCGTTAAGTTTGAAATCTATAAAAAAGTTCATGCCAAAGGCAGCACCACAGAACCATACACAACCCTTAACAAAGTTGAACCTGAAGGGGATGTTGAATGGAATTTCGAGAAGTTTCTGATAGGAAAAGATAGTAAAGTAATTGCAAGATTCAAACCAGGTGTTAAACCTTTTGACGAAAACTTAATAGCAGCTATCGAAGTAGCTTTAGATTCATAACAATCTTCTTATAATTCAAATTAAAATATTAAAAATAAAGCCCCCTTTTATTGAATAA
>CACGJI010000069.1 GCA_902573335.1 uncultured Synechococcaceae cyanobacterium | reverse complement strand
CAGAATTTATCTTCATTAATTACGCCTAATCTATTTGCACTTGCTCCAGTTGCAATAATAACTGAGTTAGATTTTATAGTTCCTTCTAAAGTTTTTAATTCAAAGGGATGTGAATCAGTATTTATTGAGACAACATCACTTTCGTATAAATTAGTGCCCCATCTTTCTGCTTGAGCCTTCATTAGATCCATCAATTCAGGACCCAGTACTCCATCTGGGAAGCCTGGATAATTTTCAACAAATGTTGTAGTCATTAATTGCCCGCCAGGAATTCCACCAGAATTAAAACCTGTTACAAGTAATGGTTGAAGATTTGCTCGTGCGGCATATATTGCAGCGGTGTAACCTGCAGGTCCAGAACCAATAATTACAACATTTTCTACGTTTGAAATCCTCTCTTTATTTTCCATTTATTTGCTAATTTCATTATTAATAATAATAAACTAACCCAATTAATGTAGGGCGGATTTCACTCGATAGATTTATTACTCAATCGTTTACTTTTTGGTCTAATAACTTTTTTAATTCCTTTGGGAAGTTTAAGACAGAATCTTTTAAATTTTCGTTCTTTTCTCCAATATGTAATATCCACTCTCTAAATTCTTCTGCGATTGCATAACTGTCTTCATACCTTTCTAAAGTGTCCATTGCAGAGATTCTATTGGTTGCCCAACAGGTCGCTATGTCGATCCTTTTTCTAATGAAATCGTCCATTGAAAGTTTTAAGTTGTATATAGATAAACACATCGGAGAACCTATGTATTGTCTAATAAGTTACAACTTTGTACTTCCAAACAATAATTTAATCTTTAATTTATATTTGAGCCAATTTTTGGGTGAATTATAAAGAAAGTATAAAGGAATAGAGTTAGACTGCCTCGCTGTGATTTGCAAGTAGCCTTTCAACTTCCTCAAAACCCTCTTTAGCTGAATTTATTGCAAGTTCTTCGCTAACTTTTTCTTCTGATATTAATTTTGCGGATATTTTCTTTAAAAGAGTTTCTTTCTTTTCTCTTAGTGAACTAACAATTTCTTCTTCAATGATAGATTTTATTGCTTTAGAAATTATTTTTTTATCATTTGCTTCCTCGAATGTGCCCTGAACTAATTCTTGAATAAATAATCGATGAACCTCACTACTCCTTAGAAAGCTTTCTGTGGCATTAATAATTCCTTCAACAAGAGCTTCATCAGGTTCAGAATCATTTTCTGCCAGCTTAAATTCCCAATCTAAATGTCTTCTTTGCCAACCTGCCGAGTGGAGACTGGGCATGACTGTCTGTGAATAAGTATCAACTGACATTTCATAAATTCTCTCTGCTAATTTCTCGCACCAGTCTTTACCATGCTTTTCTAGATTTTTCTGCATAGCTTGCCTTGGAACAGCATGACCACCATGATGACTGTGGCACACTCCATCAGGACATTCGATTGCTTTTATACTCATTGGATTAATTAGTACTTATATATTCTAGATAGCTATTTTTTATAGAAAAGAAAATATATTTTTAACAAAAATCCAAGACTTTTGACTTTCTTCAATTTATATTTAGTATGTTAAAAAAATAAATAAATTGACAAAGATACTTATTCCTTCCGAAACAAGCTCTGGTGAAAGGAGAGTTTCAGCTACACCAGAAGCGGTAAAGAAATTAAAAAGCCTTGGATGTGATGTTTATATTGAAAGTTCAGCAGGGAAATTATCAGGATTTAGTGACTTATCATATGAAGAATCGGGCGGAACAATAATAAACAACTTAGATCAAAAAATTTGGGGTGAAGCGGACTTAATATTTTGTGTTCAAACTCCATCAGAGGATAATTTAACTAAGTTAAAAAAAGGTGCTGTTCTTCTTGGTCTTCTTAACCCATATGGTAATAAGGAGCTTCTAAGGATTATAAATAGTAATAAGATTTCAGCTTTATCACTAGAGTTGCTTCCGAGGATTAGTAGAGCTCAATCTTCTGATGTTCTTTCTTCACAGGCCAATATTGCTGGATATAAAGCAGTTCTTTTGGCTGCAAGTGAGTTAGATAGATATTTTCCAATGCTTATGACTGCAGCTGGGACAGCCCAACCTGCCAAAGTAGTGGTTCTTGGTGGAGGCGTTGCAGGATTACAGGCAGTTGCGACAGCAAAAAGACTTGGAGCAATAGTATTTGTATCTGATATTAGACCTGCTGTTAAAGAACAGGTAGAGTCCCTCGGAGCAAGATTTATAGAACTTCCTGAAATTGAGGAAAAGCCAGGAGAGGCAGGAGGTTATGCAAAAGCTGTAACACCCGAATTCCTCTCAAAACAGAAGGCAACTTTAACTAAATATTTATCTGAAGCTGATGTTGCTATATGTACTGCGCAAGTTCTAGGTAAAAAGGCCCCTGTTTTAATAGACTCACCCATGATTAAAAAAATGAGGCCTGGAGCAGTAGTTATTGATTTAGCAGTTTCTCAGGGAGGGAACTGCGAAGGAACAAAATCAAATAAAACTATTATCAAAGATGGGGTAAAACTTATAGGAGCGGGGGAATTACCCTCTTCAGTTCCTTATGATGCAAGTTCACTTTA
>CACGJI010000068.1 GCA_902573335.1 uncultured Synechococcaceae cyanobacterium | reverse complement strand
TTGTCAATTCTTTTTGTTGCAGGATTAATATCTTCAGAGACTTTTATAAGATCATTAGATTCAGAAACAGGAAAACGATTAATAGCTTTTAATGCTAGCTTTGCTTTGCTTTTTAATTTATTACTAACACCAATACAGTATTGCACTTGAGTAAGAACATCAATTGATCTTCTAATAATCCTCACTACATCACCTTCGTCTAATGAAGTATTAAAAACCAAATCTTTCCATTTTTTTCCTCTTGCCCATTCAGAAATAATTCCAGTCAACTCTGTTTCTAAATAGATAGGAATTTCAATTTGAAACTTATTTTGTTGAAAAGAGACTAATTTTCTTAAACCATCTAATTCATTAAAAACATCTATTACCTTTAAAGAAGGCTTGAAATTACACCAAAGATTAGGCCTCCTTACATCAACACATATAGCTTGAATAATTGCAGCTAACTCAGGAGGATCTAAATCGTCTAAATACCCACTAACTAAAACAAGACCAATCCATAATTCATTTTCACTTCTTATTGCACTCACTGTTTGTCCAACTTCTGTCAATTCCAAATCATTTAAACAACCAAAATGATTCAAAATTTGTATCAAATCGGTAAAAGTTCTCCAGTTATGATTTTCTTTATCCTCAAGAAGTTTTTTTCTAATATTTATTTCTTGTTCAACATCAATAATTCTTTTTCTATATTTCTTTAATTTCTTGGAGTCTCCAAATCTGTGTGCAGGATGATCAGTAACTGTTTCTTCTAAATTATTAATCTGTTGCTGTTGTGCCAAAACTTCCGTTGTTAAATCATATTGTGGAGTTTGTAAATCATTTTTTTTAGAAACTTCAAAAATTCGATCCGCATAACACTGCGACATATCATCTCCCCTAAATACCTCTCCAGAAAAATACATCTTTGGCACTTCAAGTCCTAAGACATCAATTGCATCCAAATCATTAAAAATACTTACTATGTATGAGGGTTTTATAAGAATAAATAAATTATCAATTGTCAAACACAATAAACTCTTAATTTTTTGGGATTCATATATTTTCCTACAAATTAATCCTGGAACAATTTTTCTTTTCATTTGAGGAGCTTTGATTGAAATTAAGCTTCCATCTTTAATATATGGGAGTGCATTAGTTATCTCTTCTGATAATTTTTCTGATGATTGTTTTTCTAAAATTTTCAAGAGTCTTCTCTCTTCTTTAAGACGATTTCTTAACTTTTCGTATGCATCAAAATCTTTCCATGAAACGTTAGATGTAATTTTTTTTAATTCAATTAAATCCTTATCTAATTTTTCAAGAATTATATTCTCACCTGATGATTCACCTAGATATAAAAAACTACCAAAACTTCTTTTAATTAATTCTTTAGACTTCTCTAAAGTATAACTTTGTAAAAGATTAAGTACCATTCCATAGCTAGGAGTGAATTGACTTTCTAAAGAATTTGGTTTACTAATAGCCAGTGCACTTGCTTCTTTTGCACCTTCGAATCTTGTTTGTAATGTAACAACATATCCCTGGGTATCTTTTCCTCTTCTTCCAGCTCTTCCTGACATTTGCAAAAATTCACTGCTAAATAATAATCTATGCCCATCTTCTGTCCTTTTTGATAAAGAAGAAATAACAGTTGTTCTTGCGGGCATATTTATTCCTGCAGCAAGAGTTTCAGTTGCAAAAACAACTTTTATTAAACCTTGCTGAAATAATTCCTCAACCAATTCTTTCCAAGCAGGCAATAATCCAGCATGATGAGATGCAATACCGCGTTTTAATGCCTCGCATTGAGATTTATCTTTAATTGCTTCCTGATTATTTTTAAGATAAACATCTAATTTTTGGGATATTATACTTGCTTCTGAATAACTTACTAAAGTTAAATCTTTTATATTCTCTATTGCCTTGTCACATCCTCTTCTACTAAAAATAAAATAAATAGCTGGCAACATGTTTCGTTCAGCTAGTTTCGAGATCACAAAGCCAATTGAGGGAGACTTTGGTTGCATTATCCTACCCACTTTTCCTCTTATTTTCTGCCCTTTAGGAGCTCTCCAAATCTTACAGTTTGGATGAATTCCATTACCCTTATTATTTAAAAGTGGATGGAGGCCTTTAACACTACAAAAAATAAAATCAAGTGGGACTGGTCTCTTATCACTATTAATTAGTACTGTGGGCCCATGAACTTTTTCTATCCAATTTTGTAATTGATCTGCATTGGCTATTGTTGCTGATAAAGCTATTATTTGAGTTCTACTAGGACAATGGATTATAGTTTCTTCCCAAACTGTGCCTCTTTGGGGGTCATTCATATAATGACATTCATCAAGAATCACAGATTCTAAATTTTCTAATGGATCATCAAATTCATCAAATTCGCCATAAAGCATGTTCCTAAAAATCTCAGTCGTCATGACTAAGATTGGTGCTTCTCTATTTATGCTTATATCTCCAGTTAAAAGACCAACTTTATTCTCACCATACTGATTAGCAAAATCTCTAAACTTTTGGTTTGAAAGGGCCTTTAAAGGGGTTGTATAAAAAACTCTGCTGTCATGAGATAA
>CACGJI010000067.1 GCA_902573335.1 uncultured Synechococcaceae cyanobacterium | reverse complement strand
TATCCCAATTAGTAATTGTATAAATTCAGGCATTGAAAAAATGTATGTATTGACCCAGTTCAATAGTGCATCTCTAAATAGACATATAGGAAGAACTTATAATTTGAATGGCCCTTTCGGTCAAGGATTTGTGGAGGTTTTAGCCGCGCAACAGACTCCTGATAGTCCCAAATGGTTTGAAGGTACTGCTGATGCTGTAAGAAAATACCAATGGTTATTTCAAGAGTGGGATGTTGATGAATATTTAATATTGTCAGGGGATCAACTGTACAGAATGGACTACAGTTTATTTGTTCAACATCATAGAGATAATGGTGCTGATTTAACTGTTGCAGCTTTGCCAGTTGATGAAGCTCAAGCAGAGGGTTTTGGCCTCATGAGAACAGATGATGTAGGAAATATAAAAGAATTCAGTGAAAAGCCCACTGGAGAGAAGTTGAAGGCAATGGCAGTAGATACTTCAAAATTTGGATTAAGTAAAGAGTCAGCTAAAGAAAAACCCTATCTAGCTTCTATGGGTATTTACGTTTTTAGCAGAAATACTCTTTTTGATCTTTTAAATAAATTTCCTAGTTATACGGATTTTGGTAAGGATATAATTCCTGAAGCCCTTAATAGGGGCGACACTCTTAAAAGTTATGTATTCGATGATTACTGGGAAGATATCGGTACCATTGGGGCATTCTTTGAGTCAAACCTTGCCTTGACTGAGCAGCCAAAACCTCCATTTAGTTTTTATGATGAAAAATTTCCAATTTATACAAGACCAAGATTTCTTCCCCCTTCTAAACTAGTAGATGCTCAAATTACTGATTCAATAGTTTGTGAAGGTACAATCTTGAAGTCATGTAGTATTTTGCATTGTGTTTTAGGTGTAAGAAGCAGGATTGAAAGTGATTCGGTTCTTGAAGACACTCTTGTTATGGGTGCCGATTTCTTTGAATCACCAGAAGAGAGGATTGAATTAAGAAAAGGAGGAGGAACACCTCTTGGAGTAGGGGAAGGAACTACTGTAAAAAGAGCAATTCTTGATAAGAACACAAGAATTGGTAATAATGTCGTGATCATTAATAAAGATCGAGTAGAAGAAGCAGATAAGCCAGAATTAGGCTTTTATATCAGAAATGGAATTGTTGTAGTAGTTAAAAATGCAACTATTGCAAACGGAACTATTATTTAAATCTTTTCGATCATTTTTCGCTGACATAAGTATTTTTTTTGAGCAATTTTGTTGAGTTGCAGGCAAACTATATTTATTGAGTTTTTTTATTTTTTATGTCCAAGGCACATTTTGGTTTAATAGGTCTTGGTGTTATGGGCGAAAATTTAGTTCTTAACGCAGAGAGAAATGGATTTTCTAGTGTAGTTTTTAATAGGACTTACTCAAAAACTGAAGAATTTTTACAAGGTCGTGGCCTTGGGAAGAATATAGAGGGAGCTGAAACTCTTCAAGAATTTGTTAATAAGCTAGAGAGACCTAGAAGAATTCTAATGATGGTAAAAGCTGGACCCGCAACTGATGCTGTTATAGACAATATTTCTGGATATCTCGAGGAAGGAGATTTATTAATAGATGGAGGTAATTCTCAATTTAAAGATACAGAAAGAAGGGTAAATACTCTTGAAAGTAAAAGTTTTGGATACATTGGAATGGGAGTCTCAGGTGGTGCCAAAGGAGCTCTAGAAGGGCCAAGTATGATGCCAGGCGGTACTAAGGCTTCATATGATGCAATAGAAAGCTTATTAACAAAAATGGCTGCAAAAGTTGAAGACGGACCTTGTGTTGCATATGTTGGACCAGGAGGCTCAGGTCATTTTGTTAAGACTGTTCATAACGGAATTGAATATGGAATTGAACAAATACTGGCAGAAGCTTATGACCTTATGAAGAGAGTCAAAGGTATGAATGGGCAGCAGATGTCAGAGGTATTTGGTATTTGGAATAAGACTGATGAATTAGCTTCTTATCTTGTTGAGATAACAGAGATTTGTCTTAATACAAAAGATGAGATAACTGGAGATGATGTCGTCGAAAAAATATTAGATAAAGCTGGCCAGAAAGGTACTGGGTTATGGACTGTTGTAAGTGCTTTAGAACTGGGTGTATCAGTCCCAACTATTTATGCATCTTTAAATGCAAGAGTAATGAGTTCTTTAAAAGAGCAACGTAGTGAGATTGAAAAAACTATTCCATCTAATGAGATAAAGGATTTTGATTTAGGAAATATATCAGATGGAATGAAACCTTTATTTGATGCTGTAGTCCTTGCCACAATTGCTAGCTATGCCCAAGGTATGGATATTTTAAGAGAAGCATCTGCCGTATATAACTATGGTTTGAGTATGCCGTCAATTGCTCAAATATGGAAAGGTGGTTGCATAATTAGATCAAAATTACTAAGTAAAATTCAAGATGCTTATGACAAAGACCCTAATCTAAAAAATTTAATTTTTGATGATTGGTTCAATAATGAAATCGCGACAAGATTAGATAACTTAGCTAATGTAGTTTCTTTATCCACAAAAGCAGGTATACCAGTACCATGCCTATCAAGTACTTTAGATTATTTGAATAGTTATAGAACCAATAGACTTCCTCAGAATCTTGTTCAGGCAATGAGAGACTGTTTTGGCTCTCATACATATGAAAGAATTGATAAGG
>CACGJI010000066.1 GCA_902573335.1 uncultured Synechococcaceae cyanobacterium | reverse complement strand
TAAAGTTTTATTTTTCATGCTTTAACTGTTTTTTTAAAGAAACCAAATTTCTTCTTTTATTGCAAGTGTTAATAAATTATTTTTCTGATAAATTGCTGAAATTTAAAGAATAAACATATTTTTTTAACTATCATTTTTATATTGGTTTCCAAATCCTTGATATTTTATAATGTTAAAAAAGACAGTAAAAAACAAATAAATTTCTTTTGAAACTTTCAAATCAATCACTAATTAAAAAAACTATTAATAAAATAATTTCTCCTTGGTATTTACTTCCTTTAATTGATAGATGGTTATTAGGGCAAATAATACCTCCCATGATATTTGCAATTTCTGCTTTTACTGTTATTTCATTATCTGTTGGAGTAATGTTTGATCTTATAAGAAAAATAGTTGAATTTGGCTTACCTTTGTTTTTAGCTTTAAAAGTTCTTTTTTTTAGTTTACCCAGTTTTTTAGTCTTATCATTCCCAATGGCAGTTTTACTTTCAACATTATTAGCCTATGGAAAATTATCAAGCAATTCTGAATTATTAGCATTGAAATCTTTGGGTATAAAAACTTCAAGAATCATTTCTTCAGCTATTGCTCTTTCAATATTTATGACAGGATTGACTTTTTACTTTAACGATAATTTAGTTCCTGCGAGTAATAAATTAGCTGAAACGACATTAAGAGCAGGAATAGGAAGTTCTTTTAGCGCCGAACAAGCAAAAGGTAATATTATGTTTTCAAGATATGGATCTAGGATAAGTGCATCAAATAAAAAACCTACAAAAACAAATACTTATCTTACTCACATATTTTATGCTTCATGGTATGAAAATAACATTATGGAGGGAGTAACAGTTTTAGATTTTTCGAGAGAAGATTTTCAACAAATCTTAAAGGCAAAGAATGGAGTATTTGACAAAAAAAGTTCTTCTTGGATATTTTCTGACGGGAATATTGTATCAATTGATCCAAGTGGACAAACTACAAATATTCAATTTAAAAAATATACATATCCATTTGTTGAAGGTCCTATGGAACTAGCAAAGGTGCCTAAAGATGCAAATGAAATGACTTTAAAGCAGGCTATACAAGCAGAAAAGATTTATGAAAAAACTGGAAACTTGAAGGAGGTAAGAAGAATTAAAGTCCGCATTCAAGAAAAATTCACTCTACCTTTTGCATGCTTGGTCTTTGGTTTAATAGGAAGCAGCCTGGGATCTAAATCTAATTTAAGATCTTCAAAAAGTCAGGGATTTGGTTTGAGCGTAATTCTTATATTAATTTATTATGTTATGTCATTTTTATTTAGTTCGTTCGGAGTAAAAGGTATTTTACCTCCAATTTTTGCTGCATGGTCACCTGTCTTAATCTCTCTTGGAGGTGGAATTTATTTATTAAGAAAATCAAGTTCTTTTTAATATTTTAAGCAAATAAATAAAAACATACATAACAAAATTCTTATTCAAGTAATAGATTATTAAATCTTTATTTCTCGTCTATTTTTTGAAAACCATACCAATCGGGATAGTTATTTTCTTGAATAAAGTTATTATTTAGAGTTAATTCTATTTCCCAATTACCTATCTTTTTTATTTGTTCACAATCATCACAACTTATTAACATTTCTAAAGAGGCAATATCATCTTTATGCTTTTTTTTACACCCAATAAGCCATTTTGATTTAGCTATATTTTTTGCCTCTAATTTATTTGAAGCTACAACTAATCCAAATTCATGTTTTTCAAGCATAGAAGTTGGATTATAGCCTCCAATATTGACGAACCATAAATTTTTTTTAGCATTATTTTTTTTTGCTAATTGCTTTTTTCCTATTTTATGCTTTTCAACATTTTTTAAATTAATCTTATGGCCATCTATATGTTGTATTTTTTTATAGCTATCAATATGCAAACCTTTTGACGATCCAAACCAAGCATTTCTTAAAGTATCGAATGTGTCTTCAATTTTAGATCCAACAACCCATCTAACATCATGTAATTCAATATTAGCTTTTTCTGCTCTACCTCCGAGTACAACCAAATAAAGAAAATTATTTTTTAATTTTTTCACTTTTAATAAATAAATTTAATTTAAACTTTAATTTAAATTTTTAAAATCTACCTTATAGATTATTTTTACTAATTCAGAGATTCTGTTAATTAAACCAAGCTTTTTTCTTTTCTTTAACTTTTGGTGAAGTCTGAATCTTAGACTCTTCGTCTACTCTACCTTTAATAATCATTAAGGGAACTATTGCCCATAGAGCCAAAAATAATATCCAGAATAGGTAAATGCTCATACTTTTAAAAATCATTAAAATCATAATAAAATTAATTAAATATGATTTGCGAGTTTCTTTTTAAAGTTCTAATTTAGATGTATAATAAATAATTATTTTTAATAAAAAAAGTAAAAATTAGAAATTTTATCAGGTAATTAAAATAATCGCACTCAACATAACCACTGCTTTGCTTCAGGATAAGTAGAGTGCGTTTTCATAATGACACGATAAAATTTTTTTCGTGAATATTTTAAATCGACTTAATTTTTTATATAAAATTGATTTAACTAAATTAAAGATAATTAAAAAAATGTGATTTATGTAATAAGCCAGATAAAATTCATTACAGAGTTAAATCCATGATTCATAGAGACTGTATTTTTTGTTGTAAGGAATTTTGGTTTGTAATTTCTAAGCATAATGATTATTTCTGCAGTGGCAAAAGAAAGTCCAAATAAAAAATTTTCTCTTCACTAAAAAAATTACCAAAAATAAACTTAAATTTAATATCAAAAATAAAATAATTTATTCTTTATCAATTTTTGGATTTGTAATCATTTTGGGATTACTATTATTTTTTATTTCGCAATCTAAAAAAAATGAAT
>CACGJI010000065.1 GCA_902573335.1 uncultured Synechococcaceae cyanobacterium | reverse complement strand
AAATCGCAATGCAGCTACAGAAAATATAAGAAAAAGAAATGGAGAAAATATTAATAATTTTTTTAATAATGTTGAATTTGGGTTATTTAGGTAAGTTCTTTTGGCAAGTGGTATATCAAATTGATCGATATCTTTGTTTAGTTCCAATATTTAGAAGTGAATTTGGAAAAGATATTTCGATATTAACTATTATTTTAAGAAATGCACTTTTATAAGCAAAAAAGATGTAGTTTTTATATACAGTATTATTTTTTTTCATATGTTGAGGGTAGCTGTTATTGGTGGAGGTCCAAGTGGTTCATGTGCGGCAGAAATACTTGCTAAAGCTGGAATAAAAACTTGGCTCTTCGAGAGAAAATTAGATAATGCGAAACCATGTGGAGGAGCAATTCCACTTTGCATGGTCGAAGAATTTGATTTACCTGAGTCAATTATTGATAGAAAAGTAAGGCATATGAGAATGATATCTCCATCAAATAGAGAGGTAGATATAAGTTTAGATAGAGTTTACGGTGAAAGTGATAATGAGTTTATTGGGATGTGTAGAAGAGAAGTTATGGATGCCTTTATGCGCAACAGAGCATCAGATCTTGGGGCGACATTAATAAATGGATTAGTTACTTCTATTGATACTGGCGATAATAATCAAGGGCCATATAAGCTTTCTTACTCAGATTTTACGAATGGAGATAAAAAAGGGGAACTCAAAGAGCTTACTGTCGACCTTTTGATCGGAGCTGATGGAGCCAATAGCAGGGTCGCAAAAGCAATGGATGCTGGAGATTACAAAGTTGCTATAGCATTTCAGGAAAGAATTAAATTGCCTAAAGAAGAAATGAGTTACTACGAAGATCTTGCTGAAATGTATGTCGGAACCGATGTTTCTCCTGATTTTTATGGGTGGGTATTTCCTAAATATGATCATGTTGCTGTGGGCACTGGAACCATGCAAAAGAATCAGTCATTAATTAAAGGACTTCAAGAGGGTGTAAGAAATAGGGCAAAGAAAAGACTTGTTAATGGTGAAGTAATAAAGGTAGAAGCTCACCCTATTCCAGAGCATCCAAGGCCAAGAAGAGTAGTTGGGAGAATGGCATTAGTCGGTGATGCAGCTGGTTATGTTACAAAAAGTTCTGGAGAGGGTATTTATTTTGCTGCAAAAAGCGGAAGAATGTGTGCTGAAGAAATTGTTGAAGCATCAAAAAACGGTCAAGTAATTCCATCAGAAAATGATTTAAAAATCTATCTTAAAAAATGGGATAAAAAATATGGCACAACATATAAGGTGCTAGAAATCCTTCAAAATATTTTCTACAGAAATGATTCTGCTAGAGAAGCCTTTGTTGAGATGTGTGATGACATGGATGTACAAAGACTTACTTTTGATAGTTACTTATACAAAAAAGTTGTCTCCATGAAACCATTACAACAACTTAAAATTACAATGCTTACACTTGGTTCGATTTTAAGGGGGAAAGCCCTAGCACCTCTAAAATATAAACCCGTTGATAGTGCTGTTAGGGAAAATAAAGAAGTAGAAAAAATGCTAGAAAATTATTCAATAAAGGGAGGCATTAAAGTTAAGAGTTCAAAAGCGTAAAGTCGGCTATTTTTAGAGAATAATTTCTAATTAAGCTCAACAAATTAAGTCTATTATTTCTTATTTTTAAATCCTCTGACATTATTAGGACTCCCTTTTCATTATCAAATAAATCCTTGATAGTGTTTACATTAATCTCAAACAAATTTAGAAGTTCCAAATAATTGCAATAACCTTCCGAAAAAAGTTTTTCTAAATCTCCAATAAATTCAAAAACTTTCAATTCACAATCTTTTTCAAAAAGTTTTGTGTTTACATAATTTCTTGTTGAGAGAACGTCTCTTGAAAAATCACTATTATTTGCTAATTTGCTTACCCTGGTAATTACCTTCTGAATTTCAACAAAATTTTCCTTTTCGTTAAAAATCATAATAGATTTAATCCTATTTTTAAGATCAACAATATTTAGTACTCTTTTTTTAGATAAATCATCAGATGAGCAAACGGCTTTTATTAATTCTTTACTTAGTGATATTTCTTCTAGATGACTAACAATTCTTTGAACTAAAAATTCATTTAAATCATTAAATACTGTTTCTCTTGAGAATTTTAAATTCGGAAATACGATTTTCCAAAAATCAATAAGTTCGTTGAATAATTTATCTAAAGGTAAATCAAGTTCATAATCCCAAATTATTTTAATCACTCCATTCAAATTTCTTCTTAAAGCATAAGGATCAGATGATCCACTGGGTCGTTTACCAGAAATAAATATACTTATTAAAGTTTCGACCTTATCTGCTATGGAAACTATTGCACCATATTTTGTGGAGGGCAAAGCATCTTTATAAAAAGAAGGTAAATAATGTTCAGAGACAGCCAAGCAAACATCCTCACTAAATCCCTCATATTTAAGATATTTACCACCCATTATTCCTTGCAGCTCAGGGAATTCGAAAACAATTTCGCTACATAAATCGTTTTTACAGTATTTAGCAGCTTCTATTATTTTTTGTTCTTCTAAAGATTTATCATTTAAAAATTTAAGAATTTTTTTAGTAACTTCCTCTATCCTTTCTACCCTCTGAAATATATTTCCAAGTCCTTTCAAAAATGAAACAGATTTAAGCTTTTCATTTCTTTCGATTGAAGCAACTTTTTTGTCACTTTCTACGAAAAACTTTGCATCTGAAAACCTGGCTCTTAATACTTTCTCATTACCTTTGGCAATATTATTATTTGATTCTTCAAGACCATTTGAAATAACGCAGAAAGTTGTACTTATATTTTTTTCAGAGCTTAAATCTAGTTTAGAAAAACTTTTATTTTTCAATAAAAGAGGA
>CACGJI010000064.1 GCA_902573335.1 uncultured Synechococcaceae cyanobacterium | reverse complement strand
AAAAAGAATTTAGGATTTTTATGTGCAAAAAATAAACTTAAAATATTCTTTTTACATTTAAATATTAAACTCAAAAAATTAAAAAATTCGTAAATATTCTAATTTAGTGAAGATAACCAAAATCTAGAAATCTATCTTAATAGATTGATTTATAAAAAGATTTTCTCTTCAACTTTCTTCAATCTTTTATCAAATTCGGATAATTTAATATCTATCAAACTTGATAATTCCTTATCATCATTATTTAAAAGATGAGATTCTAAAATACTAATTATATAATCAGATAAATTCTTATCTTCTATAGTTGATTTAAGTTTTAAAGATTTTAATAAATCTGCTTTAATATTTATATTTAATTGAGTTCTTTTTTCTATTACCATATATTTATAATAGTTTATTCACACTATACTTGCGTCCTGTTTTAATTAAAATTAGCAACAAGTTAATGCATTTTATTAGATTAGTTTTCTGTTATCTAAGTTATAAAACTTAATTTTAGATTTCTAGATTTCTATTTTTTCTTATTATTTAAAAAATTTAAAAAATCTAAAGCCGTTGAAAGAAACAATAAATTTAATATTAAATAGAAAACTAAAAAAAACAATTATTCAAGAAGCTAAAAAGAAAAAATTATCAGTTGATGAACTTGTAGAGAAAATATTAATTAAACATTTAGAGAATTAAAGAAATCTTTTTTTATCACATAATAAAAGTCTCCTCTTGCTGTCCAGAGGGAAATTTTGTATGCAAGAATTATTAAACTTAGTTATTAGTTATCAAATTTATGGACAGCAAGCAGACAGCAAGTTGGAGATAAAACTCAAGAGAAGCTAGTAATAGCTTGCTTCACAAAAGAATATCCCCTGTTCGAATCTGGGTACCGCCTTTCTCAAAACAAAGACAAACTTCCTTATAATCCCCTCCAATAACTTAAGTCTTGAATATCTATTTTTGTATTTCAAGTTTTCAAAAATGGTAGGTTAGTGGTAGTCGAATCGACCTTAGAAATAAACCTTTAATTTTCGTAAAGTATTTTATTTACAAACTTATCGTACCTTTATTGTGGTCATTAAAAAGTTTTAATAAAAAAACTAATGAAATTATTTTTGCAACTATTTTTTTGAATTATTGAAGTGATTTAATAATCATTATCTGCTACACACATTCCTAAACATCTAATACCATTTGATGCAGTCCTTTTGCAATGATTACATAAAATGGGATCTTTCTCTGAAGTAAGGTTAATTTTTGAATTATTTTGGCCATTAATACTTATTAAGTCTTGTGTTGAATCAAATAGTGTCATTCTTGGAATCATCACTTGAATCGATATTAACAACAAGTGAAGCATTAGTGTTGGAAGAAGGTATATCCATAATTTTTACAGTTTCTTTAGGCTCATCAATAACTTGATTTTCTTCAGTACTTTCATCAACTGCACAAGCTTCAAGAGCCTCTCGAAGTAGTGAATCAAAAGTTGCTCCAGGCAATCTATGTCTTGCAACCTCAAGAAAAGTTCTCGGTAACGATTCAGATGCAGCATCTCGTAAAGCAGGATTATTCTTTCTATGTTCTTGTTCTTCTTCTATTGATTTAATAAACCTCAGTGTGACATCTCTTTTGGTAGAAGCTTTTATTAACGTATCGTTTTCAGGATTATTAACATTAGGTTCATTTTCAAGATCACTAAGTCTTTTTTCCAAACTATTTAAAACTTCATTAGCTTCTTTACTAATATGAGCTAATTGACCATCGGACAAATTAGGTAAATCAGCGACAAAAACTTTCCCATGATCCCTTAATGTCAAGAAAGTTGGCCTTGGGCCTTGAGCCTGTCTACCAATTGATTCAGAATTTTTACCTATTGGTCTTTTTGGAGGTGTAGGACCAGCTGAACTACGTCTACGTGTAATTCTTTGATTATTTGCAAAGGGCATTGAATAAAGGTTAAATCTTAATACTTAAACTTCCGATATAATTCGGCTGT
Organism: uncultured Synechococcaceae cyanobacterium; assembly: GCA_902573335.1. Taxonomy (GTDB): domain Bacteria; phylum Cyanobacteriota; class Cyanobacteriia; order PCC-6307; family Cyanobiaceae; genus Prochlorococcus_A. The sequence continues at coordinate 924 of CACGJI010000064.1, read as the reverse complement.
GATTTTATTATATTACACCTAACTTTTTCATTTGGGTACAAAAAATAATTTTTAAAAACTGATTTAAAAAAGATAAAAAAATTTAAGTTAAAATTTCTGGTAAAAATTTACTAATTTTTGAATCATTTTTTCGAACTATCTTTCCAATTTCCCAACTATCTATATCATAATCTTTACAGATACTTAATATCGCGTCCTTAAATTGTTTATCAATAATTAAACAAAATCCCACTCCAAGATTGAAAGTATTCCAAAAATCTTTTTCAGGAATAGATCCTTTCTCTTTAAGGAATTTAAATAAAATAGGTATTTGCCAAGAACTGGTGTTGATATAAGGAATAAAATCAGAAGGAATACATCTTGGTAAATTTTCTGGTATTCCTCCTCCAGTTATATGAGACATTGCTTTAATTTCTATATCTTCAGATAACATTTGATTAATCACATTATTGTAAATTTTTGTAGGTTTCAATAACTCATCATAAAAATCTAAGTGATAAACTTTTTCAAATTCCTTATCTATTTGATTATTGTTTTGAATAATTTTTCTTACTAAACTAAAGCCGTTACTATGAACTCCATTACTTTTTAAAGCAATTATTAAGTCATTTTCAGAGACTTTTTTACCATTAATAAGCTTATCCTCATCAACTATTCCAACACAAAATCCTGCAAGATCATACTTATTTTTTGAATAAAATCCAGGCATTTCAGCAGTTTCTCCGCCGAGTAATGAACAGTTATTTTCTCCGCATCCATGTGAAATTCCCTGAACAACCCTCAATAATTGTTTCTTATCAAGCTTACCGGTAGCAATATAATCTAGAAAAAATAAAGGTTTTGCACCACTAGTAATGATATCGTTCATGCACATAGCAACTAAATCAATACCAACCTCAAAGTGAAAGTTTTTACTTTGGGCTA
>CACGJI010000063.1 GCA_902573335.1 uncultured Synechococcaceae cyanobacterium | reverse complement strand
TGGAGTGGTTGGTAATCTTAGAACAGTTTGTATTCAATGCCCAGGAAATCAAGAGATAAATAAATTTGAGGGAAATCTAGAGATAGTTTCATTAACTGGACATTTTAATAAAGGAAATGTTCATTTACATTTGAGTTTTGCAGATGAGGGATGTAATGTTTTTGGCGGACATCTTGAGGAGGGATGTGTTGTAAAAAAAGGTACAGATATATTATTACTTTCTTTTGAACAAAAAATTATTAATATCTCAAGTAATGATTTATTAGAAAATGAATCACGTGTAAAAGCATATATTTTAAAGGATTGTCCTTGGTCAAAAAGAGCAATTAGGTTGCTTAATTCTTTATCTATCCCTCATGAAGTTACTTTAATAGACAATGATGAGAGCTTTCAAAAAATAATGGCTCAAAGTAGCCATAATACTTTCCCTCAAATATTTTTGGATAATAAATTTTTTGGAGGATATGATGAACTTTCAGAACAAGCAAAATTAGATAACTTAATTTCATTTAAGTAATCTGAATTTTTTAACTATCACGATTAGTAAGTTTTTCAGCAACTAATTCGTCCTCTAACTGCTTTATTAATCTTGATACAAGACTTTGAAATTCTGGTTGACAACCTTTAAATGCAGCTTTATGTCTTATTGGCTCATTTCTAGTTCTTAAATCAGTAAGCATTAATTGTAATGCGTCAATTTTGGGATTTATTTTCATAGTTTTAATTTATATATTTACATCTTTTAAATCATTTGCATAGCTTTTTTAAAAGATATCTTTTTATTATCATTCGAACTCGTAACTTCTATTAATTTATTTATGGAGTCCTTATTTTTTAAAGAATCTATACAACATTGCGCAACTAATCTTCTTGGGATTGATCCATTAATTTGAGTATCCTCCTTTGAATAATTTATATTTTCTGATTTAATATCTTCATTTTCCTTTAATCCTCCTGGTCTAATAATAGTCCATTCGAAATTTGAATTTCGTAGAAAGTTTTCACCTAATTTCTTCCAAATAAGAATTAAACCAAATAAGTTTAATGGATGAAATAATTTACCAGTACAAAGGGAACTAACTAAAATAACCCTTTTAATACCAACTCTTTTGCAACTCTCTAATTGCCTGTATACACCTAATGCATCAACTTTTGCAGGACCAGTTAAATCTAATGATGCTCTCGCTCCAGTCGCAATTACCAAAGCATCAATATCTTTTAAGGCTTTATCAAGTTCTTCTTTTTTGTCTAATGAAACCCTAATTGTTTCTAAACTCTCTAGTCCTGCTGGGACTTTTGAGTTCTTTCTAATGATTTGTCTTACTTTATATCCTTTCTTAACTGCTTCTTCGGAAATTCTATAACCTGTTTTCCCCGATGCACCAGTAATTGCTATTTTCATAATTAAAAAACTAATTTAGATATTATATAAATTTCTTAAGGCTTTTTACATATAAATTTCTTTTTTCTTTTGGGATAAAGAGTGCGACACAAATAACATTTTGTTCCATCACAGCCTCTTGCTGTGCAGTATTCTCTTCCATAAAAGATTATTTGCAAATGCAAGGTATTCCAATCATTAACAGGAAATATTTTTTTCAGATCTTTTTCTGTTTGAACTACGCTATTTCCATTTGATAAACCCCATCTTTGAGACAACCTATGTATGTGTGTGTCTACTGGGAATGCGGGAATTTTAAACACTTGTGACATTACAACTGATGCTGTTTTATGACCTACCCCCGGAAGAGATTCAAGCTTCTCAAAAGAATCTGGGACTGTACCTTCATGCTTCTCAATCAATAATTTAGAAAGGTTATAAATGTTCTTTGATTTTTGATTAGATAGTCCTAAAAATTTTATATATTGATTAATGCCTTTAATACCTAGCTTCACCATCTTTTCTGGATTATCTGCAACCTTAAATAAGCCTTTTGTTAGTTCATTAACTTTCCTATCTGTTGATTGAGCACTTAAAACTACTGCGACGAGAAGTGTATAGGCATTTGTATGATCAAGAGGTATTGGAGGCGATGGATATAACTTTTTGAGTTCATTAAGTATTATTTCTGCTCTTTCAGACTTTCTCATTAAATTTGAAAATTAATATGGTGTATAAAATTATACAATGGATATTTTTGGTGAATATTTTCTGCTAATTTAATATATTTAAATAAGAAGAACTTAGTGAATAATGATGCGTTAATAATTGATGATCTGCATCATAAATATGATAAGCGAGAATGTTCAAATTGGATATTAAACGAAATTAACCTGAAAATAGAAAGTGGAGAATTATTAGGTTTGCTTGGTCCTTCTGGTTGCGGAAAAACTACTCTTTTAAGATTAATTGCAGGGTTTGAATATCCCTCTAAAGGGAGGATTTATCTCAATGATAAGGAAATTTCAAGTAGGGAAAAAAATCTTAGTCCTGAGAAAAGAAATATTGGTATGGTTTTTCAAGACTATGCACTTTTCCCTCACTTAACTGTTCTGGAAAATGTAATGTTTGGTTTGAAAAATAAAAAAAACACATCTAGGGTTGATTATTTACTAAATGTTGTTGGACTTGATAGTTTTGTTGGAAGGTACCCACATGAATTATCTGGAGGCCAAAAGCAAAGACTCGCAATTGCGAGAGCACTTGCTCCAGGTACAAATTTTATTTTGTTAGATGAACCTTTTTGTAGTCTTGATATGCATGTCAAACTAAAATTGAGAAGTGAACTCCCTAATATCCTAAAAGGTTGTAATACAAGCGGATTGATGGTTACTCATGATCCGGAAGAAGCAATGTCAATTTGCGATAAAGTCGCCGTTATGAATGAGGGAAAAATACATCAAATTGATACACCAATTAACCTTTTAAATAATCCCAAGACCATATTTGTTAGTAGTTTTATTTTGGGCAATAATATTATTAATCTCATAAAAAATGGTAATTCATATATTTCTTGTTTAGGTGAAATAAATTATTCAGAGTATTTGAGAAATACAAGTATCAAAAGTATGTCAATTTCGC
>CACGJI010000062.1 GCA_902573335.1 uncultured Synechococcaceae cyanobacterium | reverse complement strand
ATTATTTGTCCAACAGATAATATTAGCTTTTATACTGCTGCCGTTAACGATTTAGATCAAGAACAAGTCTTTTCTATTCTTTTAGAAAATATAATTGGAAAAGATGATCTCATAATTTATTTATCTGGAAGTGGCAATTCCCTAAATTTAGTAAAATGTGCCTTAAAAGCTAAGATTTTAGGCATTAAGCAAGCTTCTATTACTGCTTATAAAGGAGGCAAATTAAAAGATTTAGTGACAATTCCAATACATGCGAAAATTTCTGATATGGAAATTGCCGAAGATTGTCAAATTGCTATTTTCCATTTTATTAAGCAACAAATTTACAGAAAAATAAAGAACTCTAATTTAAAACTTGAAGAAATTGATTCCTTTAATAGATATCATAAAAGAGTTGGAGGTAATGAAATAGCATGATTTCAATATCTAGATGCCCATATAGAATATCTTTATTAGGTGGCGGATCAGATTTAGATTGGTTTATAGAAAAACATGATTATGGAGTATCTTGTGGCTTTTCAACCAATATATACAGTCACGTCATAATAAATAAGTTGAGAAACGAATCAAATAAAGGCATTCTTAATTACTCAGCTAAAGAAACTTATAAATCTCTAGATGAAATAGCTCATCCTCTTATTAGGGAAGTCTTCAAATTTATTAAACCAGACGAATTTCTCGAGCTTTCCTCTTTTGGTTTTGCTAGCGGAGGTTCTGGCCTCGGTGGCTCTTCTTCATTTTTAATTGCTTTGTTGTCGAGTTTAAAGTTGGTCTACCCAGAAAAATTTAGATCTAGATCCTTAGCAGAATTAGCATGTTATATAGAAATTGAAATATTAAAAAAACCAATTGGAAGACAAGATCAATACATTGCATCTAAAGGAGGCATTTCATCATTCTGTTATAAAAAAAATGGGATAGTTACAGAACATAATCTTAATAATTATCAAATAAAAGCTTTAGAAAAATCAATCAAAACTCTTTATTTAATCCCAACAGGCATTAAAAGAAAAGCAGATAATGTTCTTAATCAATTAAAAGAAAATAGTAATTCTTTTGATGAATTCCTTACCATAAGAAAATTAGCAGAAGAGTTTTTAAATAGTTCATTAAATAATAGTTCAGATCTATTCAATATTCTGAACCATTCGATTAAACAGTCTTGGTCAATTAAGAAAAATATGTTTGGAATTATGAATGAAGATTTAGAAAGAAAGATGAATATTATTAGTGAATGTCCTCATCATTGGATTAGACTTTTAGGAGCTGGGGCTGGTGGATATTTTCTTTTAAGTTCTAGATTAAGTTCTATCGAAACACAATCATTCCTCAATAAGAAAAATATTATGGATTGGGTTATTCCTTTAGTTGATGAAGAGGGAGTTAAATCAATACAATTCTAATATGTTTAAGAAAGCAGTTATTGCTATAGGTGGCAAGGGTACAAGACTAAAGGATTTAACAAAAGATATTCCTAAACCTCTTTACCCTATCAATGAAAAATCAACCCTTATTAGAGCTATTGAGCAATTAAAAATTTTTAATATTAATCAAATAATCCTTACTACCTGTCACGAATATGATCAATTTAAAGACCATATTGTTTTTATTAGAAAAAATTTAGATATTAATATAGAAGTTCACCAAGAGAGATTTCCTTTAGGGGAATGTGGAGCATTATGGGAATTAAGAGAAAAGCTTAAAGATGATTTTTTATTTATTAATGGAGATCTTATTTTTTCCATAGATTTAAATAGATTTTTTAATTTTCATAAAGACTTAGATTCGAAATTAACATTAATAACCCATCCTTCTAGTCATCCCCATGATTCAGATATTATTTCTGCTCCGAATGGCTCATTGGTGCAATCAATTTTTCAAAAAAACAATTCAAGAAAAGAGCTTTCAGGCTATTTAGGAAATGCTGGAATAGCAGCATTATCTCCAACTTTATTAGAATATTTTCCACAGCCTATAGATATCAAAGATTCCTCATTATTTTCTTATGTAGTTAGTAATGCAATTAAAGATAAAATTAGAGTATTTTCATATAATACCTCTGAATATATTAGGGATATTGGAACTCCAGAAAGATTTTTGGAAACTCAAGAAGATTTAAAAAGCGGTTTAGTAGATAAAAAAAATTATGCTATAAAGCAAAAAGTCTTGTTTATTGATAGAGATAATACTTTGATTAAATGTCAAAAAAATCAATATATACTTTCTAATAAAGATATTAATATTATTGAACAAAATATTCTTAAAATAGCTGAAATCTCTAAAGAATATACATCTACAATAGTTATTACTAACCAACCTCAAATTGCAATGAATCTTTTAGATTTTAATGGACTAGATAAAATACATACAAAAATATTTTTAGAATGCAAAAAAAGAGATTTATTTATTGATGATTTTATTTTTTGTCCCCATCATCCTCATGCAGGTTTCAAAAATGAATCAACAGCTTTAAAAATAAATTGCTTCTGCAGAAAGCCAAATCCAGGTATGATTATCGAACAAAGTTTTAGAAAAAATATTTGCCTTGAACAATCACTTTTTATAGGAGATTCTCATGCTGATGAAGAAGCAGCAAAAAGGGCTAACATTAACTTTATGTATATTTAAAAATGAATTACTCTTTTTTTGGAACATGTTTTACAGATTATTTCTTTATGAAAAGTTCTTTCAAATCTTTAGTGAAACAAAATATTAAGCCAAAGGAGATAATAATAATTGATTCTGGAGAATCTAAAGAATTCAAATCTTGGTGCAAAAATATTTCCAAAAAAAAAGATATAAAGATTATATATTTAGCTAAAAATCTTCCAAGAGTTGACGCCCTAAATGAGGCAATACAATTAATAAGCGGAGATTATGCTATCAGATATGATTCTAGATCAGTTTTTCCAAATAATTATGCAGAAAAATGTATAAATGAACTAAATAGAGGTTACAAAATTGTGGGTGGTGCCCCATATTGTATAACTAAAAAAAAAGATTATTTCTCAATAAGATGTTGTGAAATATTTAATTCAGAATATGTATTTGGATTTCCTTCCTTTAGAAATAGAAACTTTAATGGCTATGCATATAGTGTATATTTAGGAGCTTTTGATTCAAAAATACTCAAAAAAATACTTTATAGAAATGATTTAAAAATA
>CACGJI010000061.1 GCA_902573335.1 uncultured Synechococcaceae cyanobacterium | reverse complement strand
TATTAAATGCTGAAGAAATAAATTTTATAGAAAAAGAATTAGAACAAGAAAATCAAGGTTGGGAAGATGGGAAAAAAACTGCTGGCAGTCACGCCTCAATCGTAAAAAATAATTTGCAACTAAAAAGAACATCAGATATTTCGAAAAAATTATCATCGCTAATTAAACAAAAAATCTTAAATGATATTTTAGTAAAAAGCTTTACTTTACCAAAAAATATTCATGGCATCATGTTTACTAAATCCTCCAAAGGAATGAAGTATGGACGACATATCGATAATGCGTATATGTCATCTGGCAGGGCTGACTTATCTTTCACAATTTTTCTTACCAAAAAAAATCTATACGAGGGAGGTGAACTATTAATTGAAAATCTTACTTCAGAAAACAAATTTAGACTTAATAGTGGAGAAATCTTAATTTACCCAAGCACCTATTTACATTCAGTTCAAGAAGTTCTCAATGGAGAAAGAATAGTATGCGTTGGATGGATTGAGAGTTATATAAAAAGTATTGAAGAAAGAGAATATTTATTTGATTTAGACGCAGGTGCAAGAAGTCTATTAGCTAAGCATGGTAGATCTGATGATCTCGATCTTATTTTTAAATCCTACTCTAATCTCTTGAGAGTCATGGGTGATTAAATAAGCATCATTTTATACAACAAAAAAAATATGATTCTAAAAATGATTAGAATATAAAGAAATATAGTTATCAAATGCCAAAAAGAAGTTCAATTGCAATTTTTATCGCGGCCACAAGCGCATTAGCTATTTCAACAACCACCAATTCTGCCAAGTCAGGCGAGAATGACTTAGGCGGATTAAAAGAATGGAATACAGATATGGCTTTAGATGCGGATTTCAAATTAGATGCAGAAGCACAAAGAATAGCTGACGAAGCAGCTAAGTCATCTGCATGTATCCCTATTGGCGAAGGAGAAAACTGTTGGTAAAAAAGTAAAAAATAAAAATAAAAATAAAATTAAAAAAAAATAAAAAAAATAAAAAAAAATAAAAAAACACCCATTTAGGGTGTTTTTTAATGCAATTTAAGATTATTTTAGAACTTAAATTGTGTTTCGATTACAGCACCAGTGTAGTCCTCTCCATCAGTTCCGTTAGCATTTGTTGCTCCGAAAATTGCTGGGGTAACAGTTACTGAATCATTAACCTTGAAACCATAATATATTTCATACATAAATGGTTCTGCACCAGTATTTTCTCTCATTTGAGGTTGACCAAATGCAACACCAAGACGATCATCTGGGTTAAAAGTATCAAGCCATGTTAAACCTACAAAGAAAGCATCAGTAGTATCATTTGTATCATAACCATCCAATACTGAATAATCATAACCAACAGATACCTCAGGAGTAGCGGTACCAGAATCAACTGGTCTCCACCAGGCCCTTAAACCATAGTTAGTACTATTTTCATTACGGTCGTCGCCAGTAGCTGTACTGAAGTAGCTATCACCCCAGTCGTTGTACTTAAGGTTAACCATTGCAGAAACAGACCATTGATCTTTAGTTATTCCTATCTGATTAGCCCAACTAGTTTTTGATTCATCTGTTAGAAGTCCAGATTCAATGTAATTTTCGTCTGCGTCTTTTTGAGTTGATTTCGATTTAGTACCTATGTTTGAACTGATTGCGAAACCATTATCAGCTTTGTAAACCCAACCTGCACCAGTATCTGTACTTGCACCATAAGCAGCGGCATTACCACCAAGAGTAAAAGCTTTTAGTACTGGCTTATAGATTGATGGAGTAGTTCCATGCATGTAATAATTTTCGATCAATGGGCCTACAAAAACAGTATTCTGATCGCCTACTGGGAATTGATACCAAATTTTGTCTACCTTTAAAACGTTGGAATTACCTTTTGAAGAACTTAGATAAGTTCCATGGTCTTTATCCTTAGTCCATGAACTTGCGTTACCTGTTTTAAGTCTTACATAAAGATTGTCGTCTCCAGTAAAACTTGTATTTAAGTTTCCTTGCCACATGTACTGGAAAAGAGCAGACTCATTGGAAACTGTATCAGTCCCGGTCCCATCATAAGAAAGGGCACCAACTGTGAAATTAACTTTACCGTCTAATGTAGTTGTATCTGAGAAACCACCGGCTTCAAATTCATTTTGTTTAACCTCAAGGCCATCTACACGACTTTTAAGGTTTGCGATATCTTCACTAACTTCGTTAATGAATGTATTGCTGTCAAGTCTCGAAGAGTTTGATTGGCTACGTGAGTAGCTGTTCATTTCTTCTACATTGACAACGTCGGAAGCTTGCGAAGCAACTGGAGCTAATAAGCTCAAAGATGCGCCTGCTACCAACATTTGTTGGAAGAGTTTCATTTTACCTCACACTAAAGTAGCCCAAATAATTTGGGTAACTATACTGTATCGAGCGTAACAAAAAAGGAAAGAAATATAAGTTTCATTTCTATGTAACTTTTGATACTATTAGTTTTTTTTTGTCTAAATAAGTTGAATTTACTAATTTTTTATCAATGGGAAATCAAGGGATTCTCTTTCACGTAGCCATGATGAAGCAACTTCTCTTGCTAATTTTCTAATTTTTTCTATGTATTGCGCACGATCTGTAACCGAAATTACACCTCTAGCATCAAGAAGATTAAATGTATGACTACACTTTAGAACAAAATCAAGGGCAGGATAAGTTAATTTCTTTTCGATTAAATTATTGGCCTCGGCTTGGTAGATTTCAAATAATTTCCTGAGATTGTCAGCACTAGATTCAGTAAAATTATAAGAGCATTGACTTTTTTCAAATTGAAGCCAAATATCGCTATATTTCAAATCTTTGTTCCAATTTAAGTCCCAGATACTTTCCTTATCCTGCAAAAACATTGCAATCCTCTCTAGCCCATAAGTGATTTCAATTGGTATTGGATTACAATCTATCCCCCCACATTGCTGGAAGTAAGTAAATTGAGTAACTTCCATTCCGTCCAACCAAACTTCCCAACCTACACCCCAGGCTCCAAGTGTTGGGGACTCCCAATTATCTTCCACAAATCTTATGTCATGATTTCTTGGCTTAATTCCAAGAGATTCTAGAGATGTCAAATATTTTTCCTGTATTCCTTCCGGTGAGGGTTTAATTATTACTTGATATTGAAAGTAATGTTGCGCCCTATTTGGATTATCGCCAAAACGTCCATCTGTAGGTCTTCTACATGGCTCCGCATATGCCACACTCCAAGGCTCTGGTCCAATTGCCCTTAAAAAAGTATGCGGATTCATTGTTC
>CACGJI010000060.1 GCA_902573335.1 uncultured Synechococcaceae cyanobacterium | reverse complement strand
AAGAGTATTTGGGAGTTAGTGATTTATATAATCCTCAAGATCCTTGGGCGCACTATATTACTAACGCTTTAAAAGCCAAAGAGTTATTTATTAAAGATGTGAATTATATTATTAAGAACGATGAGGCTGTCATAGTTGATGAATTTACTGGTAGGGTAATGCCAGGAAGACGTTGGAGTGATGGTCAACATCAGGCAATAGAAGCGAAAGAGAGTCTTAAAATTCAGCCTGAGACTCAAACATTAGCATCCATAACTTATCAGAATTTTTTCCTTTTATATCCTGGTTTAGCAGGAATGACGGGAACTGCAAAAACTGAGGAGGTTGAATTTGAAAAAACTTATAAATTAGAATCAACAGTTATACCGACAAATCAAATAAGAAAGAGACAAGATTGGTCTGATCAAGTATTTAAAACAGAGATTGGTAAATGGAAAGCCGTTGCTAAAGAAACTGCACAAATCCATAGAGATGGTAGACCTGTTTTAGTTGGTACAACAAGTGTTGAAAAAAGTGAATTATTAAGTTCACTTTTATATGAAGAAAAAATCCCACATAATTTGTTAAATGCTAAGCCAGAGAACGTTGAACGTGAGGCGGAAATTGTTGCTCAGGCAGGAAGAGCAGGTGCTGTTACTATTGCGACTAATATGGCTGGCAGGGGAACAGATATAATTCTTGGCGGTAATAGTGACTATATGGCAAGACTTAAATTAAAAGAAATACTAATTCCTTTGTTAGTCAAGCCTGATAATGAGCATAAGCCACCAATACCTAAACAAAGAAATTCAAAATCTAAGGGTGGTTTTTCTACAAAAGCTGGTTCAAATTTGAAAAAGAACGTTTCAAATTCTTCAACAAGTCTTTTCCCTTGCAAACTAGATGAAGCAATTGAAAAGAAACTCTCTCTGTTATCTGATGAACTTGTTAAAAATTGGGGAGATAGACAACTTTCTGTCTTAGAGCTTGATGACAGGATAGCTACAGCTGCAGAAAAAGCACCAACTGATGATAACTTGATACAGCTTTTGAGAGAATCTTTGTCTGATGTAAAAAAAGAATATGAAAAAGTTTTGATTAATGAAGAAGAAAAAGTAAGAGAAGCTGGCGGTTTACATGTCATTGGTACTGAGAGACATGAATCAAGAAGAGTGGATAATCAACTTAGAGGAAGAGCAGGAAGACAAGGTGATCTTGGAAGTACAAGATTCTTTTTATCTTTAGATGATAATTTATTAAGAATTTTTGGAGGAGATAGAGTAGCAAACCTAATGAATGCTTTTAGGGTTGATGAAGATATGCCTATTGAATCAGGAATGCTTACTAGGTCTCTAGAAAGTGCTCAAAAGAAAGTTGAAACCTACTATTACGATATTAGAAAACAAGTTTTTGAATACGACGAGGTAATGAATAATCAAAGAAAAGCAGTTTATGGTGAAAGACTAAGAGTATTGAAAGGAATTGATTTAAAGAGACAAGTAATAGGATATGGAGAAAGGACAATGATTGAAATTGTAGATGCTTATATTAATCCTGATCTTCCCCCTGAAGAATGGAATATTAATCAATTAATTTCTAAAGTCAAAGAATTCATATATTTATTAGATGATCTTAAATCTGATGATATTAATTTACTGTCAATAGAAGAATTAAAGAACTATCTTCAAGAACAGTTGCGAATAGCTTATGATTTAAAGGAATCACAAATAGAAAAGATTCGTCCAGGATTAATGAGAGAAGCTGAAAGATTTTTCATTTTGCAGCAAATTGATAATTTATGGCGAGAACATCTTCAATCCATGGATTCCTTGAGGGAATCAGTCGGATTGAGAGGCTATGGTCAAAAAGATCCATTAATCGAATATAAAAACGAAGGATATGACATGTTTCTCGAAATGATGACTAATATGAGACGAAATGTTATTTATTCAATGTTTATGTTTCAACCTAAGACTGACGTTAATGAAAACAATTAAATCAATATTAATCATCTCCAAGAAATTCAAAAATTTCTTTGTCTTTAATATTTTGAGAATCACCGAGTTTAGAAATATCAACAGATTCTGAGCTTGCTATACATTGTAGAGTTTTTTGTAATTTAAGAATTTCATTTTCAAGAGAGTCTATCCTATCCATTAAATTTTTTATCACATTAGCTTCTGCATCTGGTAAGGCAGAGTGAGCTAATGGATTTACTTTGACACCGCTTTGATGCACTACCCTGCCAGGAACTCCAACCACAGTACTGTTTTCCTCTACATTTCGAACAACTACCGAGCCAGCACCAATACGGGTATTAGATCCTACCGTGATGGATCCAAGAACTTTTGCGCCCGCTCCGACTACAACATTTTCCATTAAGGTGGGATGTCTTTTGCCATGGCTTTTACCAGTACCTCCTAATGTCACTCCTTGATAAAGCAAACAGTTATTTCCTATCTCAGCAGTTTCACCAATTACAACGCCCATTCCATGGTCTATGAAAACCCTTTTACCAATTTTTGCTCCAGGATGGATTTCAATACCTGTTGCTAGCCTATTCAGATGACTGAGAAAGCGGGGGATTAAAGGAATCTTGAATTGCCATAATTTATGCGTAAACCTATGTATAACTATTGATTGAAAGCCTGGGTAGCAAAGAAATATTTCTACTATTCCTCTTGCGGCGGGATCTCTCTCTTTGATAATTTCTATGTCTGATTTAAAAGTTTTCAATACCATGGTTTAATTAATAACTCCTATTTCTTTTTTTAATTGATTTATTGTTTCGATACTTAAATAATTTTTAGCACATATTATTTGAGGTAATCTTATTAACTGAGAACGATTTTTTAATAATGTGTTTTCTACAACTGATAAACTCGGTCCATCACACACTATATGGTTTGAAGCCTTTAAAAGTGAGAGTAATCTACTGTTATTATCTGAGATTGCCGTCATAAGCATTAATTCACTACCACGCATGCTATGTATAATGACTTCTGCTGCTCTCAATAAACCAGGACTTATGCTAACAATACCTACACAACTTCCAGCATTTAATTCCTTGAGAATTTTTAATTCCTTTTGAAAGTCGCTCAAGTCAACTGCAATTGCGCGAACTCCATGTTGTTTAGCAACTTTTTCTAGAGGCTGTAAAAAATATCTACTTGTGACAATCGTACCATTATTTGAATTACTCAAAACTTTTTCTAATTCTTCCATAGGAACAACTTCTACTGGTACATTAACTGTTGTAGAAAGGTCTTCTGCTATTAACATAGAAGCTCCAATATCTTCTCTGGGAGTACTGACTATTATTCTTGATCCGCACTTAA
>CACGJI010000059.1 GCA_902573335.1 uncultured Synechococcaceae cyanobacterium | reverse complement strand
TTTATGAAGTATTTGAATCCTTAGCAATTGCGGAAGGAAAAGTTCATGGCATTAAATCTGATGATGTTCATTTTCATGAAATTGGATCTATTGATTCATTGGTGGATATTATTGGGGTGTGTGCAGCATTGAATTACTTAAATCCAAAGAGGGTTTATCGTAATGAGCCAATGTTGGGAAAAGGTTTTGTTCAAACTGAACATGGAAAATTATCTGTACCACCTCCTGCTGTAATAGAGCTAATAAGACAAAAAAATATTAAGGTTTTATCAAACCGTGACTCAATAGAGGGTGAACTCTCAACACCAACTGGCATTGCTTTACTTGCTAATTTAGTCGACTATCCAGAACCTCCTTTAAAATTTTCTATTAACTCTTATGGAGTAGGCATTGGTAACCTAAAACTTCCATTCCCTAATTTGGTAAGAGTTTATAAAATTACTTCATTTGAGGATTCTTCTATTAACGATAATGAACAAATTAGTCCAAAGTATGAAGAGATAACTATTCAAGAAGCATGGATTGATGATCAAACACCCGAAGATATATCTAACTTTGCGGAGAAACTCAGAATTGAGGGGGCTTACGATGTTTCCTATCAAGCTATCAATATGAAAAAAAATAGAATTGGATTTTCTATTCAAGCAATCTTGCCCATAGAAAAAAAAGAATTTTTTAGGCGATTATGGTTTGATTATTCCTGTACTATTGGCGTTCGTGAAAGGACCCAATCTAGGTGGATATTACTTAGACGTAGAGGAGAATGTTCAACGACTTTTGGAAATATAAAAGTTAAACAAACTTTGAAACCGGATGGATCAATAAATATGAAACCAGAAAATGATGAGGTTTTGAGATTAAAATTAAAGCATAAAATATCAACTTACGAAATAAGAAAAATAATAAAAGATTCAAGTAAGAAATTTAAAGCATTTGAAAACTGGAAATGAGATTTAATACAAATAATCAACCATATTTCAAATTATTTAAAAAAATTAATTTTGGTGGTTTAAAGAGTATTTTCTTTATTTCAAGCTTGTCATATTTTTGCGTCTATTTTTTTGATAATATTGATCAAATTTCTTTTGAGATCAATTTAGAAAGAAATGGAATTAATCTATCTTTATCATTTTTATTTTGTGTTTTAAGTATTTATCTTAACGCTTATGCATGGAAATATATCGTTAAATGGTTAGGGAAAGAATTTAAAAGTAATAATCTAGTTTCTTTTTATGTTTTAACTAATATTCTTAAATATGTTCCTGGAGGGATGTGGCATTTTGTTGAAAGATTTAATTTTATAAAAAAAATAAGTAACCCTGAGATTGCTTTGTATTCGACACTTATAGAACCTTATTTTATGTTGACTGGATCTTTTCTCTTGGCATCAATGGGATTAATTTTTTCACCATTTTATTTTTTTTTAATTTTTCCTTTAATATTCTTAAATAGGAAATTTATTTTTTTGATATTTAAAATATTAGGGTCTCTTAAGGGGAAAGTACTTGAGGTTTTGAGACTTCCAAATTCAAAGGGCCAATTTGAAGAGAGAATAAATATAGTTTCTTTTTTCCCTTCTAGAGCTTTATTTCTTGAAATTGGTTTTGTTTTTTCTAAATTTATTGGATTTTATATTTGCTTAAATACTTTTTATACAAGTAATACTCTGAACATCATATTTTTATTAGTAATCTTTTCTTTGTCATGGTCTATAGGTTTGGTAGTCCCAGCAGCTCCCGGAGGAGTTGGCGTTTTTGAGGCTTGCCTCCTTCTATTTGTTGGCAAAAGTATTCCAGAAAATATAATTCTTATAAGCTTAGTTTATTTTAGGATTATATCTACCTCGGCAGATTTGTTGTTAAGCTTACCCTTCTTAATAAGAAAAGTGTCTAAAAGAATTTAGTTTTTTTTCTCTAAACTTGGTATCAATGTAATTGATGCAATAAGGCCTAAAGTCATGATAAGAATGGCCGGTAATATTGCCTCTACCATTCTTTCATCTCCAGCATATTGATATATTCTCACAGATAATGTATCGAAATCGAATGGTCTTAAAATAAAGGTTATAGGTAATTCTTTTATCGTGTCAACAAAAACTAAAAGTGATCCTACGAATATTGGCCCTTGGAGAAGAGGTAGATGAATTCTTTTGATGATCCCCAGCCAATTCTCTCCTAGTCCAAGTGCTGCTTCATCAAGACTAGGAGAAATTCTCTCAAGACTTGAATCAATAGAACCCTTAGAGATAGTTAGAAATCGGACAAGATAACCCCAAATTAGTAAGCAAATAGCAATAAAATTAAATTTTGAAGAAGAAATGTTTATTAAAGATAAAGCTAAAACAGTGCCTGGGATTGCGTAACCTATTCCCGCAAGATTTGTTATTAGTCCTAGTAATAAGCCTTTATTTGGGCGTCTGGCTAAGGAAATTATTAAGGAGAACAGCATCGCTATTAATGCAGTTAAAAGTCCTAGACTTATGGTTCTTAATGATAGGCTAAGTAACTCTATAGATAACCCTTTTTGAATTAGATCCATATTGAGTAGAACCCAAAAACATGGAATCCCAAAAGAGAAAATTGGAGGAAATAAAGATATGATTATTGCTAAAAATGCTCTAGTTTTGTTTAATTCCCATCCTTGAGAATCTTTTGATGCAGGATTTTCACTCCACCTCTTTGATTTTCTTCTTGATAACTTTTCGAAAATAATTAAAGTAAAAATTATTAATAAGGCTACCAATGATAATCCAATAGCACTTTTTGGATTACCCTCAATTATCCAATTTTCAGCTATACCAGTAGAAATACTAGGTATGTTTAATAATGCAAATGTACCTAACTCATTCATTACTTCCATACACATTAAACTTATTCCTGTTATTAGTGCAGGTAACGCCATTGGGAAAGCGATTTTAAAGAAGCTCCTCCAAGGCCCTACTCCTAATCCTCTACTAGCATTAATTTGATTAACTCCAAATTTATTAAAACTTTCGTTAGCAAGAATGAATACATATGGATAAGTAGAAATTGAAAGTATTAATACCCCCCCACCAAAAACCAGTTACTTGATACCCAAAAATACTCCCTAAATCCTGCAAAATAGCTGTTATTAGATATGCTGGGGCAGCTAGTGGAACTAGCTGAAAAATACGGAGAACTTTTCTGAACTTAAAATCACAATTTGAAAGTAGCCATCCATTCAGAGTTCCTAGCCCGCCACCAAAAAAACTTGTCAGTATTAGAACCTTTAAAGTACCTAATACCTCTTGAACTCCTGCAATACCTAATGAAAAATTACCATTAATAATGTAATAAATTCCCTCTAGAAGAAAATTGGAAATTGGAATGATTACTAAGAGTGAAACAATAAACGAAGTGAAATAAAGAAAATTTAATTCTTTTAATGTTTTTTTTAACCCCTCAATGCGTATTTTCAAAAATTAATTAAATCCTAATATGAACTCTAATCTGAATTAAATCTACATGATGACAGCTGATTTTTAATAGTTTGGTGATCTAAGTTTTTCCCAATTAAGACTATC
>CACGJI010000058.1 GCA_902573335.1 uncultured Synechococcaceae cyanobacterium | reverse complement strand
TCATGTTCCAACATTAGAAATGTTCAGAAAGGATATTCCTATAATTTGTCCTAAAAGTGCTGTTGAAACATTAAAAAAAATTGGTTTTAGTTCAATTAAAACTCTTAAGCCAACTGAAAAGACACAACAATTTAATTTAAGTTTTGAAGCCACTGCTGGGGCTCCAGTACCACAAATAGAAAACGGATATATTGTTAAAGACAATCAAGATAATGGTTTTTATATAGAACCCCACGGATATCTTGATGAAAATTTAAACAAACAAAATCTTGATGTAGTCATTACTCCTACAAAAAAATCTAGAATTACCCCTAGTAGGATCTTTTGTAAAAGGTGCTGATGTAATCCCTAAATTGATTAACAAATTCAATCCAAAATATATACTTTCAAGCACCGTGGGCGGAGATGCCAAATATTCAGGTTTATTAAATAATTTTATTTCAGTTCAGGATTATGAAGAGGAATTAAATTGTAATCTTGTAGATCTAAAGAGTATGCAATCTATTATGATTTAAATTGATCCAAAAGATCTTTTATTAAGTCATTCAGCTTGAAAGTAAATCTATTATAAAGGAGCTCAAAAAATTCATTCATATTTTATTACCTCAATACTTTTATTAGCTTTAAATAGTAGCTATGTTTGTGAAAATTCAAAGCTTAACCTTGTGATGAGAAATAATATTAATGGTGACTTTTCCATAGTAGAAAATATATCTGAGTTAAGGCCAGGGGCATTTATAAATATTGATTGGAATAAGACAAAACTCATGCTTCCATACTCTCTAAGAAAAGATTATATTTCCTTTACAGATAAAAAATGGGATTGGAGGTACCAATTTAATAAGAACGGATCACCTGATATTGATAATCCTTCTTTATACGAACTACTACCTTCTGGTGAGATTAAAACACATTTTTGTGAAACAGAAGATAATAGGTCAAACTTATAATTTCAAAATAAGTATTCTAGAATATTTAACTTCTGAACTTCTTAGTAAAGATGAAAAATCCAAAAAAACAAAAGAATATTTCAAGTTATGTAAAACTTGAAGATTACAAAGTTTTTGACTATGAAATACCAGAAATTTTTTTGAACTTCGTAATAAAGAAAAATGCTGTTAATGTTACGACGAATTTAAAATTGGTAAAAAAAAATAAGAATACCAAAAATCTTATTCTAGATGGTACGGATATATTAATAAAAAAAATATTTATAGATGACTCACTACTAGAAAAGGAATACTATAAACAGCAAAAAAAATAACTTAAAAATTGAAAATATAAACAAAGATAATTTTTTATTAAAAATAGAAGGAATAATTAAACCGAAGGAAAATACATCCCTTTTAGGAATGTATGAGAGCAATGGAATTATAACTACGCAATGTGAGGCAGAGGGATTTAGAAGAATAAGTTTTCACTCTGATAGGCCTGATATTCTAAGCAAATACACTGTGAGAATTGAAGCAGACAAGAATGATTATCCTGTCTTACTCTCAAATGGTAACGTCGTAAAAGAAAATAATCTTGCAAATAATCGACATGAAATAATTTGGGAAGACCCATATCCGAAACCCTCATATCTATTTGCATTGGTAGCAGGGAAACTTAATTGTGTAAAAGACAATTTCACAACAAAATCGAATAAAAAAGTAAAAATAAATATTTATGTTGAGTACGGCGATGAAAAATATGTTCAACATGCAATAAGTTCCTTACAGAAATCTATGAAATGGGACGAGGATAAATATAACCTTGAATACGATTTGTCATTATTCAATATTGTTGCAGTCAGGCACTTTAATATGGGAGCAATGGAAAATAAAAGTCTCAATATTTTCAACTCAAAACTAATACTCGCTAATTCTGAAACAACAACTGATGAGGAATTAGAAAGAATAGAGGGTGTGATCGCCCATGAATACTTCCATAATTGGACGGGCAATAGAGTGACTTGTAGGGATTGGTTCCAATTATCTTTAAAAGAGGGTTTAACAGTATTTAGAGATCAAGAATTCACTGCAGACGTTCATAATCGTGAAATCAAGAGACTTGATGATGCGAAATTTCTTAGAAGAAATCAATTTAGAGAGGATTCTGGTCCAACATCGCATCCTGTAATGCCAGAAAAATATCAAGAAATAGACAATTTCTATACGACCACAATTTACGAGAAAGGATCAGAAATAATTAGAATGCTTAATAAGCTTGTAAAAGATGAAAATTTCTATAAAGGATTTAGTAATTACATCTCAACATATGATGGAAAGGCAGCAACAATAGACCAATTTGTCGATAAAATTTTAGAACACAATAAGGAAATCGATCCTGAAAAGTTTAAAGTATGGTACAAGCAAAATGGAACGCCAAAAGTTAAATTCAAGAGAATCTGGGATCAAACTGACGAAAAACTTACAATTGAAGTCTCTCAAAGTAATTCAATAGAGAAGAACCCATATAATAATTTACCTCTAATAATTCCTATAAATCTGGCTATATTTTGCGGTGAGCATAAAACTATAGAAAAAACAATTGTTTTAAAAACAAAAAAAACAAGAATTTACTTTTAGGAATATAAGATCTCACCTCCAAATACCTTTTGTAACTTATTTTCGCGAATTCTCCTCACCTGTTGAATGGGAATCAGACACTACCTTGGATGAAAAATTTTTAATCTTAAGATACGAAAAAGATTTTTTTACACTATCTAATACTGTAAAAATATTTTATAAAAAAATCATTTTATGCAGATTAGATGGAAAACCAGATCATAAAATTGAAAATAAATTAATAAGCACCTTAATATCATTTATAAAAAATAAAGATATTAATTTATCCCTTTTATCAGAATTACTAAATATTCCGACATTTGCTGAAATTGAATCAGAGATGGAAAATATAGACCCTCTAAAGATATATAAAACTATTGACGAATTAAATCATTTATTCGGTACCAAATTAAAAAAAGAATTATATTTTAAGCTCCAAAAAATCGAAAAAAATCTAGATAAAGTCTGGCCAGAAGGTAAAAATGAAAGAAAACTAATCGAAACTATTTGGAAACTACTCTTGCACAGTAATGATGAGGAAATTAAATGCAAAATAATTAATTATGTCGATAGTAATTCGATGACGCTAGCAAAAGCTGCATTGAATTCTTTCAGTAGGATTAATTGTCCTGAAAGAAAAATTATTTCAAATATATTTTTGAATAAATGGAAAAATAATAGAGTCGTTTTGGATAGTTGGTTCTCATTCAATGCATCTATAGAAACTGATGCTAAGACTAGCAGTATAGAAAAATTATTTGAAAATAAGTTTTTTGATTCAAAATCACCAAACACATTAAGAGCTATATTAAATACTTACGTAACAAGAAATAGTACTTTTCATGCAATGGATGGTTCTGGTTATAAATATATTGCAAAAAAGATAATTGACTTTGATAAATTAAATCCAATCGTAATTTCCCGTTTTGTGAAAGTATTTAGTAGATACAATTATTATTCAGACCCTTACAAAAGTAATATGGTAGAAACAATAAAGCAGATTAAAAAAAATAAACTTTCAACTAATACTAAAGAAGTATTAGATGCAATAATA
>CACGJI010000057.1 GCA_902573335.1 uncultured Synechococcaceae cyanobacterium | reverse complement strand
AGTTGGTAGAGGATCAACAAAATCTTTTTGTTATCTGGTAACCCCCGATAAAAATGGATTAGAAAATAAACGACTTTGTGTTTTGCAAAAATCTAATGATGGCTTTTATATTGCTGAAAAAGACTTGGAGCTTAGAGGACCAGGCCAGATTTTAGGGTATAGACAATCAGGATTGCCTGATTTTGTACTGGACAATTTACCTAACAATAAATTTCTTATTGATAAGGCTCGTGAAGAGGCTATTAAGATTGTTAGTGATGATCCTGATTTAAAAGAAAATATTGTTTTAAAGAATATACTTATTGATAATTCTGATAATAAATTCATTCATGATTTCTTAAATTGAAAACTTTCATTGTAATTTATGAATGCCACTATAAATCAATTGCAAATTTCAATTGAAAATTTGGAATAAAATACCAATTATAGATAATGGAGATAAATTAATAGCTATACCTAGCTGCTTAAAGTTTTTAGATCCCCACCCTTACTTTCATTTGGGAGCACCTTACAAAGATAAAACTTCTATTTGGAAATTAAGAGAAGAGGTTGTAAATAGATTAGTAAAAGTAAATGATTATTTGATATCAAAGAGTAGTTTTAACCTTTTAATTTATGACAGTTGGCGACCTTTAGAAGTACAAGAATTTATGTTTAAAAGAGCATTTTTATTAGAGTGTGAAAAATTCGATACTGATATTTCTTTTGAAAATATAAAATCTTATCCATCCATTTTAAAAAAAGTTGAAAAATTTTGGGCATATCCTTCTTATGACACTATGTGTCCTCCTCCTCATTCAACTGGGGGTGCATTGGATGTTTGTTTATCAGATTTAGAAGGAAATCTTGTTGAAATGGGAAGTATGGTTGATCAAATGGATGAGACCTCAAATCCTAATTTTTATGCAAACATAAAGAATGAAGAAGCAATTATTTGGAATAGTAGAAGAAATTTATTAAGGGAAATTATGACTAAATTTGGATTTGCTCAACACCCTAATGAATGGTGGCATTTTAGTTATGGTGATCAATTATGGGCTTGGAAAAATAAAAAAGCAAATGCTTTTTATGGAAAAATTTAAATTCTATTGATTTTTATTTAGTAAATTAAATATATAATTTTCATCTTGAGTATTTATAAAATCTCCGAAATCCAAATCCAAATTACCTTTCCAATTATCAAATAATGGTTGAAGAGTTTTTTCTAAATCGTTAAGTTCCATTCTTTGTAAGTATGGTTTAGCCAGCCTTTGTAGATTTTTACTTCCCCCCAACCATAATTGGTATTTGTTTTGCCCACTACCAACAAGTGCTAATTCGGCCATATAAGGCCTGGTACATCCATTCGGACATCCTGTCATTCTAAATAATATTGTTTTTTGTATTTTTAGGTCTAAAAGTAAATTTTCAATCCTTTTTAATACATCAGGTAATATTCTTTCAGCTTCAGTCATCGCAAGACCACAAAGTGGTAAGGCAGGACAAGCTAAAGCGTGTCTTTGTATTTCATTAATATCTTCTAAATTTGCGTATCCTATTTTTGATAGAGATTTTTGAATTTCACCTTTGTTTTTATTGGCGATATTACAAAGTAAAATATCTTGATTGGGTGTAAGTCTTAAATCTAAATTATATTTTCTAACGATACTTGTTATGGTATTTTTCTTCTCTCCAGATAATCTCCCTGATAATAATGGTAAACCTACGAAATAGGAGGTTTTATTTTGTTTATGCCAACCTAGATAATCAATAAGAACCTTATCCGGTTCTTTTCTAATTTTTTTAATTTCTTTTTTGAAATACTTATCAAAAAGTATCTTTTTGAACCATTTAATACCTTTTCTATGAATAAGATATTTCATTCTCGAATTTTTTCTTGATTTTCTATCACCATAATCTCTTTGAATAGCCACAATACTTTGTATTAATTCATAAACATCATGTTCTTCAACATATCCAAGTGGATCTGCAATTCTGGCAAAAGTCTCTTCATTATTATGTGTGCGACCCATACCACCTCCAACATAGAAGTTGCACCCTTCTAAGTTTCCATCTTTAGAAGTAAAGGCCACTATTCCTATGTCATTGGTAAGAAGATCAACGGAATTGTCTCCAGGAACTGTCACAGCACATTTGAATTTTCTTGGTAAATAAGTTGAACCATAAAGAGGTTCATCTTTTATCCCACTAAAAACATTATCTTTAAATTGGAGCTTCCTAATTGCTTCAATATCTTTGTCAGGCTTTATTGTGTACTCTAAATCCCCATCAGCCCAAAGCTCTAAAAAAGTGCCTTGGCCAGCCATTGGGGTCAGAAGATCTGCAACTTTTTTTGCCAATGCTCTTGCGATTTTATAGTCTGGCGAAGCAAATGGAGCCGCAGGGGCCATAACATTTCTATTTATGTCTCCACAGGCAGCTAATGTGGAGCCCATTGAATTTACTATTGTTTGAATTACTTCCTTTAGGTTCTCCTTTCTAATGCCATGCATTTGAAAGGCTTGTCTTGTAGTGGCCCTAAGTGTTCCATTACCTAGTTTGTCAGATAATTCATCTAATGCTAAAAATAATTTCCCAGGGACTTCACCGCCCGGATTTCTTAATCTAAGCATCATTTGCCAATCTTTACTTTTGCCGGGCCTTCTATTTTCTCTGTTATCTTGCTGATAACTACCATGAAATTTTAATAACTGAACTGCATCATTGGTAAAATGATCGCTCTCATTGACTAATTCCGTAGCAAGTGGTTCTTTAAGGAATTGACTACTTTTTTTAAAATTTTCAAATTTAGAAACTTCTAGTCCATTTGCTAAACAAACAGTTTCTTCCTTGGTAGGATCTTTTTTCTTTTTTACTTTCTCAACCTTGATCAAAGGACCAAAAATATCTCTTTTTATACATTAGCGAAAAGCTTATTTAACTGGTAGTAAATTATAGTAAGTGAAGTCATATTATTTTCTTGTCTAAATATTTACTTGAGATAGGAACTGAAGAGTTGCCCGCAAAATTTTCTCATTCTGTTCTAGAGCAATTTAAATCTCTAATAGAATTTGAATTGGATAAAAAGTTAATCAAATTCGAACATATAGTTGTTACCTCCACACCAAGGAGGATAATTCTATTTCTCGAAGGTTTAGTTGATTATGCAGAAGATAAGATAATAGAAAGAAAAGGGCCTAAAGCAAATTCAGCTTATTTAAATGGATGTCCTACTAATGCTGCTTTAGGATTTGCTAATAGCTTAGATATAGATGTAGGTGAGCTAGAAATAAAAAACACAGAAAAGGGTGATTTTGTATTTGGAAAGAAAATTGAAAAAGGACTATCAACAAAAATATCTTTGTCTTCGATTATCCCAAAATTAGTAAAGAGTCTTCAAGGCCCTCGATTTATGAAATGGGGTGCAGGTAACATAAAATTTTCAAGACCTATTAGGTGGATTGCCTCTATTTATAATGATGAATGTCTTGATTTTGAATTTGATGAATGTGATCCAAAGATCAAAATAAGTAATAAAACAAAAAGTCATAGGCTAATCAATGAAGTTTTAGAAATTCAGAATCCTGATTATTTTTTTGAATTATTGAAACGCAATAGAGTAATAGCTATTCGAAAAGAAAG
>CACGJI010000056.1 GCA_902573335.1 uncultured Synechococcaceae cyanobacterium | reverse complement strand
TAAAAATCCCAAACATTTCAAGTTCTAAGTTCAGGTCAAATTTTAATTATTCTAATTTACCAACTTCATTAATAGATATTGTTAAAAAGAATAATTTATATGAATCCACTAAATTAGTTGAATGAAGTTTTTACTTGCTCAAATTAATCCAGTTGTTGGAGATTTAGAGGGCAATGCAAAAAAAATACTTTATGTTGCTTCGAAAGCTAGCTCATCTTCTGCTGATTTAGTTCTTACTCCAGAATTATCATTATGGGGATATCCAGCAAATGACTTACTTCTAAAAAACAATTTAATCAAAAATCAATATCAAATTCTTGACCAATTAGCTTTAGTTATTAATAAAAAATATGGAAACTTGAGTATCACAGTCGGGATAGCTGAGATAATAAATGATTCTTTTTTCCCAAATCTTTATAATTCTATTGCATTGCTTGAGCGCGGTGAGTGGAAAATAATTGCTCGAAAAATTATTCTTCCTACCTATGAAGTATTTGATGAGAAGAGATATTTTAGATCAGAAGAAAAAGTTTCCATATTAACAAAAGAAATACATAATAAAACTTGGCGAATTGGCTTTACTATATGTGAGGATTTATGGGTCAACAAAAATATAGAAGGTAGAGGAATTCATAAAAAAAATCCTATTTCTGATTTAAAGAAAAAAAAAGTTGATATCTTAGTGAATTTATCGGCCTCCCCATATACCTTCAAAAAGTTAGATCTAAGATCCAAAGTTTCCAGTTTTGCTGCTAAATATCTTCAAGTACCGCTGATATATGTAAACCAGATTGGTGCAAATGATAATTTAATTTTTGATGGAAATAGTTTTATTCTTGATAAGAATGGATCTAAAATTAAGCAATTGAAATCCTTTTCAGAAGACCTCTCAAGTTGGCATGTCGAGCAAACAATACCCGAGAAAAAAGACTTTGAACAATCTGAAATATCATCAATTTTTGATGCATTAGTCCTTGGTGTTAGAGATTATGCTCAAAAATGCGGTTTTAAAACAGCTTTACTTGGACTAAGCGGTGGCATTGATTCAGCACTAGTTTCAGCAATTGCGACAGCTGCTCTTGGCAGTAATAATATTTATTGCGTCTCAATGCCCTCCAAGTGGAGCTCGTCCCATTCAAAAAGTGATGCAAAAGATTTAGCAAGGAGATTAAAAATAAATTTCAATAGCATCCCAATTGAAAACCTGGTGAATTCTTTTGAAGAATCTTTTATAAAAACTATATCTTTCGAGATGGCTGAAATAACAAATCAAAATATTCAATCAAGGATCAGAGGAACGCTTCTGATGGCTTTAGCAAATCAAGAAAAGCATTTATTACTTTCAACAGGAAATAAATCAGAGCTAGCTGTAGGATATTGCACACTTTATGGTGATATGAATGGAGGATTATCGGTAATTGGGGATTTATATAAAACTAATGTTTTTAAATTATGCAATTGGCTTGATAGTGAAGAATCAATAAATCATAGAAAGTCATATATGTTAGATACTAACGTAAATATAATTGGAGAAAATATCCGCACGAAAGCTCCAAGTGCCGAATTAGGTCCTGATCAATTAGATACTGATTCTCTACCTCCTTATTCTATTTTAGATAATATTCTTAAAGGAATTATTGAAGAGAAAAAAGATTTACTACAGCTAGAAGAAGATGGTTATAAAAAAGATTTAATTTTAAAAATTATCTCACTCATAAAAAAAGCAGAATTCAAAAGAAAGCAGGCTCCGCCAATCCTAAAACTAAGCAGTCAATCATTAGGAAGTGACTGGAGAGTTCCCATAGCAATATCTTATTAATCACTATAAAAACACTGTTGGATTTTTTTTAAAGGCCGTTTAACTGAATCAAGATTGATACCTTTTTTGATAGCAAGAATTATGCCTGCAGCTTCTAAATAATTGTTCACTTCAAAAAGATTGGGATAATCATAAAACTCATTTGTCACTTTTAATGTATTTTGATTTTTTACAGAGATAATATTTAAACCTTTTTCAATCCCTGCTAGTACTGCTTCTCCACCTAGTGCTCCATTAGGAATAACAATAGATTCAATCTCATCAGGGTGTAGTGAGATTGATTCATTTTTAGCGGGCAATTCAACAATGTCAGGCGCATTGCTTAACCCAATCAGTACAGAGGGTAAAAAGGTGAATCCTATTTCTTCTGCAGCTGCACGAGGATCTAATTTTTCATTCAATTCAATTGGATTTAAAGCAGGTGCGTGAGCACAGGGAACTTTTAAGAATTTGCTTATTAAGTGACTTATAACTGCTTCGACTCCAGAAATAGGATCAACCCCTTTCCCCTCTCGATAGATATTTGTCTCTAATGAATCTGAATCATCTGGAAATTTTGCCACAATTGCTATTGCCGTAACTCCTTTTTCTATTAAACATTTTCCAGCATCAATTAGAGCATCAGGATTTTCAATTTTGCCACCACTGATTTTTGAAGAATCAGAATCAATAACTATGTTTAATGGCTTTTTCGTAATCACATAAGAATGAACATTAATTCCTAAAGTAGAAACACATGCATCAGCAACTTGTAAATGTCTCACTAATATTTCTCTTTCAATGGCTGAATCAAAAATTATCCCAATTTTCTGTTGCTTTACACTTTTTAAAGCGATTTCTCCTTTAGCAAGTCGGTCTAAACTATAACCCTCAACATAAAAAATATTTTTATCTTTTTCAGAGAGAGTGCCGCCATTCATAACATTTGGATGAGTAACTAAACATCCACTTGCCGATGCTAATAATTTAGCGGTAGGAAGTGCATCCCCAGCAAAACCTCCTACTTCACAACCAATACCGGTTGGGACAATGAATATTGTTGGTGAATTTTCCATTATTAAAAATATTTCAATTTATATTTTTAGTTAGCTAAGACAGCTTTAATTCTAAGTTTTTTTGTTCCAAAAGAGTCAATAGAATTGTTAATATCAACAATTGACCATCGAATTAAATCACCTTTTTTTTCTAAATTTGCAATAATATAACCCCTTAAGTTTTTTAATTTTATTGAAACTGGCCAATCTAAATAATAATCAACTGAACTTAATTTCATTTTTGATATTTACCAAATTGATCATTATATAAATCATCTTCGACTTCTTTACCAATAACAATATTCAAATCTGACTTGGGATATGCCACACATAAAAGTGCAAAGCCCTTTTCCCTCAAATCATCATTTAATCCCATAGCATCTTCTTGATCTACAGATCCTTCCAATATCATGGATGCACAATCTGTACAAACTCCCGAACAACAACTACTTGGTAAATCTATTCCATTCATTTTTGCCGCTGAAATAATATCTTGATCTTCAGAACATAAAAAGCTAAAAGTCTTTCGCTCAAATTGAACTTTGATATTATATTCAGGCATATCCTAAATCTTATTGCTAAACTGCTGAACCTCCTACGACTTCTAATATTTCTTGAGTAATAGCTGCTTGTCTGGCTTTGTTATAGGTTAGATTCAAAGTACTTGCTAATTCTTTAGCATTATCACTCGCATTATTCATCGCAGTCATCCTGCAAGCGAGTTCTGAAGCTGCTGACTCCTGAAGAGCTCTTAGTACTTGATTCTGTAAATATAATGGTAATAACGAATCTAATAGTTGATCAGGACTTTGTTCAAAAACAATATCTGATGGCAACTTCTCTGAATCACTTTTTTCAATATTTGATTTTTCAACAAGTAACTTACTATCTTTTGTAGTCAACCTAAAAATTTCATCGTTTTCCTCAGCAATTCCTTGAGGGTCAAGTGGCAATAGTGTTTGAACGACAGGGGCGCAGCTAACTAGAGTGATGAATTTCGTGTAAATAATTTCCACCCTATCAGAATTTTCTGA
>CACGJI010000055.1 GCA_902573335.1 uncultured Synechococcaceae cyanobacterium | reverse complement strand
GAGTTATCAGAATCTAAAATATCAGACATATAAAAATCCTTTTTTTAATAATAATCGCTGATTGCAATAATGAATAAAAAAAAATATTTATTTAATTCCCAAATACTCACATTTACACACAAATCAAAATAAAACCTGTTGTTTTTGAATAAACGTTGGCTTATTACCCCTTTAGTTGTTAATTTATTCAAAATAAAGAGAAAAATTCCGTGAATATTGAACTTGGTTTAAATAAAAAAGTCAGAAGGGCTTATGGCATTGATGAAATAGCTTTAGTCCCTGGGAATAGAACACTTGATTACGATTTGACTGATCCTTCTTGGTCAATAGGTGATATCAAAAGAGAAGTTCCGATAGTAGCTAGTGCCATGGACAGTGTTGTAGATGTCAATACGGCTGTAGAACTTACAAAATTAGGTTCCATAGGGGTTATTAATCTGGAGGGTATACAAACAAGATATGAAAATCCTGATGAAATATTGAACCAAATAGCATCAGTCGGGAAGAATGATTTCGTTCCGTTAATGCAGAAGATATACAGTGAACCCGTCAAGGAAGGATTAATTTTACAAAGAATAAATGAGGTCAAAGAAGGAGGAGGTATCGCTGCTTTTAGTGGGACTCCTCAAGCTGCTATTAAGTTTAAAGATATACTTAATAATTCCAAAATAGATTTATTTTTTCTTCAAGGAACAGTTGTTTCAACTGAACATCTTGGTATGGAAGGTAAGGAAACCCTAAATATTAAAGATCTCTGTCAATCTATGAATGTCCCAGTTGTAGCAGGAAATTGTGTAACTTACGAAGTTGCAAAACTTCTCATGGATGCTGGAGTTGCAGGATTAATGGTTGGGATAGGACCTGGAGCAGCATGTACATCAAGAGGAGTGTTGGGAATTGGAATCCCTCAAGCAACTGCAATTGCTGATTGTAGTGCGGCAAGAAATGATTACTTTACAGAAAGTGGTCGTTATATTCCTATTATTGGTGATGGAGGAATTGTAACGGGAGGAGATATCTGTAAATGTTTAGCATGTGGAGCAGATGCTGTAATGATTGGATCCCCAATAGCTAAATCCTCAAACGCTCCAGGTAGAGGATTTCACTGGGGTATGGCGACTCCAAGTCCAGTATTGCCAAGGGGTACAAGAATTGAAGTTGGTTCTACAGGATCCTTAGAAAGAATAATTAAAGGCCCTGCTTTACTTGATGATGGGACACATAACTTATTAGGAGCCATTAGAACCTCAATGAGCACTCTTGGCGCAAAAAATATTAAAGAAATGCAAGAAGTTGATATAGTTATCGCACCATCGCTTCTTACAGAGGGTAAGGTTTATCAAAAGGCTCAGCAGCTTGGGATGGGTAAGTAGTTCATTTAGAGCAAAATTATAAAACCTTAGTGAATTAAGTATTAAATTGAAAAATTTTCTAATTAGGAGTTATTATGAAATGATGGGGGAAACCCCATACTCCTCACACACTAAATCGCCCGATTAATCGGGCTTTTTTAGATATTTTGTTACTTATATTATTTTATCTGTAATGAAATCATCACTTAAAAGAATTGCCTGCTAAATTTTCAAAAAGGAATACTTAAATTATGTCATCAGCTCCAGCCGTAACTGATTCTTCATTTGACAAAGATGTACTGCAAAGTGATCTACCAGTATTGGTTGATTTTTGGGCACCATGGTGCGGTCCATGTAGGATGGTTGCACCAGTTGTGGAAGAAATCTCAAAAGACTTTGAAGGGAAAATTAAAGTTTTTAAATTAAACACAGATGAGAATCCAAATGTTGCCAGTCAATATGGAATTAGAAGTATTCCAACATTAATGATCTTTAAAGGAGGTCAAAAGGTTGATACCGTTGTTGGGGCTGTACCAAAAGCAACTCTTTCAAGCACTTTAACTAAGCATTTATAAATTTAAAAGCTTTGCATAAAATTGGACTTATAGATTATGGGATGGGTAACATTCATTCCGTAACAAAATCTCTAGAAAGTCTTGGAGAAGAAATAATATTAATTAAAAGCTTTAATGATTCTAAGTTTTGTAAGGCGATAATACTTCCAGGAGTTGGAGCATTTGATCCAGCGATGAATAATCTCATAAATACTGATTTGATAACTGATTTGAAAAATTGGATTAAAAGTGGGAAGTCCTTTTTGGGGATATGTTTAGGTCTCCAACTCCTTTTTGAATCTAGTGATGAAGGAAAAGTTCAAGGGCTGGGGATTATAAAAGGGAAAATACAAAAAATACCCAATATTGTTAACCAAAGAATCCCACACATGGGTTGGTGCAAACTTTTACCTACAAAAAAAAATACTTTATTTGGGATTGAAGAATTTAATAATTGGGTCTATTTTGTACATTCCTATCACGCAATCCCAGATGACTTAAATATTATTGCAGCTCAGGTTGATTATGGATCTGAAAAATTAACTGCAATGATTGAGAATGATAATTTATTGGCCTGTCAATTTCACCCGGAAAAATCTGGGAAAACCGGAGAAAAACTTTTGAGAAGATGGCTGAGTAATATTCAATAACAGATGCTTAGGGATGAAGACTAACTTACGATTAATTGGTGGTAAAAAACTCCAAAGTCCAAATAATTCTTATACCAGACCTACAACTTTGAGAGTGAGAGAGGCCATATTTAACATATTGAACAATAGAGTTAAAAATAGTAACTGGTTAGATTTATTTAGTGGAACAGGGTCCATATCTTGTGAAGCCTATAATCACGGAGCAAGCAAAATAATTGCAATTGAAAAAAACAAAATCAACTCAAAAATTTGCTTAGAAAATTTACTCTCGTTGGAGAATATAGATAATAGGAGAAATGATATCGAAGTTATTTGTAAAGACGTTTTGAAATGGACAAAACCTAATTATGAGAGAAACTTATCATCTAGAAATATGGATTTAAACAAATTAAAATTTGATTTTGTTTATCTAGATCCTCCATACGATGTGGATTTCTATGAATTAGTTTTAAATCAATTATTTAATAGTAATCTTTTAAAAAAAGATTCAACAGTTATTTGTGAACATTCTCCAAACCTATTTATTAAAAAAAGTACTTTGTGGGAAACTATAGATGTAAGAAATTATGGACAGTCAAGATTAACATTTTTAATCAATGTCCAGCATCCCTGAACCTCTTCTATATTGATTCCATGCACTTACGAATAATCCAAGAAGAGTTATTGGAACTAAACCTAAAACAATTCCACATAGAAGAGGCTCGATCATTTTTTTGCCGATTTTGAATTTCTTACTCACAATTGTTACATAGAGACTATTTTTTGTGTCAACATCTTCATCAACTGCAGCAGAAAGAGACTTTAAGAGAGAATTCTTAAAAATTGTTTTTGTTCTATTTGGAGTTTTATTGATTTGTTTTTCAATATTTTTCGTAAATCATCATGAAAATAACAAATATATTATGGAAACTCTTGAGCTTAATGGCTCTGCTGAGGAAGGAGATGCTCTTTTTAAGATAAATTGTGTTGGATGTCATGGAATTACAGCAAGAGGATTAGTGGGTCCAGACTTACACTCAATAACTCAACGTTTGAATGATAAAGAGATAATAAAACAAGTTACTGGAGGCTTGACTCCGCCTATGCCAAGTTTTGAAATTGATCCTGTAAATATGTCTAATTTATTAAAATATCTTCATAGCCTTGAATGATTTTGGGAAAAAATTTTTCTAATTTAAAGGTAATTTTAGTTGAACCAAGTGGCCCTTTAAATGTAGGAAGCGTTGCTAGATTATGCAGTAATTTTGAAGTTGATGAATTAAGAATTGTTTCTCCTAAATGCGACATATTTTCTTTAGAAGCGAAAAAAATGGCTCTTAAAGGTCAAAAATTTCTTAAAAATTGTAAGGTTTTTGATGATCTTCAAAAAGCAATTTTTGATTGTGATTTAGTTCTAGCATCTTGTGGAAGGATTGATGTAAATAAAGATTCG
>CACGJI010000054.1 GCA_902573335.1 uncultured Synechococcaceae cyanobacterium | reverse complement strand
AATTTGATGATAATTTTACTTGGTCGGCAATGGTATTAGCTGCTCAAGGAAAAAAAATAAATCAAATATCGATTGATGAAATTGATTGGTTAACTAAATTACGGAGAGGATTAGAAGAAACCCGTAAAGGATTTGTTACTGAATTATTGGATAAATTGGGAGATGATCCTCTTACTCCTGAATCTCTTGATGATTTAGAGACTTTATTAATAAGAGCTGATGTAGGGATTAATTCAACCGATAAAGTTATAAGTTCTCTTAGAACAAAATTAAACGAGGAAGTTGTGGGTGGAGAAGCAGGAATAAAATTCTTGAAGAAGGAATTAAAATTAATTATCGATAAACCAATAAAAAATTCGGGCTCTGATCTTTTAGTTCCCCAAAAGGGTAAGTTAAATGTCTGGTTATTAGTAGGAGTTAATGGTGTTGGTAAAACTACTACATTGGGAAAATTAGCATATCTTTCATCAAAAAGTAATTATAAAACTTTGATTGCTGCTGCTGATACTTTTAGAGCGGCTGCAGTAGAACAACTTAAAGTGTGGGGAGATAGAAGTAATGTTGACGTTATATCTAATCAATCAAAAAATGCTGATCCAGCTGCTGTTGTTTTTGATGCAATTAATTCTGCAAAAAAAAGAAATGTTGAGTTATTACTTGTTGATACAGCGGGTAGATTGCAAACAAAAAATAATTTAATGGATG
This sequence comes from uncultured Synechococcaceae cyanobacterium, assembly GCA_902573335.1. Lineage (GTDB taxonomy): Bacteria > Cyanobacteriota > Cyanobacteriia > PCC-6307 > Cyanobiaceae > Prochlorococcus_A. The sequence continues at coordinate 3,741 of CACGJI010000054.1, read as the reverse complement.
AATTAGCAAAAATAAAAAAAATTATTGATAAAAAGGTACCAGATGCAATTGTTGAATCATTATTAGTTTTAGATGCAAGTCAGGGACAAAATGGCTTAAAACAAGCAAAAAGCTTCGCTAAATCAGCAGATTTAAGTGGGGCAATTATTACTAAATTAGATGGCACTTCTAGAGGAGGTGTCTCTTTAGCTGTATCTGAAGAAGTAAATTTGCCAATAAGGTTTATTGGAGCTGGAGAAGGTATAAAAGATTTGAGACCATTTAATAGTTATGAATTTGTAGAGGCTATGCTTGCAGATAAATAAATATTTAATTAATTTTTTTTAAAAACTTAAATTTAATGTTACAACATACTTATCTATTAGATTAGCTTTGACAAATAATCAAAAAGAAAAAATATTTTCGAATAAATTTATACAAAATTTTTTAGAAAACGATTCTAAAGTAATTTTAAAAAATAAATATAAATTTGCTGAAATTGCATCTTCCTTAGCATATTATTTAAAATCTTTTTCCAACATAAATAAATTACTGGATTATGTATGCTTAATTTATAAACATATTTTTTCTGAGAATATAATTTTAATTATTCCTTTAAATTACGAGGGGGAGATATGGAACGAAAATATAAAAATTTCTGTTAATTATAAATATTTAACGATTGAAGAAGAAATTAATAGTTTTTTGGACCAATTTCATTTCTCAAAAAATTTTAAAATAAAAGAAATTCTAACTTTTGAAAATGCTTTAAAAAATCAATTTAAAGAATATAAAATTGAAACAAAAAAAATAATATCTAGAGGCAAATGTAGAGGATTTATTTATATTTTTAGCGAAGCTATTTCTATTCAGTCGATTACTGAAGATAGTAATTTTAATTTTATTGAAAATTGTCTAGCTGTTGGATTAGAAAATCACTACTTAATAAAAACAAAGAAAAAACATGAAAATGTAGATAGAGAAATTTCTACTGGTGCAGAAATTCAATCTCAACTACTCCCGGATTATTGTCCAATTATCCATGGTATAGACTTGGCCGCACATTGTAGGCCAGCTCTTCAGCTCGGTGGAGATTACTATGATTTTATGTGCTTAAAGACGAATATCTCTGAAAAAAGGAAAGAAAAATCAAGATGGGCTTTTGTAATAGGTGATGTCATGGGCAAAGGGATTCCAGCCGGTCTTTTAATGACTATGTTAAGAGGAATGCTTCGTGCAGAGGTTCTTACTGGTCTGCCTCCAGATAGAATTTTGCATGATTTGAATCAACTAGCAATCAATGATTTAGATCAATCGCATAGATTTGTGACATTATTTTACTCAGATTATGATCCTAGAACTAGAAAATTGAGATTCGCTAATGCAGCACATAATCCTCCTCTGCTTTGGAAAAATTCAGATCAGAAAATTATTAAATTAGATGCAAAAGGATTTGTACTGGGGCTACAAACAGATGCTGAATATCACTGTGGTGAAATCAAGCTTAATCAAAATGATTTAGTTCTTTATTATACAGATGGAGTAATTGATACTTCTAACTCTTTAGGACAAAGATTTGATGAGGAAAGATTAATTAAAACTCTCACAAAATTATGCAAGCAATCTTATACATCCCAAGAAATTTTAAATAAAATATTTAAAAAGTTAGATGATTTTACAGGGCAAAATAGACATCTTGAAGATGATGCCTCGATGGTTATTTTTCAATTGAAATAGATATTTTTTGTCACTTATATAAAAAAATGCTTTATTAGAGATACTTAAAGTTACTAAATGATATGGCAAAAGTTTGGAGTAAAAGGTTTGATAATGCACTTGACCCTTTTATTGAAAAGTTTAATGCCTCAATTAGTTTTGATAGAAAGCTTATTTTGGAAGATTTAGATTGTTCGATTGCTCATGCAAAAATGCTTGGCAAAACAAAAGTTTTATCCTCTTCTGAGGCTTACCAAATTATTAATGGTTTAGAATTAATAAAAGTTGAGTATTTGGAGGGTAAATTTTCTCCTAGTCCACCTTCTGAAGATATTCACTATTGCATAGAAGAAAAGCTGATAAGCTTAATTGGTGAAACTGGAAAAAAATTACACACAGGTAGAAGTAGAAATGATCAAGTTGGTACAGATATAAGATTGTGGCTAAGGAAAGAGATTGACAATATTGAAATTTTAATAACTGATTTGCAAAAATCCTTCTTAAATCTTGCGAAATCCAATATTTATACCTTAATTCCTGGATATACCCACATGCAAAGAGCGCAACCATTATCTTTGGCTCATCATTTATTGGCTTACATAGAAATGCTCCAAAGAGACCGTGAAAGGTATAAAGAAGTACGCTCAAGAGTTAATATTTCTCCGTTAGGAGCTGCAGCATTAGCTGGAACAAAAATAAAAATAGATAGACACTTTACAGCTGCAGAATTGGGTTTTAAAAAGATTTATAAAAACAGTATTGATGCAGTAAGTGATAGAGATTTTTGTATAGAGTTTGTTTCTTCATCTGCTATATTGATGTCTCATTTAAGTAAAATTTCAGAGGAAATAATTTTATGGGTAACTGATGAATTTTCTTTTGCAAAATTAACAGATAAATGTGCCACAGGAAGTAGCCTAATGCCGCAGAAAAAAAATCCTGACGTTCCAGAATTGATAAGAGGTAAGACAGGAAGAGTGTATGGACATCTCCAGGCATTGTTAACGATGGTCAAAGGGGTACCACTTTCTTATAATAAGGATTTTCAAGAGGATAAAGAGCCAATATTTGATACTGCAGAAACAATATCTTCTTGTATTAAAGCAATGACTATTTTAATTAATGAGGGCATTGAATTTAATATTGAAAATCTATCTGATTCTGTAGAAAACGACTTTTCTAATGCTACTGATTTGGCAGATTACTTAGTTGATAAAGATGTTCCTTTTAGAACTGCTTATCAAGTTGTTGGTCAAATGGTTAAATATTGCCTGGAAAGAAAAATGTTATTTAAAAATCTTAAAATTGAAGAATTTAAAAAATTTCATCCCGAATTTGATGAAGATGTTTTTGTAAATCTTAAACCTCTTAATGTCGTTAAATCAAGAAATAGCGAAGGTGGTACAGGTTTTGTTCAAGTAGAAAAAGAGGTAAATAATTGGCAAAAAAGATTGTTACTTTGAATATCAATTATTTTTCTACAACAAGGGTATGCTTTGAAGTAGAATAGTAAAGCAACGTTATGAGACTACTCATTGTAGTTTTTCTATAAGGTAAATTTTTGTTGAGTTTAAAGTGAGTATTTTTGTTGGCAATTTGCCGTTCCGCGCAGAGCGTGAAGATGTTATACAGTTGTTTGGCCCTTTTGGTGAGGTCTTAAATTGTTCTCTCCCCTTGGAGAGGGATACTGGAAGGAAAAGAGGATTCGCATTTATTGAAATGGCAGATGAAGCGATTGAGTCAAAAGCTATTGATGGTTTGCAAGGAACGGAACTTATGGGTAGGCCATTAAGAATTAATAAAGCTGAGCCTAGAGGTTCTGGTGGATCTCGTAGAGGAGGAAGAGGCGGTAATAATGGCGGCTATGGAGGTGGCGGCTACGGCGGCAATGGATCTAATAGCTCTAACACTAATAAATCTTCTGGAGCAGAAGGTTGGGAAGATAGAAGTTATGGAAATTCTTCTGATAACTCTGAATATGAAAATGGGAGAAGCAGAAGAAAAAGGGGAGTGTCCAATGAGAGCAATGCTTCTAACGAGACAAAT
>CACGJI010000053.1 GCA_902573335.1 uncultured Synechococcaceae cyanobacterium | reverse complement strand
AAGGCCAAAGTTGACTTACTCTTTAAAGAGAGAATTCTTAAACCTATATATTCAAAATTCTTTTTGAGTTGCAAAATTGATTTTTTTTTTAATCTTACTATTAATCTAGAAAAATAGAAAATTATTCTGTATGAATCTTTAGTGAAATTTATTGAATTTGTATTCTTTTAAAATTAAAACTGAAGCAAATTCTCTATAAATCCCAGAGCCAATCGTCCCCATCATATTCATCGATTTTCAAATCACGAAATTCACTTTTTATTAGATCTTTTCTTCTTTTTAAAGTTCTTTCTAACATCTTCTCTTCTCTCCAAAATTCAATTTCTTTATGATTACCACTAATGAGAACATCAGGAACTTTCATATCCCTAAAAACTTGAGGTCTTGTGTACTGTGGGTACTCTAGTAAGGACGAGTTATGACTCTCATTGATCAAAGAATCTGGATCACCAAGTGTTCCCGGTAATAATCTAGTTAAACCGTTAATTATTGATATAGCAGGAATTTCTCCTCCAGAAAGTACATAATCTCCTATAGATATCTCCTCATCAGCTAAGGATCTAACCCTTTCATCAAAACCTTCATATTGACCACAAATAATTATTATTTGATCCAAAGAAGACCATCTCGCAAGATCCTTTTGCTTTAAGACTTTACCCTGTGGAGTCATCAACAAAGTTTTACTTTTAGGTGACTTTCTAATTGATTCATATGCCTTATAAATAGGTTCAGGTTTTAATACCATCCCTGCTCCACCTCCATAGGGCTTATCGTCTACTTGTCTGTAAGAACCTTCTCCGAATTCTCTTAGATCATGTAAATTTACATCAATCAAGTTCTTATCTAAAGCTTTAGTTATAACCCCTAAATTATTTATTAATTCAAAAGCTTTAGGGAACAATGTAATTACATCAAAATCAAAACTACGCATCTATAAATCTTCCTCATAACCAAACTCAATTAATCTTGATTCTTTTTTTCTCCAATTTGGAACAACTTTCACAAACAACTCTAGATGAACTGGACCATCAATTAATTTTGACATATTTGATCTTGCTGACTGACCAATAATTTTTAACATTGAACCTTTCTTTCCAATAAGAATGCCTTTTTGAGTAGATCTTTCAACAATAATGGTAGCCAAAATAGCTGTAAAAATTTTACCATTTTTTCTTTTCATTTCCTCTATCTTTTCTATCTTTACTGCAACGCTATGAGGTACTTCTTCTCTTGTATTTATTAATACCTGCTCTCTTACTAAATCAGATAATAAATTATCTAAAGGTTGGTCGCATATCGTCTCTTCGCCATAAAGTTTTGGCCCCTCTGGAAGAAAATTAAGTGCCATATCCACTAGCGCTGAACATCCTTCTCCTTGAGAAGCACTTACAATTTGAAAGTTTCTATTAATTCCAAAAAATCTTCTATATTGATCTAACCGTAAATTCCTAAATTCTTTATTAACCAAATCCCACTTATTTAATGCAACAATAAACTCAGTTTTATTTGCGATTAAAAAGTTCAATATATATTCATCACCTCTACCAGGTTCTTCACTTGAATCAATTACAAAAATCACCATATCAACTCCATTAATTGCAGATTTCGCGTTTTTTACTAATATCTCTCCAAGTCGATGATGAGGTTTATGAACACCTGGTGTATCGACAAAAATTATTTGCCCATCGCCTGTAGTAAGTATTCCTTTTAATTTATTTCTAGTAGTTTGCGCTACTGGAGAAGTAATTGTTATTTTTTCTCCAATCAATTTATTTATTAAGGTAGACTTACCCACATTTGGCCTTCCTAGTAAAGTTACAAACCCAGATCTATAATTGGTCAAATACTTTTAATGCATCATTAATAAAATTCTGATCAAAAATGGAAAAAAAAACCATAAATTTAAAAGAGGCTTCATTTACTCAAGCAATAAACATATCCGCAAAATGGTGTAAAGAGTGGGGTGAAGATATACTCAGCGAAGAGGTTTTAGCAGATAGAATCGCAGAGCTAACTAAAACAAGAAATGGACTTAGAGGATTTTTTGCATACGCTTTATCAGATAAAGATTGTTTTTTGTTAGATAAACTTCCTTTTTCACTAATTTACAAACTGAACGAAGGTGGTGATGCCGTAACAGAAATAGTAGTAAAAAATTTAATAATGAGTTCCGCTCAAATAATTATTCATCGAAGAGATAATAATCATGAATATGAGATAATATCAGAAAACATTTCAGATAGATGTAAGGCTATTTTAAGACTGCTAGAAACTAAGTCAGTTACTAAGTCTATCAATCAAGTCCTTAGAGACTTAGATGATATGGGCAATAGTTTTGATAATTCAGTAAAGTATGACTCAGAGCAAAAGGAATTTATTAAAAAACAAATTCATGATATCGCCCATTAAAAAAGCGTAGAAAAAAATCTACGCTTTAGGAAAGTTATTTAAGTAATGTGTTTATTCTCTTCTTCCGCCACCTTGTAGTGCAATCATTAATCTCAATATAAAAACAAAAAGATTTATGTAAGTTAGATACATACCTAAAGCTCCTGCAAGGTATTGATCATCATTATATCTTCTTGGCATTGTGTAGAAGTCAACAAAAGACATTGCAACAAATAAGACAGTTCCAAATCCTGCAATTATCAATTCAAGTCCTGAACCTCCAAAAACTCCTGGAGCAAAGAATCCTCCAATTAATTGGACAAACATTGCTATAAGCAAACCTATCAATCCAAGACCAACTACTCCACTTAGTGCTTGACCAACACTATCACTCATTCTTTGGCCAGTATAAGAGGCAATAACGAAAGTTATACCAGTAGCTAAGGCAGCTGTTCCAACCGAACCAATACCAATTGTTCCTATTGCTAAAGCAACTATTCCACTTAAGGTGAATCCAGTTAACAAACTAAATCCTGTCAACAAGGGTAGGGCCTTCGCATTATTTGCATTATTTGCAGCACTTGTGGCTATAAAAAACAAAATCAATTCTGCTATTAATGCAACTATTGAAAGAGGCTGGAAAAGCCCAGGATTTGTTGCTATGAGTGAGACACCTGCTAAAACGCCTAATGAAGTTAGAACCATACCTCCACCAACGTAAGGTAGAGCTTTTTGTACAACATTAGGTCCAACAATTGAACTAGTTTGTGCTTCACGAATAGCTTGATTGAAATTACTACTTGCTGGCATTTACTTTTTTTTAAATATGGCTTTATTCTACTCGATTTTCAAAATTTCAGGGTACGGATCTCCAGAGTTTTGAAATTATTGATAAGCCTCAATAATTTTCTGAACTAAAGGATGACGAACTACATCTTCAACAGTTAAATAACAAAATTTTATACCTTGAGTTTCAAAGAAAATTCTCGATGCTTCGATGAGGCCGCTTTCCTGATCTTTTTTTAAATCAATTTGTGTAATATCTCCATTTACAACCATTTTTGATCTCTCTCCTAATCTTGTCAAAAACATTCTCATTTGAGAGCAAGTAGTATTTTGCGCTTCATCTAAGATAACTATGGAGTTGTCTAAGGTCCTGCCTCTCATAAATGCCAAAGGAGCAACTTCAATAATTCCCTTATCAATTAACGAATTTGTTCTGTCAATCCCGAAAATACTATGTAAAGAATCAAATAGGGGTCTTAAATATGGATCTACTTTTTGTTGCAAATCACCAGGTAGGAATCCCAAACTTTCACCAGCTTCTACAGCTGGTCTAGTTAAAACAATTTTTTCAATTTTTTTCTCGTTCAATAGTCGTGCCGCGCAAACAGTTGCTAAAAATGTCTTACCAGTTCCAGCTGGACCAATCGCAAAGGTAAGATCAAAGTTTTCAATTGATTCAACATATTCTTTTTGCCTTATAGTTCTTGGTCTTAAATATCTTCCTTCTTTGGAACGCGCAAGAATTTTTTTTCCTAGTTCAGCATGTGAAGACGATTCGCCCATATTTAAAGAACTTAAAGCCGCTTTAAGATCTACCTCTGGGACTTCTAACCCTTGCTCCCAAATTGGTCTTGTTAGTTCTACTAATGCTGAGGCTCTCTCAATTTTAGATATGACACCATTCATCTCAAGTTGTAAGCCTCTTATAGTTAAAGAAACTCCTGTTAGAGACTCAAATTTTTTTAAGAAAGAATTACCAGGTCCAGATAATGCTGTAGCGGCATCAGAGCTTGGCAAATCTATTTTGAAGTGACCAGTTTTGGAAACTTCCTTCATTAAGTTATTGAATAAGAATAAAAATTTATCAACTCACTAGCTTTCAGCTTCATTACCCTCGCTTTCAACTTTACTACTATCATTTTCTTCGTCTTTAGTTTTAGCCTTAGCTAATTTTTCCTTCTCTAACTTTGCTTTACCAATTGCGATAGAGGGTCTTTCTGTTTTTTCTAATAAGCCTCCCTTTTCTAATAAAGTTCTCACAACATCAGTAGGCTGAGCGCCCTGAGTAAGTCTTGTTCTTAAAGCTTCTGTGTCAAGCCGGGTTTCCTTAGTTCTTGGATTATAAAAACCTAGTTCTTGCAGGGGTCTACCATCTCTTCTGGAAGTACTGTTGCATGCAACAATTCTGAAACTTGCCTCTTTTTTCTTTCCAAAGCGCTTAAGGCGCAATTTAATCATCTTAAATTAATCCGTTTTTAATAATAATATCATTTAAAGGTAAAAATATAGAAACTATAAATCGGCAAACCCTTTTTTC
>CACGJI010000052.1 GCA_902573335.1 uncultured Synechococcaceae cyanobacterium | reverse complement strand
TCTCTGAGAATAATTTTTTCTTCATTAAATCTACCTTCTTTGCTTTAGGATTGCCTTATGAAGGTTTTTTGATTTGTAATTACCAGGATTACTAACCTTTACAATTTTGTTATTAATTCAACTGTTTGGTGAAATATAAAGTATTCTCAAAACGTTTAAGCTAATCAATTCCTAAATGCAAACCTATGGAAATCCAGATACTACCTATGGATGGTGGGCTGGTAATTCAGGTGTAGCGAATCGCTCAGGAAAATTCATTGCTGCTCATGTAGCTCATGCAGGATTAATTGTTTTCTGGGCGGGTGCATTCACCCTTTTTGAACTTTCACGATTTGACCCAAGTGTCCCAATGGGTCATCAACCTCTAATCGTTCTTCCTCATTTAGCAACTCTTGGAATAGGGTTTGATGCTAATGGTGTTGCTATGGGAGATACTAAACCTGTTCTAGCGATAGCAATAGTTCACTTAGTTTCTTCTATGGTTTTAGCCGCCGGGGGACTTTTACATTCTTTACTTCTTCCTGGAAATCTTGAAGATTCTGATGTAGCAAGAGCAAGAAAATTCAATATTGAATGGGATAATCCAGACAAATTGACATTTATTCTTGGTCACCATCTAATTATTCTTGGTTTCGCAGTTATTGCTTTTGTCGAATGGGCAAGAGTGCATGGAATTTATGATCCAGCTATTGGCTCTGTAAGACAGGTTGAGTATGAATTAAATTTGGCCAAAATTTGGAATCATCAGACAGACTTTTTGACTATTGATAGTCTCGAAGAAGTAATGGGTGGTCATGCTTTCCTTGCTTTCGTTGAGATTACTGGTGGTGCTTGGCATATTGCTACTAAGCAAGTTGGTGAATATACCAAATTCAAAGGTAAAGGTCTTCTCTCGGCAGAAGCTGTTCTCTCATGGTCACTAGCTGGAATAGGCTGGATGGCTATTATCGCAGCCTTCTGGAGTGCAGCTAACACAACAGTTTATCCAACTGAATTCTTTGGTGAACCACTTGAATTGAAATTTAGTATTTCTCCTTATTGGGTAGATACTGTTGATCTTCCTGATGGTGAGTACACTTCAAGGGCGTGGTTAGCTAATGTTCATTACTATTTCGGATTCTTCTTTATTCAAGGCCATTTATGGCACGCTTTAAGAGCACTAGGCTTTGACTTCAAGAGAGTTACAAATGCTATCAGTAATATTGATAGTGCAACTGTTACTCTTAAAGATTAATTCTTAAATTTAATTACTTATATCAAAAGGCTCCTTTAAGAGGAGCCTTTTTTATTTGAAAAATTTTGTTTATTAATTTAGATTTAGAATTATATGTTTTTGAAATCATTGAATATTTTTTCTTTACAGAATAAAGATATTTTTTCAAATTCTCTTTTAATAAGTTTTTTTGGATTGTTAATAATATTTTTTTTGTTGATTTTTGGTAGGAAATTTAAACTAGCCGTACAACTTGAGAGGTTTGGCTTGCCGATAGCAGTTATATCAGGAATTTTAGGTATATCTATAGGTCCATTTGGAGCGATACACTTTTTGCCAAAAGAAACAATCAATGTTTGGAGTAATTTTCCTACTCCTCTTTTATCATTAGTCTTCGCAACTTTAATGATGGGAAGACCTATTCCGAATATAAATGGTTTAGTTAAACCAATTTTTAACCAATTTCTTTTAGCTCTTTCCCTAGGTTTCGGACAGTTTTTTGTTGGCGGTTTAGTTGTTAGATATTTTTTGCCTCCATCTATGAATACAAATCCTCTAATGGGATGTTTAATAGAGGTAGGTTTTGAGGGCGGTCATGGCGCTGCATCGATAATCGGCGAAAGTTTTAATAAACTAGGTTTCCAGAATGGTTTGGATCTTGGTTTAGCTATGGCAACAATGGGTCTTTTATCATCTTCAATATTGGGTAGTATATTTATTTTTCTTGGTAGAACTTTAGGTCTTTCAGATACTGAGGAAATTCTTGAACAAAAAGATAATCCAAAGGAAAAAAATAAGATAGGAATTTTTGCAGATTTAAGAATTTTTATCATAAATCTTGGATTCGCCGGGTTGGCAATTTCTTTTGGTGTTTTGCTCCTTAAATTTTTAAGGTATATTTCAAGTTCTTTTGGTGATTTTTCGAAGGAAATTATTTTTTCACTGCCAGTATTCCCTTTTATCCTTATAGGTTCACTCCTTATTAGATATATTTTAGAGAAAACCAAAAATACAGAATTTATTTCAAATATTTTGCAAAGGGAGATTGGTATTTTATCAACAGACTTATTGATTTTTACAGCCATGGCTAGTTTAGATATTGCTGTTGTTTTTGATAATTGGATTCTAATTTTAGTATTTACTATTTTCGGTTTATTTTGGAATTTAATATGTATTGCTTATTTTGCATACTTTATTTTTGATGATTACTGGTTTGAAAAAAGTTTGATAGAGTTTGGAAATTCTACAGGTGTAGTAGCTTCTGGATTACTTCTTTTAAGACTTGCAGATCCCAAAAATATTTCTAAGACTTTACCAATTTTCACTTCAAAACAGCTATTCGCTCAGTTAATTCTTTCAGGTGGACTTTTCACAGTTCTGGCACCATTAATGATTTCTAAAATTGGGCTAGATTATTGGACAGAAATTTGTGCCCTAATTACATTCGCAGTTCTTTTTATTGCATTGATTTTTAATAAAGTAGAGATGAAAAAGTTTTAATAATAACCGTAGAATGGTTTTAAGTTTAAATTTTTTATGTCATTTACTCCCTACGATGTTCCACCTCAAGAAAATAAAGGCAAGTGGTTTAGGAGTCATTTACTTGGAAGGGAAATCGAACTTGGTGAATTGTATAGTCTTGGATCAAATGATTTAGATTTGATTATGGCGGAGACTGCAGAGATCAGAAGCGATCTTGATTTTAAGGAAAAAAATATAGGAAAATTTAGGACTGCAGGATATTTTTTGGAGTTAGCAAGAATAATTGAGAAAAGGAAGTTGTTAGAAAGTTAATTAGATGGAAAATAACTCTCTCTAGAATATGGTCCCCATAATTCGTATTTATGCATTAAGCATTTAAATTCTCTATTTTTCTCAAACATATCTAACCAGTTTTTTATTGGGGACTCAAAATAATTTGTTCTTTTTTGACTTTCACAAGCGATTCTAAATTGTCTTACAAAAGGCCAAATAGACCAATCAGCAATTGTGGGGCTATCTCCAAAAAAGTATTTATTCTTTGCAAGTAGTTCGTTCCATCTTTTAATAAATTTAATCGCATTTGTAAAATGAAATTCTTCATTACTATTCTGATATCTTGTGGCATATTTAAATCGATCTAAATGATATTTGAATTCGTTATCGTTTTCACTAATTATTTCAAAAATTTCTTTCTTTTTGTTATCAGGAAAATAAATTAATTTAATGTTTTCCTTTTTTGTTTCTGAGAGTGCCCATAGGATGATTTCAAGACTTTCTTCAATAACTTCACTATTTTTTTTAATTAGTATTGGAACCGTTTTTGTTTTTGATTTATTTAGAAAATCTTGAGGTTTATTTTTCAAATCAATTTCTCTTATCTCTACTTTTATTTCACAAATTAATAGAGCCCATCTAACACGAATTGCATATGGACATCTTCGAAATGAATATAAAATATCGTTTGTCATTTTGTAAAAACTTTTAATTTCCTTGATTCTTTTAGTATTATCTAAATAGGAATAGTATTAATTTTACAACGCAAATGTCGGGATATGTTTATCTTATTAGAGTAGGAGACCTTTATAGAATTGGGAAAACGGATAATCTTGAAAAGAAAATTAAGAAATTAAAGCCAGATGAATTATTAACATCAATTATTACAAAGGAGCCAGAAACTCTTGAAGCAAGATTGCTTAGAAAATATAAGTCGGAAAGAATTCCTGAAACTGGTTATTTAAAGCTTTCTAAAAGACAAATTAGAGAATGCAAAAAACATTTTGAATTAAAGGGAAGCTTACCCCACACTTTAGATGCTGAAGTTTCCATTACTCTATTTGCATCTTTTTTATTGTTTTCATTAAGTTCCTTTATTTTTAATTATTTAAATTTTGGATTTTTAAAAGCGATATCTTATTCTTTTGGAATAGCATCCCTACCAATGGTTATATTATTTATTACAGGTAGTTTTGGTGGATACTTTTCTGAAGATTTATCTCTTTTCTCATTGTTAACTAATCGAATAAAAGGTTTATTTATAGCAATTGCAATGCTCTCAATGGCTTACTTGATTTTTAATTTAGGTTAAATTTCATAATTGCAATTTAAAGCAATTTCAAATGGAACTGATTGGGTAGGTAACTTCAGAATTGTTGAGCATATTTCAGCAATATCTTCAGGCTGTGTCATATTTGATTTGTCTAGAGAGGAGATATTTTGAGCCATTTCTGTATTAACCCAACTTGGGCAAATTGCTGAAATCCTTATATTTTTATCCCAACCTTTATTTTTCATTGTTTGGCATAATCCCATCAAAGCAAACTTTGAGGAAGAATAAGCGGCTAAATCGCCTTTGGATCTTTTCCCACTCATAGAAACTAAAACAATAATCCTTCCTCTTCCTGAGTTACATAAATGATCCCAAGAAAGCCTACATAAATTCCAAATTGCTAAAAAGTTAATATTGAGTGTATTTAAAATATCTTCTTCATCGCCATCTTTGAATAAAAAAGGAACTTTTGATAGTACTCCAGAACAATTTATTACTGAATCAAATTCTCCAAATTTATCCACAGTATTCTTTATCCAATTTTCGGCTGATATTTTGTTTAATGCGTCATATTCGTTAATTATAATTCTTCCTTTTGGCCATTTATTTGGATCAATAATACTTCCTTTTAATG
>CACGJI010000051.1 GCA_902573335.1 uncultured Synechococcaceae cyanobacterium | reverse complement strand
GGCATGGAATAGTGATGATATTTTTGAATTAGAGAAGTTTCCCAAGTCAATACTAATTGTTGGAGGAGGATATATTGCTTGTGAATTTGCTTCTATTTTCAGGAATTTAGGTACTGAAGTAACTCAATTAATTAGAGGTCAACATTTACTTAATGGTTTTGATGAGGACCTTTCCTTATGCCTAGAGGAATCATCTACTTTTGCTGAAATAAATATAATCTCCAATACTCAATTAAATTCTATCAAGAGACTAAATGGAAATCTGGAATCTACCTTAGACTCTGGAGAAAAACTTTTAACTAATAATATCCTTATTGCTACAGGTAGAGAACCAAATCTTTTGCCTTTAAATTTAGATTTTTTAAATCTAAAGATGGATGGTCAATATTTAGAAGTTGATGAACTTAATCAAACAAGTAACGCAAATATCTTTGCAGTAGGCGATATTATAAATAAACCAAACTTAACTCCAGTAGCAATAGAACAAGGAAGAGTTTTTTCGGATAATTTTTTTAATGACCAAAAAAGAAAAGTAAATTATGAAAACATACCTAAGGCCGTTTTTACTATTCCAGAAATTTCAACAGTTGGCTTAAGTGAGAAAAAAGCTGTAGAGATTTACTCTGAAAAAAATATAAAAATTTTCAAATGCAAATTTATCCCTATGTCTAATACCTTTAAAAAGAATAAATCAAAATGTATGTTGAAGATTGTAGTTCATAAGCTAACTGACAAAGTCCTAGGATGTCATATGCTTGGAGAAACATCATCTGAGATTATTCAAATGGTATCAATTTCATTAAATGCAGGGATAACAAAAAAAGAATTTGATATAACTATGGCTTTGCACCCAACTATCTCAGAAGAATTTGTGACTATGTATGACTAAAATTATGAATTAGAAAATTTTAATTTTTCTTGAACAATCAGAAACACTATAAGTAACGCAAAGTAAATAAATAAACCTATCCTTAATTCGGAGAGGTAATTAAATCCATTTAAAAAGAGTATCTTGTCGAGAATGTAGAAAATATAAAGATTAAGTAAAATAAATCCTTCAATTCTGGTGATTTTCCCTTTGCTCCAGAAAATTGGTAAGCATGCAAAGGTAGTTAAAACCATAAAAGGTATGTCAACTTTTATTAGACTTTGTTCAATTACTAAACCTTTAAATCCTGAAAAAATACTGCAACTTCCAAGGATTAGAAGTTGATTGAGCAAATTGCTTCCTATTACATTCCCAATCGCAAGATCTGTTTTGCCTTTAAATGCAGCAATTATTGAAGTTACTAATTCTGGTAAGGATGTCCCAGTTGCTACGATAGTTAAACCGATGACAATTTCATTTACACCCAAAAGAGTAGCAAGCGTTCGAGAACCATTTACTAAAATATTTGAACCAAAGCTTAAAAGAAAAATTCCAAGTATTAACTTTCGCAAAATATCAAGTTTCCCTTTATAAATATCTTTTAATTCTTCTATCTCTGGTTCAGCATCCTTCGCCTCCTGTCCTTTCTCATTGATGGTATTGATTTCCCATATTGTATTTAAGATTAAACAAAATATTAGAAATATTCCTGCTTGCAATGTTAATAAGCCTGTTGATGACATAGCCCAAACTGCACAAGAAATTGCCATTAAAAGAGGCACATCTCTTCTGACTATTCTGCTTTTTACCTTAAGAGGTGTTATCAATGAGCTTATACCCAAAACAACGAGAACATTAAAAATATTGCTTCCAATTACATTGCTTGCCGCAAGCGAATCACTGCCTTTTAAAATTGAACTTAAACTTACTAACAACTCTGGAGAGCTTGTTCCAAGAGAAACAACTGTTAAACCTATCACTATTTGAGGTATTCCTAAAATTAAAGATAAAAATATGGCTCCTTGAATAAAGAACTCTCCTCCAGCAAAAAGTAGAACTACTCCTAAAACTATTTCTATTATTGGAAATAAAAAATCACTCATATTTGGGCTTTTATTTAGATAATAAAAATTTTCATAATTGGTTAATAACTATCCTCGAATATCTATAATTTATTGTCAATTTTAATTTGCTGTTAAAATTGATTAAATAGAAAAAATTTTGAAGACTTTAACCATAATAAAACCTGATGATTGGCATTTACATTTAAGAGAAGGTCTTGTATTAAAAAATATCATTCATTTTACTTCAGAATATTTTGGAAGAGCCATTGTCATGCCAAATACTAAAAGCCCCATAACATCAATTAATAGCGCTATTTCATATAAGAAATCTATTGTTGAAGCATTACCAGAAAGTTCTAAGTTTGAACCACTAATGACAATTTATCTTACAGATGAGACCGATAAAGGGGAACTAATAAATGGTTTTAAAAATAATGTCTTTTTCGCAGCAAAATTATATCCTGCTAATGCCACAACAAATTCCAGTCATGGAGTTAGGAAAATAGAAAATCTATATAAGATCTTTGAAATAATGCAAGATTCTGGAATGCCTCTTTTGATTCATGGGGAAGTGACTGATTCTGAAGTAGATGTATTTGATAGAGAAGAAGTTTTTATAGATAAAGAACTCTCTCAAATAACTAAAAGATTTCCAAAATTAAAAATCGTTTTAGAACATATAACTACTTCCTATGCAGTGAATTTTGTTCAAGAAAATAATATTGGAGCTACTATCACTCCGCATCATTTGCATATAAATAGAAATGCAATGTTTTTTGGAGGCTTAAATAGTGATTTTTACTGCTTACCAGTTGCTAAGAGGGAAAATAATAGACTTGCTTTAAGGAAAGCTGCAACAAGTGGGGAAAAATGTTTTTTCTTGGGAACTGACTCTGCTCCACATCTTAGGAAGTGGAAGACTTTTTGTGGATGTGCAGGCATTTTTAATTCGCCAGTAGCAATAGAAAGCTATTTAACGGTATTCGAAGAGGAGGATGCTCTAGATAATTTTGAAAAGTTTGCAAGTTTGAATGGTCCTAATTTTTATAATCTGCCCCCAAATAAAGAAAAATTAAAATTAGTGTCTAGACATCATAAAATTAATGAATTTATTGATGTTGTGGAAGAAAAAAATATTGTCGGACAAATAAAACCATTTCATGCAGGTGAAACTTTACAATGGCAAGTAGAAGGGATATTAAATTAAAAATTAGATTTTATCTGACAATTAAAAGTGTAAATATTCCAATTTTTCTTGGTTAAATGGGTTGCTTTCGGCTACGATTAAATAGCGCAAATTCCCTTGGGAGTGTGGCGGAATTGGTAGACGCGCCGGACTTAAAATCCGTCGAGCGATTTAGCTCGTGGGGGTTCAAGTCCCCCCACTCCCATTATTTAATTATTTATTTTTAGTTCTGACGATGACTTCTAATAGTTGTTATTTTCTAACTAAGCAACCATAAATCAAAATGGAAAGTTTTTTCAATAATTCATTCGCTACTTTAATTACTTATTTTGGAATTATTTCTACTTATTTATTGGTTATTCCATTATTACTATTTTACTGGATGAATAATAGATGGAATATTATGGGCAAATTTGAAAGATTAGGAATTTATGGCCTTGTATTTCTTTTCTTTCCAGGTTTAATTTTATTTTCTCCATTTTTAAATCTCAGACTAAAAGGAAGAGGTAAAGGGTAAATAATTGACTAAAGGTAAAGTTATACAAATTGGTTTATTTATTTCATTAATAGGATTAATTAGTTATAAATTTGCACCGCAAATTGGCATTGACAATTTTACAGCCACTACTCTCTCAAGTTGTATCTTAATTTTGATTGTTATCACTTGGGTGACATCTTATGTTTTTAGAGTTGTAAATGGAAAAATGACTTTTATGGAACAAAGGAAGCGTTATAGAAAAGAGTATGAAAAAGTTGTTAATGATAAACTAGAAACCAAATTCAACTCATTGTCAAAGAAAGAGCAGCAAAAACTAATGGAAGATCTAGAGAAAAATCCATAAATTTATCATAGAAAAGTATCTAAAAATCATGAAAGATAACAAAATGCAAATTACTAAAAATGAATCTTTATCTAAGGTAGATGAAAAGTTTTGTGAGTTAAAAAAAAATAAAAAATTAGCTTTGATGCCTTTTATAATGGCTGGGGATCCTAATATTGAAATAACGTCTGAAATCTTATTAAAGTTACAAGAAAATGGAGCTGACCTTATTGAATTAGGTATCCCTTACAGTGACCCGCTTGCAGACGGACCTGTTATTCAAGTGGCGGCCTCTCGCGCCTTAAAGTCAGGTACTAACCTAAGAAAAGTAATTAAACTTTTAGAGTCTTTAAAAGGTAAATTAAATATTCCCATCATCCTTTTTTCTTACTTGAATCCATTACTATGTGCTGACTTTGAAAAGTTTTGTGAGATGGCATCTAATGCTGGAGTTTCTGGATTAATAGTTCCTGATCTCCCTTTAGAGGAAGCTTATAAATTTTCTAAAATAGTTAGTAACTATTCTATGGACTTAATTTTATTAGTAGCTCCAACTACTCCTTTTGAAAGAATGAAACAAATATCAAATCATACAAGAGGCTTTACTTATTTAGTTAGTGTTACAGGTGTCACTGGTGAGAGAAACAAAATGGAAAATAGAGTAGAAAATCTTATTGCTAAATTAAAAGATGTAAATAGCAATCCAATTGCTGTTGGTTTTGGAATATCCACTCCTGAACATGTTAATAAAGTGTGTGAGTGGGGAGCAGATGGAGTAATTATTGGGAGTGCATTTGTAAAACGAATTTCTAGTTCAAGTGAAAAAAATGTTGTCGATCAGGTTGGTAAATTTTGTAAAGAAATGCGTTCAGCAGCTGATAAAAAAAAATAAATATAAAGACAATTTATTAGTTAAAAGAATTTATTATAGAAAATTAATTAAAAATGATATATCCAATTTATTTTTATTGTCTTTAAGATTCTTCTGTAGGTAATAATCTGA
>CACGJI010000050.1 GCA_902573335.1 uncultured Synechococcaceae cyanobacterium | reverse complement strand
TACTCTTGATCAAAAATTAAATGAAGCAGTTATTGAGGCTTTTAATATTCTTTATAAAAAGAATTTAATTTATAGAGGCGAATATTTGGTTAATTGGTGCCCTGAATCTCAATCTGCCGTAAGTGATCTTGAAGTTGAAATGCAAGAAGTAAATGGTCATTTATGGCATTTTAAATACCCTTTAATTTCTGAAAGTGGTAAATACTTAGATAATTACTTAGAAGTTGCAACAACAAGACCAGAAACTCTTTTGGGTGATACTGCTGTGGCAGTTAATCCTGATGATGATAGATATAAAGAATTTATTGGACTCAAAGTAAAAGTTCCTTTCGTTGATAGAGAAATACCTATTATCGCTGATTCACATGTTGATAAAGATTTTGGTACAGGTTGTGTGAAGGTTACTCCAGCTCATGATCCAAATGATTTTGCAATAGGAAAAAGGCATAATTTAAAACAGATTAATGTAATGAACAAAGATGGAACTTTAAATATTAATGCAGGTATTTTTCAAAATTTAGATAGATATGATGCTAGAAAGAAAATTATCAAAGAATTGGATAATTTAGGCCTGCTGACAAAGATAGAGGATTATAAACATACTGTTCCTTTTTCTGATAGAGGTAAGGTGCCAATTGAACCTTTATTGTCAACACAATGGTTTTTGAAAATGGATGATATATCACAAGGATGTCTTAATGAAATTGATTCTAAAAAACCATCGTTTATTCCTCCACGCTGGGAGAAAGTTTATAAGGATTGGTTAGAGAATATTAATGATTGGTGTATCAGTCGGCAATTGTGGTGGGGGCACCAAATACCGGCCTGGTATGTTTTAGATGAATCTCAAGACTCAATAGAACAAAATACTCCATATATCGTTGCAAGAAATGAAGAGGATGCCTTAATCGAAGCTAATAAAAAATTTGGATTAAATATTAAATTGGTTCGTGATAAAGATGTTTTGGATACATGGTTTTCAAGTGGTTTGTGGCCTTTTTCAACCCTTGGTTGGCCAAATATAAATGATCCTGATTTTAAAAAATGGTATCCAAATAGTGTTCTTGTTACTGGTTTCGATATTATTTTCTTCTGGGTGGCAAGAATGACAATGATGGGGAATACTTTTACAAAGAATATTCCTTTTAGGGATGTTTATATTCATGGTCTAGTGCGAGATGAAAACAATAAAAAAATGAGTAAAAGTTCAGGTAATGGTATTGATCCAATACTATTAATTGATAAATATGGTTCTGATGCTCTACGATTTGCTTTAATTCGAGAAGTTGCAGGCGCTGGACAAGATATCCGTCTTGATTTTGATAGGAAAAAAGATACATCTTCAACCGTTGAAGCTTCAAGAAATTTTGCGAATAAATTATGGAATGCAACTAAATTTGTGTTAATTAATAAAACTTCTAATAATAATTATTCGCTTAATGAGAGTGATGAAACTTCTTTAGAGTTATGTGATAAGTGGATTTTATCGAAATTGAATCAGGTAAATATAAAAGTCGCTGCTTTGTTGACAGAATATAAATTGGGAGAATCTGCCAAACTTCTATATGAATTTACGTGGAATGATTTTTGTGACTGGTATGTAGAATTTGCTAAACAAAGGTTTAATAATAAAGAGACTAAAAATAGACAAATATCTGAAAAAGTTTTAATAAAAGTGCTCAATGATATTTTGGTAATGATTCATCCTTTTATGCCGCACATTACTGAGGAACTTTGGCATGTGTTGCAACTAAAACCAGATAATGCATTATTATCCCTTCAAAAATGGCCAATTCACGAAAATAAATTTGTTGATAATAAGCTTGATAATTCCTTTCAGCAACTCTTTGAAATTATTAGGCTGATTAGAAATTTGAGAGCTGAATTAGGTCTTAAGCCATCAGAAAAAAGTCCTGTATATTTAATTTCAGACAATGATGAATTGATTGATTTTTTAAAAACTTTAGTTGATGATATTCAAACCTTAACTAAATCTTCTGAAGTATTTATTTTTAAAACTAATTCTGTTGATAAAAAAGAGTTCGCTAAATCTTTTTCCGGGATAATTAGTGATTTAGAGGTTTACTTACCTTTTCAGGATTTTTTAAATATAGATGCATTAAAGGAAAGGTTAACCAAGGATTTAAAAAAGGTGAATATTGAATTAGAAAATTTAAATAAGAGATTATCTAATAACAATTTCGTTGATAAGGCTCCAAAAGATATTGTTGATGAATGCAGATTTAAATTAAATGAGGGTTCGGTACAAAAGGAAAGAATCACTAAAAAACTCGAACTTTTGAATTGAGAATGAATATATTTATTGAAAATATTTATAATTTGTCTTTTTTTTTTAATACTGGTTTTGGGATCTTTTCGTTTGTTTGTATTTATATTTTAATTGTTTTATTAATACTTCCAGCCTCTTGGTTATCTTTATTATCAGGTTTTTTATATGGCTCATATTTAGGATCAATTATCGTTTTCATTTCCGCTTTCATAGGAGCATCAGTTGCTTTTTTTGTATCAAAAAGTTTTTTTGCAAAAAAGCTAAAAAATCTTTTTAGCCGTTATCCAAAATTAAGTGTTATGAAAAAAGTAGTAGAAAAAGGCGGACTTAAATTAATTTTTTTAGCCAGATTATCGCCGATATTTCCCTTCAGTATTCTTAATTATTTTTATGGTTTGAATAATGTTAAATTTAGAGATTTCGCTCTTGGCCTTATTGGAATAATTCCAGGCACTTTTCTTTATTGCTCAATAGGTAGTTTGGCAAAAAGTATTCAGGAGTTAAAAAATGTGCAATCCCCAAATAATTTATATCTTACTAGTATTGGAATTATTTCAACTTTTTTAGTTGTATATTTCTCAGCGAAATACTCCAGAGAATATTTTGAAAAATCCTAAGAATTTACTCTTTAATATTCCAATCTCTAATTGATGCAATTAAGATAAACCACAACAGTCTAAATTTACCTAGTAAGGTTTTGTTGGCTTCTAATTCGATATATTTTGCCTGTCCACAAGGTGTTTTTATGAAGTTGAAAACTGTTTTCTTCGTCATAAGTCTCTCGAAAAATCTTTATAATTATCCTTATATTTTATAGCCAAGATTTTTATTTTTTTTATTTAAAAACCACATTTTTATTTGACTACTTTGTTAAATATTATTTTTTAAAATTTAAACTTTTTCTCCAGCTTTAAATCCTCTAAAGCATTTGAATCTAGGAAATCTAAGACTAAAAGCTATCGCATCCTTGGATTTCGTTTTAGCATCAGCTCTGATTTCTACAAGTTGACCTATAAGTTGACTCCGTTTTGACCAATATTCTTGACGTTGGATATCACTAAATCCGCTTCCGCAACTAAGACTGTATTCATCCCCATCATCTTCTCCTTCTACTAGGACAGCCCCTAGTCTCCCTTTATTGCGACCTGTTCCTTCCTCAACCGATACAACCTTTAAAGTGACTTCAATGAAAGGTTTTGCTTTTAACCAACTGTGTGTTCTTTTACATTCATACATAGCCTCAGGATCTTTAATCATTACTCCTTCATATCCACCTTCCACGGCAGCTTTATTCAGCTCTACAAATCTTTTTTGTCCCTCAATGGTGTCGAGATCTACATTTTCCCATTCAAGTGTTTTTATATGTCTTAGAAGCATAGAATGTTTTGCTACCCATTCTTTTACTAATAAACTTCTTGCTGTTTGACTAGTGTTCCATCTCCCTTTTTGGAAGTTTTCAAGGGGACATAAGTCAAATAGGTGTAGAACTGCGTCTTTTGTTTGTTTGCCATCTTTTCTATGAACCTGTTTCATCAAATCCTGAAAGTTAGCACTCATTACTTCACCATCTAGGACTAAGTCATGGGGTGCAGGATCTTCTTTTAACACGTTTTCTATTTCTGAGATAATATGACCAAAATTATGGAATTGTTTCCCATTACGAGAAAACATTTCTACTTTATTTTGTCTAATAATAGTTAAGACGCGCACTCCATCTAATTTGATTTCAATTTGCTTTTTTCCTATCATTTTTTTTTCATGATTTGCACTGTCATGAGCTAAGGGACATGAAAAAATAGGAATCGCATATTTGGGAAATTTCTTGGCTATCTTGTTTATTGTTTTTTCAGATACACCACATCTCAGATCTTTAATTAAAACTCGTCTATAAAATCCATTCCACTCTTCTTTTTTGGCAGATTCCATAGCTTTAATAATTGCATCGCGAGCAGCGTGACCAGTAAGTTCTCTTTGAATAAGCTTATTTGCTAATACCGTAAAATCTTTCCATAAAAAATTTTGACTTTTTTCATTCTCTTTTTCAGGAACAATTTTTACACCAAAAGTTACCAATGGATCAAGTGCCATACGGATTCCTTCAAAAAAATCATCAAGACCTTTTTCCATTGCTTCTGATATGATTTTTTCTTTATCTAATCTACTTGGATGTAATTCTAATTGATGTATTATCTCTTCTTTAAACAATTCTTTTTGCCTCACAAGAAATTATTAATTCACTTTTGCTATTCTGTCTATTTTCCAATCATTGTCAGTTTTTGCAAAAGTAAAATCTAATGGGAGCTCATCTTGTTTATCTTCTGATTTTAAATTCAAAGTTATTATGATTTGATCTTCTTGTACTCTAGGTCGTCCTGATTTTAAATTTCTGTATTTATTGAGATTTAAACTAGCTAAAAATTTAAGAAAGTCTTGGCGTTTCACATGAGTTTTATAAGTTTTTGTAGTCAAACCATAAGCTGCATCAATTCTGCCAGCAGCTATTTGATCAAAAAACTTTCTTACTAATGGATTAATTCCTCTGGCGCTTATAACTAATTTGACTGCATTAAAAGTCCAAAAAGAAACTAGTACAGCTCCGCCAATTAATAGTGCTTTAATTCCTATATCTTTAACTAGTGTTGCATCCATGTTGATTTGGGTTTTTTATTACTTTAAGAAAAGAAATCGTTTTTGATGGCTTTTTTTGTCAAAATAATACTAATTTTAATCCATAATGCCTGTAATTCCTCTTTTACCTCTATTTCATAAATTTAATAGCCAATATTTTGAAAATTCTCTAGCGGTTAATAATAAACCTTTAGTAAAAGTTAGATGGAGTGATAATAGATTAAAAACTACTGCTGGTTTTTATAAAAGAAAAAGAATTAATGGTCTTGTAGATTCTGAAATTATTTTATCGAAACCTATTTTGAGTAAATTAT
>CACGJI010000049.1 GCA_902573335.1 uncultured Synechococcaceae cyanobacterium | reverse complement strand
ATCTACTTTACCTTTGGCCGCAGGAGGCGCTGCTAATTTGTTCATGTAAAAATCAGGAGCATTGAAAAGGCCACCCGTATCAGAAGCAGCTAAAACCGCCATAGAACCTCTTTGATTATTCGCACAAAGATTAGTTCCTTCACAAGGATCTACTGCAAAGTCAACCCCTGGGCCACTTCCACTGCCAACCTCTTCACCTATATAAAGCATAGGTGCTTCATCTCTTTCACCTTCTCCAATAACAATTTTCCCTTTCATTTCAATTTTGCCCATTCGCAATCTCATTGCTTCGACAGCTGCAGCATCAGCTTCATCTTTTTGACCAAGTCCTGTTAGTTTTGCTGAGGCAATAGCAGCTTGCTCGACAACTTCGAGAATTTCTTGAATTAAAGTTTGATTCACAATTAAATTTTGAGGATTTTCTAAAAGGTTTTGAGTATGATCTCATAAAAAATGCCATTTTTTATGAGAATTATTATGCTAGTAAGCTTTTTTTAACTCTTTACAGCTGTTACTTTATCAGGCCGTGACTTGAAATTAGGAATAAACAACTAAATATAGTATCTTTATTAAATATTTTAAAAATTAAATGACTGAGTCAAATCAAGCAAATTTAACTGGTGCTAATAGACCAATTCAAATAATTCCTTCAGTTTTACCAGCAGATTGGGCAAATATGGGTGCATGTGTGAAAGAGCTCGAGGAAGCTGGGGTAGATAGAATTCAATTTGATGTAATGGATGGAAATTTCGTACCAAATCTTACATTTGGTCCTGAAATGATTGCTGCATGCAGGAAATATTGCAATGTGCCTTTTGAAACTCAATTAATGGTTAGCCAGTACAACTGTGAAACAATGCTTGAATCTTATGTAAAAGCTACAAAAGGTTCAAATGGTGAACCAGGAGTAGTAATAGCTCATGCCGAAGCAAATATTCATTTGCATAGAATTCTGGGAAGAATAAGAGATTTAGGAGGATCTCCTTCTGTTGCATTAAACCCGCATACTCCTTTTGAAATGATTAAAAACATTATGGATATGGTTGATCATGTTTTGGTTATGACAGTTAATCCAGGCTTTGGAGGACAAGCTTATATACCAACAATGCTTAATAAAATAAGAGAAATAAGAAACTTTATTATCGAAAAAAACTTAAATGTCGACATTGAGGTTGATGGGGGGATAAAAGCAAATTGGACTATTGCACAATGCGCCGATGCTGGTGCCAATTGTTTTATTGCAGGTAGTGGAATGTTTGCTTACCCAACATTAAAAGAGGGATGTGATGACTTGAGAAAAGTTGCACAAGAAGCACAAAAGGGGAATGTTCTTTCAGAATCTTAATAAATATTCTGGATGGTTAACAATTCATCCAAAGATCCAGCCATAACTATGCAACCCTATTCCTAAAAAATTAACTCCTAGATAACATACAAAAACAACTAAAAAGCCTGTAGATGCTAATATTGCTGGTTTACGTCCTTGCCAACCCTTGCTTATTCTCATATGCAGATAAGCGGCATAAAACAACCATGAGATAAATGCCCATGTCTCTTTTGGATCCCAACTCCACCATGTGCCCCAGGCCTCATTAGCCCAAACTGCACCTGAAATTAAACCAAGAGTCAAAAGAACAAAGCCGATTAAAATGGAACGATAACTTAATGTATCTAATTCTTCAGTATGAGAAAATTCAATAGGTTCAACAAAATCATTTACAGGATCGCTATTTGAAAGTTTAAATCCTCCTATACCTGTAGAACTACTTCTGATTTGAAGCGGTTTATTTTTATTAAGAAACAAAACGGACATAGAAAGTAAAGAACCTATTATTAATGCTGCATAACTAAGCATTACGACGCTAACATGCATTACTAACCAACTAGACCTTAAAGCTGGAACTAAGTTGGATGATAATTTCAAATCCTCAGGTAAAACAAAACAAGCAAAAGCCACAGTCAGTAACTCAATAGGTATAGCAATTGAGGGAATTATTGGAGCTTGGTATTCTCTTTCAACTAATAGTTGACCTAATGTGATACCCCAAGTAAGGAAATAAAGAGATTCATACAAATTGCTAATAGGAAAGTGCCCAGAAATTGACCACCTAAAGAGTAATTGTAATGTTATTAATAAGTTCACTAAAATCGTAATAAGTCTTACAGCAGAAGAAGACTTTTTTTTAAAAACTGCACCCAAAGATATTGGTAAATTAATTAATAAAAAATAAAAAACTAAAAGACCTAAAACTGAAACCGGCTCATATATTAAATTTTTAAAAAAATTATCTAGTATCATTTCTAGAAATTTCTCAAGTTTTAATATTCAATGACAATCAAATAATAATTAAAATCATTCTTATATGAGTAAATCTTTAATAAAAAAGTTTTAATTTATTTTTAAAAAAGCATTTCAAAGTTTGAAATTATCTCCTAGGTAATACTTCTTGACTGTTGGATTATGAGCTAATTCACTTGATGATCCGTTAGCTAAAATTTTTCCCTCACTTAATACATATGATTTGTTTGTAATTAAAAGGGTTTCCCTTACATTATGATCTGTAATAAGAATCCCTACCCCGTCACTACTTAATTTAAGAATTAGTTTCTTTAAATCATTAACAGCTAGAGGATCGATCCCAGCAAACGGTTCATCTAATAACAAATATTTAGGTCCTTTTCTGCCTACAGTAAGAGCCCTAGCTATCTCACACCTCCTCCTCTCTCCTCCTGAAAGTTGATAACCATAATTATCTACAAAATTATTCAAATTAAATTCGTTAATTAGTTGTTCTCTTCTATTTCTAATTGCTGCTCTACTATAAGATGAATTATGCAAAGCTAAATCTATATTATCCTTAACAGTGAGATCTCTAAATATACTCGCTTCCTGAGTTAAATACCCTAATCCAAGTCTTGATCTAATTGGTAGAGGAAGATTTGTTATATTTTTCCCATTCATAAAAATTTCTCCTTTATCCGGTTTTATATTCCCAACTGCAAGATTAAAAGTTGTAGTTTTCCCAGCACCATTAGGGCCCATCAAACCTACAACTTCCCCTGGGTTAACAGTTATGGAAACATCATTTACGATTAACCTTCCTTTAATTGAAAGGGATACATTATGAATCTTTAGGTTCATTTTCCTTGAGATTGATTAGTTTTCTTATTTTCTTGAAAAACAAATAAAATAGATAATAACAATTTAATTGAAGATAAAGATATATTCATCAAAGAGGTTTCAAAAAAGGCTTATCGTTCTCGTTTAATAGTTCTTTATATTGTAATTTCTTCAATAAATCTTCCAAACATTGGCAGAAGGATTCAAGATCAATCCCTAAATCAATCTTGGTTCTAGTTTTTATTCTACCTAAACCCTCTCCAAGCAAAATAGTAGCTCCATTTAGATTACCTTTACTTAAGTGAAACTGAGAAACAGATACTTGTAAAATACCTTGAATAACTTGTCTTTCGTCACCATCTACGGAATTCCATATTTCTTCAAAAGCATCATGAGCCTCATACCATTCATGATTGTTAAAAAGATTTAAAGCTGTAAAAAGGGAATCTTGAAAACTTTTTGTACTTTCTTCGTTCATTAAAACAATTACTAATTTTTTTTCTTTTTATTTATTTTTCTCATTCTTATTGAATCCGGTGTTACCTCTAGCATTTCATCTGGACCAATATATTCGAGTGCTCTTTCAAGGGTAATATCGACAGGTGACTGCAAAGTATCAAGTTCTTCTGCCCCTGCAGACCTCATATTAGTCAACTGCTTAGTTTTACATATATTCAACTCAAGATCTTGAGGTCGATTATTCTCCCCAATTATCATTCCTTTATAAACTTTAACTCCAGGTTTAATGAAATAGACGCCCCTATCTTCAGCATTCTTTAAAGCATAAAAAGTGGCTACACCTTCTTCAAAAGCTATAAGAACGCCATTCCTTCTTGTTTCAAAGTCTCCTGTTTTAGGTTTATATTCATAAAACGAATGACTCATGATACCTTCACCTCTGGTTATCCTTACAAATTCCCCACGAAATCCAATTAATCCTCTTGATGGAACAAGAAATTCTAATTGAGTTCTACCATCTGAACTTGTCTGCATGTTTTTCATCTCTGCCTTTCTAGATCCAAGTTTTTCGATGCAAGAACCAACAGATACTTCAGGTACATCTAAAACCAAAGTCTCTATAGGCTCACATTCAACATTATCAATTTCTCTGAAAATTACTTGAGGTTGCGAGATTTGAAACTCAAAACCCTCTCTTCTCATAGTTTCAATCAATATCCCTAGATGTAATTCTCCTCTTCCTGAAACTGAGAACCTGTCAGGAGAATCAGTTTCTTCTACTCTCAGGGCAACATTTGTTAAAAGTTCCCTCTCCAATCTATTTTTTAATTGTCTACTAGTAACAAATTTCCCTTCCTTACCCGCGAATGGCGAATCATTGACAACAAAAGTCATATTTAAGGTAGGTTCATCAACTTTGATTAATGGAAGAGGATGAGGAGAATCGGGACATGCTATGGTCTCACCAATATTGACGTCATCGAAACCAGAAACAGCAACAATATCACCTGCTAATGCTTCATTTATATCAATCCTTTGTAATCCTTCAAATCCTAAAAGCTTACTAACCTTACCTTTAATAGTTTTTCCGTTTTCTTTAATCAAACTAGCCTGTTGGCCATTTTTTATAGTTCCATTGTGGATCTTTCCAATTACTATTCTGCCTAAGAAATCAGAATAGTCCAAAGTAGTAATTTGTAGCTGAAGAGGCTTATTAGAGTCACCTACAGGAGGAGGAACGTGTCTGATAATAGCTTCAAAAAGAGGCATCATATTGTCACTATTAGATTCCATCTCTTCTTTTGCGAAACCAGATAAGCCACTCCCAAAAAGATAAGGGAAATCACATTGATCATCATCAGCTCCTAATTCCAAAAACAAATCAAGGACCTTATCAATTGCTATTTCTGGTACTACTCGTGGTCTATCAATTTTATTTACAAAGACTATAGGCCTAAGTCCTTTTTCTAATGCTTTTTTTAAAACAAATCTTGTTTGAGGCATAGGTCCCTCATTTGCATCAACAATAAGCAGACAACCATCAACCATTCCCAAAACCCTTTCAACTTCTCCTCCAAAATCAGCATGTCCAGGTGTATCTATAATATTAATTCTGGTATCTTTGTAGTTAACTGCAGTATTTTTTGAGAGGATTGTTATCCCCCTTTCTCTTTCAAGATCATTTGAATCCATTACACATGTAGGGATAACTTCATTG
>CACGJI010000048.1 GCA_902573335.1 uncultured Synechococcaceae cyanobacterium | reverse complement strand
AAAACCTTCGATATTATTGATCAAATCGTGGGAATGAGAAGAGTGATCGTGGGAATGAGAAGAGTGATCGTGGGAATGAGAAGAGTGATCGTGGGAATTTTGTTCTACATTTTTTTCGTTTTTCTCGAATTCAAAAGTATCTGTCTCAAATAGACCCACGCTCATTATTGTATGTAATGCAACTTCACTATTAGTTGATCTCAAAATCCTTGGTTCTTTTTTTATTTTATTTATAAACACCTCTATTTTCTTTAATTGTTTTTCATTTATTAAATCAGATTTATTTAGAAGAAGGATATCTCCATATAAAATTTGAGAATAGGCGACACTTGTATTATTAATTTCAAAATCAAAATTTTCTCCATCAATGACTGTGATTATCGAATCTAATCTTACTTTTTCTCTCAGGTCACCAGCCGCAAAAGTCATGGCTACTGGTAATGGATCTGCTAATCCAGTTGTTTCAACAATCAAATAGTCTAATTTTTCAGCTCTTTCTAAAACTTTGGATACGGTATTTAATAATTCGCCATTAATAGAGCAACATATACATCCATTATTTAATTCGATCATATCTTCTGAGCCTTCTATTATTAAGTCATTATCTATTCCGATCTCTCCAAATTCGTTTACTAAAACAGCTGTTTTAATACCAACTTGATTTTTTAAAATATGATTCAGAAGTGTAGTTTTGCCAGAACCTAAAAATCCACTAATAATAGTAACTGGCAATAAATTTTTAGACATTTTGAATAGTTGAAAACAAGTTTATATTTTTATTGATCGAAAATTTTGTTGATTTCCGAAGCTAATGTTCGATCCAGATTTGTAATACCTCCTAGATCATGTGTATTTAATTTAATTATTACTTTTGCATAAACATTCTCCCAGTTAGGATGATGATTATATTTTTCACAAATTAAAGCAACCTTAGTCATGAAAGCAAAGGCTTCAATAAAATTAGCGAAGTTAAATTCTCTTTGGATTTGTTTAGATTTAATTTCCCAGCCAGGTATTTTGACAACTAATTCATTCAATTCTTCATCTCGCAAAATGTAGGGTTTCATTAAATAAGAAATCTGACTTATTACATTATAAATATCTTACTTTTTCTCACCAATTATATGTAGATTTATGATTCTTTCCTTTTGATCAAATCGATGTTCCCATAAATAAACTGCTTGCCATCTGCCCAGCATAATTTTCCCGTCTTGAAAACTCAAAGATAAACAAGTGTTTGTTAGGGATGTTTTAATATGTGCTGGCATATCGTCAGCCCCCTCTTGATAATGTTTATAGGATATTTCTTCTCTATCTTTTGATAAGGTTAAGTAGGAATCATAGGGAACTATCGATTGCATATACTTCTTTAGGTCCCTTAGCACATTTGGATCTGCGTTCTCATTAATAGTTAAACTGCAACTTGTATGAAGTGAAGTTAAATTTAAAATTCCGGAATAAAATTTATTTTTTTCAATAAATAAATTTAAATTATATGTGATATCAATAAAACCCTCGCCATGGGTTATGAATTTTAATTTTGAAAATTTTTGTTCCATTTAATGTAAAACTTAATTAATCAATATCCTATTATGGGTAAAGATGTATGTTTTACTGCAGAAATTAAAATTTTTATCTTAAGATAAATTTAATTTCCATTTAAATCTTTGGCTGAAACTCATTGGAATAAACTCGGTGCTTACCTTAAAGAAACACAAATATTAGGTTCAATCCAAAATACACTTTATTGGGATCAGAATACTGGAATGCCAAAGAAAGGTGCTTATTGGAGGTCTGAACAACTTACTTATATTGCAAAAGTATTGCATGAAAGAAATTCTTCCGAGGAATTTTCTAATTTGATACAATCTGCTAAAAATGAACTAGCAGATATTGAACGAAATTCCGATAATCAACTTTTCATAAAAGATAAAGAAAGAAATATTAGTCTTTTATTGAAGGAATTTAATAGAGAAAGAAATTTAGATCCCCAATTAGTTGAGTCTCTAGCAAAGGCAAAATCTAAAGGGTATGAAAGCTGGCAAGAAGCTAAGGAAAAATCAGATTTTAAAATTTTTCTTCCTTTCTTTGAAGAATTAGTCAAATTGCGGATTGAAGAGGCAAAACAAATATCTATTCAAGGTTCACCTTGGGAGACATTAGCCCAACCTTTTGAGCCTGAATTAAATTTGAAATGGTTGAATAAAATTTTTCAACCATTGAAAGACACTATCCCAGGCTTGATTAGAGCAATTAACAAGTCCCAAAAAAATCATTGGAATTTAAGTCCAGAATCTCAAAAAAATTTATGTTCTAAATTACTTGATGAGTTTGGAAGAGATAGAGATCTCGTTGTCGTTGGACAATCTCCCCATCCTTTCTCGATTACATTAGGACCTAATGATTTTAGGATCACTACAAGAATTGTTGAAGGTGAACCATTATCAAGTTTTTTAGCAACTGCGCATGAGTGGGGGCATTCTATTTATGAGCAGGGTTTGCCATCTCAAAGTCATCAATGGTTTGCTTGGCCTTTAGGTCAAGCAACTTCTATGGGTATTCATGAAAGTCAATCTTTGTTTTGGGAAAATAGAATTGTTAAATCCAAATCCTTTTCAAAAAGATTTTTTAAAAAATTTGTTTCGGCTGGATGTTCTCTTAATAATTATTTAGAACTCTGGAAATCTATTAATCATTTGGAAGCAGGATTAAATAGGGTTGAAGCGGATGAACTGACCTATGGTTTACACATTCTGGTTAGAACCGAACTTGAAATAGATTTAATTGAAAGAGGTTTACCTGCTGAAGATATTCCAACAGAATGGAATAAAAGATATGGTGAACTTTTAGGAATAAAACCATCTAATGATTCAGAAGGTTGTCTTCAAGATGTTCATTGGAGTGAAGGGGCGTTTGGATATTTCCCCTCATATTTGTTAGGACATGTTATAAGTGCACAAATTTCAAATCAAATGGAAAGAGACATAGGTTTGATTGACGACTTAATTGAAAATGGTGAATATCAAAAGATCATCTTTTGGTTAAAAAATAATATACATAAATATGGTAGATCAGTGAATTGTATGGAGTTGGTAAGAGCTGTAACTCATGAAGAACTAACCCCAAACTATTTTATTAATCATTTAAGGTCTAAAGTAAATGATTTTTGCTGAAACATTACTTTTAAAGAATTTGGTTAGGTATGAGGATGTAAGATAAACAAAAATATTTTCTTGATGGCAAATCTAAATCAACCCCCAAGTAGGGTTACACCAAATTTATTACATATACTAAATGCTTTCACTGATAGCTCAAATTCAATAGTTAACTCTATTGTTGAATTGAATTCTAATACTATAAATAAATATGAATTAATTACAGAAACGGGTCACCTTAAACTTGATAGGGTGGGTTATTCTTCACTTGCTTATCCCTTTGCATATGGATGTATACCAAGGACTTGGGATGAAGATGGAGATCCACTTGATGTGGAAATTGTTGGAGTAACTGAGCCATTGATTCCTGGATCTATTGTCGAGGCTAGGATCATTGGGGTGATGAAATTTGATGATGGGGGAGAGGTGGATGATAAGGTTATAGCAGT
Source organism: uncultured Synechococcaceae cyanobacterium (assembly GCA_902573335.1). Classification (GTDB taxonomy): domain Bacteria; phylum Cyanobacteriota; class Cyanobacteriia; order PCC-6307; family Cyanobiaceae; genus Prochlorococcus_A. Next base: position 1,836 of record CACGJI010000048.1, on the reverse strand, counting down.
TCTGGCAGATGATAAAAGAATGGATCATATTTCAAGTTTTAAAGATCTTGGAGAGCATTGGCTTAAAGAAACGACGTATTATTGGGAACACTACAAAGATCTAAAAAAACCAGGAACATGCACTGTTAATGGTTTCTTTGGGATAGAAGAAGCTGTTGAAGTAATTAAAGATTGTGAGGATAGATATAAAAAAGAAATTGATCCAAAACTAGTAAATTAACTAATTTTATTTTTCTCTAAATTTTTCAAATATTTCGCTTAGTATTTCTTCGGCACCTTGTTGCTTTAGTTTTTTAGCTAGTTCTTTGCCTACTTCTTCGGGATCATTAATATTGCCAATATATTGATCTTTAATAAGCCTTTCTCCATCGAGAGATGCAACCATACCAGTAAGGCAAAGTTGTTCATTTTGAATTTTACTATTCACACCTATTGGCACTTGGCATCCCCCTTCAAGCTCTCTTAAAAAAGCTCGCTCCGCTAGACATCTTTGACTAGTAGGTTGATCTTCCAAGACATTTATAATTTCTAAAACCTTTTTATCATCAGATTTACATTCAATACCTAGTGCTCCTTGACCAACAGCATGAAGAGAAATCTCATTTGGAATAATCTGATGAATTCTTGATTCAAAACCCAATCTCTTTAACCCAGCAGCAGCCAGTATTATGCAATCAAATTCACCAGCATCTAATTTTTCTATTCTCGTAATAACATTTCCCCTGATATCTTTAAATTCAAGATGTGGATACTTATTTCTTAATTGTGCAAGTCTTCTTAGGGAGCTTGTCCCAACAATTGAACCTGTGGGTAAAGTTTCTAATTTATAACAATCATTTTTTTTGTTTACTACTAAAGCATCAGCAGGGTCCTCTCTTTTTGTTATACAACCTAATTTAAGGCCGCTAGGTAAATTCGTTGGTAAATCTTTTAGAGAATGTACTGCTATGTCTGCCTGGCCAACAAGCATTTGTGCTTCAAGTTCTTTTGTAAATAAGCCTTTATCGCCTATTTTTGCTAAGGCTACATCGAGAATTTTATCTCCTTGAGTTGCCATGGCTTCTATAGATACCTCTAAATTGGGAATATTTTTTTCTAGTTGATCTTTAACCCATAAAGTTTGAACCATTGCTAGTTTGCTTCTTCTACTAGCTATTTTCAGCTTAAAATTAGTCATTAAATATTATTTTGAGTTTGAATTAAAAATAAAGTCGAATATATTTTAAGCTATTCTTTTGCAAGTTTCTAAAGCTGAGAATTATACTTAACTTTTTTTATTTTATATATTCTTTTAAGACCCCATTTCGATTTGGATGTCTAAGCTTTCTTAAGGCTTTTGCCTCTATTTGTCTAATTCTTTCTCTCGTCACATCAAAAATCTGGCCAATTTCTTCAAGAGTTTTCATTCTTCCATCATCAATCCCATATCTCAATCTGAGAACATCTCTTTCTCTTGGACTTAGAGTGGCTAATACTCCTTCCAAATCTTCTCTTAATAAAGTTTTGGAAACATCTTGCTCTGGATTTTCTATATCAGCCTCTATAAAGTCTCCGAGTCTTGAGTCTTCTTCTTTCCCTATTGGAGTTTCTAAAGAAATAGGAAGTTGCGCACTTTTAGCTATAAATCTTAATTTCTCAATTGTCATTTCCATACTTTCAGCGATTTCTTCTTCACTAGGTTTCCTTCCAAATTCTTGGCTAAGAACTTTTGTGGTTTTTTTAATTCTGGATATTGTTTCGTATAAGTGAACTGGCAATCTAATAGTTCTACTTTGATCCGCAATTGCTCTTGTAATAGCTTGGCGAATCCACCAAGTTGCGTATGTAGAGAATTTA
>CACGJI010000047.1 GCA_902573335.1 uncultured Synechococcaceae cyanobacterium | reverse complement strand
AATGAATTTGCATAAAAAAAGGCCTCTATTTCTAGAGGTCTCTCTAGGTTTTACTAAATCTAGTGTTTCCTTGTTTCCACTGTTTTAGTAAAACCACTCCTTCACACTTATATAAATTATTCCATGTATTTTTTATCCGTGGAAGGGGCGAATGGAATGTTACTTAACTTTCACATTTGCTAGTTATTCATTAAATTAAGAATAAAAAAAACCCTGCTATAAATCCACTTAAATGTCCCAATAAACTTACCCCTGGCCAAAAAGAGAAAATCAAACCTATAAGGCATATCGTCTTTGACATTTTTTGAACTTCATAATTGGACTTTAAACCAATTTCATTACCTAAAAAATATTTCTTTCCATAAAAAGAAGTTAATAGTAAGAATCCAAATAAAGCATAAATTATTCCACTAAATCCTAAAGCGGAATAATTCGGATATATATTAAAATACGATAAGATCTTTTCATAAACCCAGATAATAAAAAAATTTAAAAAAGAACAAATTAAAATAAATTTCAAATAAAAAAATCTGCTTTTAATTCCAAGTCTTATCAAAAAAATATCTAGTGATGATTATTCCACCGAGATTACTTAATAAATGATTTAAATCTGCATGAGTTAATATTGATGTGAAAATCCTATAGGGTTGATCACTAATTAATCTTGGTACAAAGTAAAAATATTCTTTATCAATAACTCCAATTAAATCTGTAAAAATAAAAACTGATATTAAAAAAAATCCAGTTAATAGATACTGCCAATCATATTTTGATATTGAATTATTAATAGCCATATTTTCTTTAGTTTTATAATAAAAGAATATCTACTTCCTTAGAAGAAAAGACCCTCAAAAGGGTCTTCATTTATTTCTGGAATTTATATTGCCTTTAGTAAACTTTGCAATGAGAACTTGTTGGGTGGTTTTTGCATTCTTTTTCCCAATAATCTTGTCTATGGTCTTTAGGTAGTTGATAATTAAAATCATGCATTACCCAAATATCTGAAGTTGCATTTCTAAGGGCAGTAAATGGAGTAGTGAGTCTCATAAACATAAACCTCCTATATCTCTACTACTTAATTATCCTTCTTTTCAATTGAAATTAATAGAGTATTAATACCCGAGTATTAGTACTATGTGGTTGTCGCTACTATCTTTTTACATTCAGTAGGAGTATAAATAATTCAGGATTTAAAAGCACTTAATCGACTTTGTGGCCAGCTAGGTTCATATGACTCGAAGAGGACGAATAAATGCCCTCTTATTTTTTAGGACTTCCAGAAACTATAAATTTACGGAGAGGGTTAAATTCACTTTCGTGTTATAACGGCAGATACAGGAACCTCTGGGATTATTACAGGGATGTCGTGGCAGATATCCACCAACACATCCAACAAGAAAGTGGCAGATACGGGACGATCAATAACTAAATCCATATAGTTTTCATCAAAAAATTATTACTAAGCATTCCCAATTATTAAAAACAGAAACAGATAATAAAAATATGAACCAAAAAATGAATTAATAAATATAGTCCTTTTTTTACTTTTTGAAGAAGCAATTAAATAACTACCTAAGAAAAAAGGTAAAATCGGGAAAGTTCTCAAGATTAAGATATAAGATGATTTAAAATTAACTTTTTCAAAAAATTTATAAAGATAAGTGTTTTTAGGATTTTTTAAAAATAATATACTTCTAGGAAATTTGAATTTAAATTTCTTTAAAATCAAGACTTGAACTAATCCCAAAAATGCTAAAACTGGAGAAAAAAATAAAATATAATTTAAACCAAAAAACTTTATTAATATAAAGTCAAAAATAATAGTTAAAGGGAGACCCAGAGATATTGAGATTACATTAAAAAATATCAAATATTTATAGTGAACATTACTTAATAAAGATTGAATATCATAATTATATCTAAATATTAATGCCAAAAAATAAACCACTAAATATATAAAAAGGACTTTAAAAATTATGGATTTAAAATTTAATTCTTCTCTATACATATAAGATCAAATATTCCAAATTGATTATCAAAAAACATTCTTTCTAGTTTCCTAATTATCGTTATGAAGATTTTACCAACTTTCGTATTATGGGTATGTCCTCCACTCAACAAATAGGACAAGGGCATCATACTTTTCTTACTGAGTATAGAAAATTTAGGAAATAATTTTTTAAATTTTTTATAGTCTCTTTTAAAAATTATCCATGAAAGTGCTTGATTTGAATCTAATAAAGGATCATTTGATTCAAATTCCCATGTTATTTGTTCTGTATCAAAATTTTCATGTCCAACTAGTTTATAAACCAACCTACTCCAGATATTATTACTAGGTTCAACCATAATTATTCTTCCGCCTTTCAAAAGAGATTTTTCTGCTGATTTTAAAAATAATTGAGGGTTACTTATGTGATGGAAGACATTAACTAAAATTAAATTTGATATTTTATTTTCAAATTTTAATCCTACTTCCATTGCATCTATTTTTAAATCAGTGTTTGAGTTTATAAAAACATCAGATTTTTTTAGGTTTTTAATTATTTTATCCATAAAACTTGCACCGCATCCCAATTCAAGGTTCACTCCATCTGACTCAGAAAGTAGATGCGATATAAGTTCATACCACTCTTTATAAAGAACTCCTAATGCAATATTTAGTTTCTCAAATCCAAGTCTATTTTGAGTAAGTGCTTCCCCTTCCTTATCCATTTCGGTTTTTTAGAATATTATCACACGTAAAAAAAGGATCTTTTCATAACCCTTTAAATTAATATTTAAACCCATCCACCAACACATTCAGGCATATACTTGTAGATTTTGGAATATTTTGGACAAACAACTTCTCAAAAGTCCTATTTTTACTACATTATTAACCACCTAGAACTATACAGGAAGATAATTAAACGGAGAGGGTGAAATTCACTTTCGTGTTATAACGGCAGATACAGGAACATCTGGGATGGTTAAAGGGATGTAGAGGAAAATATCCACCAACACATCCACCAACACCAAAAACTTGCCGATATTGGACGATACTGTACTCAAAATAATAAAAGGTAGAATTCTACTAAATCTCTAATTAATATAGATTTAAATTTTTAAATCCTTGGCAAAAGATTTTCGCAATATTGAATATCATGCAAACCAAGATGGAGATGGAGTTAGATATTATGCTTGTTCAACATTGAATACCAAACAGAAAGAGTTGATATTTCATAAAAATAAAGGCGCTATTGTTCAAATTAGATGGGAAGTACATGTAGATAAGGAAATTAAAAATCTTAGTGAAACTTTTAACTTCACCCCTCAATTTGGAGAGTTTGTTCACTATCAGAATTTATTTGATTACATAAATGATTTGTGTCGCGAAGAAAAAAAAATGAATATGAAAATTATTGATTTACAAGTTTCCTGGCAGAAACATTTTTTGTTCAAAATAAACCCTTCGACTTTAGAACTCGGACCTCTATGGATTTACGACTTAGAAGAAAATACTGAAAAAAAGAACTATGTATGGGACCACGATGAATGGAAAGAAGTTTAAATATTATTTCTAAATCTATGTTTTAGATAATTCCTATCAAGTAAAAAATGCACATTATAAAAAATCTCATCTATGTCTTTAGATTTATGTTCTAATAATGCAAATTTGCTCAGAATCTCATAATTAGCAGATTTTGTATTTGCAAAATCGATAATATTTTTAAATAATTCTTCTTGTGATTGATTAAAAAATTTTTGAAAAATTTTTTGTTCATCATAATTTTTTAAAGTTCCTAAATATTCATTAATTAAAGAGAGATATAAAATATCTCTTTCGTTCATAAAAAATTCATCACTTGCAGATAAATAATAAGAAATATATATCAGTTCATTAATCGTGAAAATATCTTTGATTTCAAAATTTATTTGATAGAAGACAGACCAAAAAAGATGCTCTTCACAGATTTGGTTTATAAATGAACTTTCTTCAGGGCAGATTATTTGATGTTTATTGAATATCTTTTTTATAAATCTACCAAAATCATAATATTCACCTTTCCAGTAATTTAGGTATGATTCTCCACTTTCAAAAAGACTTTGAATGTTGCTCCTATCAAAATAAATTATCCTTTTTGGCGTATCAAAAGAGTCATCATCATCACTTGGGATGAATTTGATTAACTGAATGTCTTTTGTATTTATTATTTCACTTATTGCATTACCTAATGGCGTTTGATCAATTTTTTTCAGAATAATATCTTTTATTTGCTCGTAATCTTCTATTGCATCAAGAGCATGAATATTTTTCATAATTATTACTTAGACCAATCAATATTTCTTCTTAATTCTCCTTCTCTAAAGTCATTATCAGCACCAACATAATCGAATAATTTAGTTTTCATTTTTCCTCTATGATTAAAACCAATCCAATAATCTGGATGAATTTCTATTGCCTTTGTTAAGTCATCAATAGCACCTTGATAATCACCTATTTCACTCAAAATTTCAGCACGCCCAACATAAGCACTAAAAAAATTTGAGTCTATTTCTATTGCACAATTATAATCTTCAAGTGCATCTAAATAACATTTAAAAGCAAATTTTGAACTTCCAGAACTTACATAATATCTTGGATTATGAGGATTTATTTTTATTGCCTTTTCATAATCATTAATTGCACCTTGATAATCCTTTAGAATTTCTTTTGCTTGTCCACGCCAATAATAAACATCCGCAATATTTGGTTTTATTGTTATTACCTGAGTAAAGTAGTTGATAGCACTTCTAAAATTTAATTTTTCAAACTCCTTATATCCAAGAGAAAATAGAGTCTTTGCTTCAGTCATAAATATAGGATATTTAAAAATTTCATATAAATTAAACGAAATCAAGATGATGAATTCTATACCAGCATTCAAATCTAATTTTATTAAATTTTTCGTTTTCTATACCTAATTGTTTATCTCTCCCCAGAAGCATTACTAAATAATCGTATAAGCGTATAAAAATGTTTGGTATATAAATTACTGATTGATATTCATCAATATCAAAACTTTTCAAAATATCGAAAGTATTAGAGACTAATTGTGCATAAACAGATAACAAAGTACCCTCTTCAGTTTCGGGATGATAAAACTCATCTCGATAAATCATAATTACTACATCTGCATGTGCTTCTAGACCTTGAGTTTCTCTTAAATCACATAACATCGGACGACAATTTTCTCTCTTTTCAATATCTCTAGAAAGTTGTGACATAAGCACTACAGGTACATCCAATGCTTTTGCCATTTCTTTAAGATCAAGGACAATTTTGGATAACTCTTTATCTCTAGATTCTTTATTTGGACCATCCATCATTTGTATGTAATCGACTACCACTAATCCAAGTTTTCCTAGTCCTTCCTTTTCTTTAATTTTCCTACTTTTTGAAAGCATCTCTTTAACTTTGATAGAACCTTTATCACAAACAAATACAGGTACTTCTCCGATGTCTTCTATCTCAGAACCAAGTAGACCCCATTCATCTTGTTGTAATCTTCCAGTTCTCAATCTCCCTGATTCAATACCAAGTTCCATAGAAAGAAATCTATAACTCAATTGCTCCTTACTTTGTTCCAAACTGAAATAGCAAACTGGTAGTTTATTTGTTTTGGCAACATTTTTTGCAAGGTTCATAGCAAAAGAAGTTTTACCCATTGAAGGTCTGCCCGCAACAACAACTAATGAACCTCTTTGAAGACCTTGTGTCATTGCATCTAAATCATGAAAACTTACAGGTACACCTGTTGAATATTTGCCATATGAACTTTTTTCTATATTTTCATAAGTCGTGGGCATTATGCTCGCTAAATTCTTCATATCCTCAGAATCTTTTCTTAACCGATTTCCTTTGAGTTTTAATTGCTTTTCTTTTGAATTACTCATCCTAAATTTTCGATGGAACCTCATATAAGCAAACATAAAAAAAAATGCAAAGTTTCTTCGAGAAACTTTATAAATGCGATATCAAATTAATTTTTTT
>CACGJI010000046.1 GCA_902573335.1 uncultured Synechococcaceae cyanobacterium | reverse complement strand
AGGTATACCAAAGAAAACCAAACTCCAATTGCAGAAATGATTGTTAATTTTAAAGGATTACGTAGTGAAGATCCAACCAGAGATCTCAAGATCATAGGATGGGGAAATATTGCCCAAGAAATGGTAGATGAACTTAAGGAGGGGCAAAATATTGTTATTGAGGGACGTCTAAAGATGAATTCTGTAACGAGAAAAGACGGAACTAAAGAAAAGCAACCAGAACTAACAGCTTCAAAGATCCATCAAATATCGCCAGTTGATGTTATTAAGTCTGGTCAAAAAGAAAATAATGAGTCATTTGAAAAAAAAGAAAGCACGAAAAATTCCAGTTGGGATAGTTCACCTTTAGTACCTGAAGTTGACGAAATACCTTTTTAAATCAAATATCAACATTATTTTCTTGAACACTTATAATTAGTTTGCTTATTTTTCTTTCAAGTGCAGCAAGTTCGCTTCTAATTTCTGGCCATTTACCCTTATCAAGATTTTCTAATAGCCATGCTCTATCTTGATCAAGCTTAAAAATTAAATCTCCTTGATTTGCAGTATTAGGATTTTGCATAATACTTGTTAGACCATTTAAAACTCATTCTACTAAATCAAAATGAAGAAATACCTATCCCCTGGAAACTTAATAGTAACCGCTGGGGGTATATTAGCTTTTGTTGGAATGACTGCTTATTTTACAGACTCAGTAAATTTAAGTGTACCTACTTTTTTTTATGGAGTACCAATTTTTTTAATTGGATTAGGTTTAAAGACTTCCGAAATTCCTCCTGTAGAGTTGTTTGACAAGACAAATTTTGCGACAAATAAATTTAATAGACCAAAAGAATTAACAGCATTAGTTAAAGATGTTACAAGATGGAGATATGGGATAAAAGCTCATCTTGAATCGTCATTAGAATCTTTAAATTTGTGGGACGAGGATAATCCCCCTCAACTAAAAGAAATAGAAGAAATTACAAAGGAAGAAAAAAATGGTCTCAGAATGCGTTTCGAATTAAACGCTGTGCCTCTAGAAAAATGGATTGAAAAACAAGAAAGATTAAACAGATTTTTTGTCAAAGGTCTTGAATCAGAATTTATTATCGACGATAATAAAAAAGAATTTGATTTTATTCTCTTTTATTGAATATAGGGATATATTTGTAAAAACCTAATTTCTCAATTCAATCAAGTTTTAATGATTTTAAATAATGAATGATTCTCAAAGAGTATCAATATTAAGCGAAGCACTTCCATACATACAAAGTTTTTCAGGTAGAAAAATTGTTATCAAGTATGGTGGTTCTGTTATGGAAGATGATGATTTAAAAAATGCTTTTTTTAGAGACATAGCACTTTTATCAACCGTGGGGGTTTGTCCGATAGTAATTCATGGAGGTGGGCCTGAGATTAATAATTGGTTAAAGAAATTAGAAATATCTCCTAAATTCGAAAATGGATTAAGAATTACTGATCAAAAAACAATGGAAATTGTCGAGATGGTTCTAATGGGTAAAGTTAACAAACAAATTGTAAAAGGCATTAATAAAACTGGATCCTTAGCTGTGGGGATATCAGGTCTTGATGGCAACTTAATTCAATCTAGAGAACTAGGAGATGGGAGCCATGGGTTAGTGGGAGAGGTTACAAAAATCAATCCTGAAATATTAGATCCTCTTATTTCTCAAGGATATATCCCGATTATTTCTAGCATTGGATCAACCGTGGAGGGTATTTCCCATAACATCAATGCAGATTTTGTTGCTGGAGAAATTGCTGCTGCTATAAATGCAGAAAAACTTATTCTTCTTACTGATACTCAAGGGATTTTAAAAGAAAAAGATAATAAAAATAGTCTTGTTGAAAAAACTAATCTCAAAGAGGCAAGAGTTTTTATTGATAAAAAAATTGTGACTGAAGGTATGATTCCAAAGACAGAATGCTGTATCAGAGCTTTAGCACAAGGAGTCAAAGCAGCTCACATAATTGATGGAAGAATAGAACATTCATTACTCCTTGAGATTTTTACAAATTCCGGAATAGGTACAATGATAGTCGCCTAGCCCATGAAAACTTATGAGCAAGTTTTAGAAACAATAGAACTTGCTTTAGCTAAAGGTGAGTATCATTATTGTATTGAATTTCTTTTGCCCATAATCGAATCATTTCCTTTATCAAGCAAAGAGGGAGTAAATTTAAGAACAATCTTAATTACTGCTCTTTGTGGTATCAATAAGAAGGAGGAGGCTAAAAGGTTTTGTAAAGAACTTCTAAAATCTTACGATAATAAGACGAGAGAAAATGCAAAATATTTGATGGAAGTTATAAACTCTCCTGACATTAAAAAGCCAGAAAATTGGAACGTACAGTTTGAAAGCGACCCATCACTCAATAAAAAATCTCTTAACTCACTGCGCAAAAAAAGAGAAAAATTCAAGAAAAAAAAATTTATTAATGTAACTGAGACACCAACTGGTGAAACAAAACCCTTTCAGAAAGGCTTTTCACTGATCATTTTTTTAATACTATTATTATTAATTCCACTTTTAAGTGGCTGCGTTAAAATTGAGGATACCCTTGACCTTAGTGAGCTTGATTCAATAACCAATAATTTAGCGATAGAAAGTAAATACATAAAGAAATTTCCTTGGCAATTAAAATTTGAAGAGAAGATGAAAGATATTTTTCCTGACGCAGAAATTGAACAAGACGAATCAACCTTTTCTTTGAAACATAAAAATCTCAATTTAGAAAATACAAAGCAAGTTCTTAAAATAACTCAAAATACAGCTGGAGAGTTAGCGGGAGAATCAACAAATATAGAAATTAATACTACTCAAAAAAACTTCATTTTTTTTAAAAAATACTTTTACAGGTTAGATTTGGATCTAAATTCTATTCAAGGTATTGATAATTTAGAACTCATTTTCAAAATTATTCACCCTAATAAAGCTATCCTTACCGATAAAAATAATTCAAATTTAGAAATCACAAAAAATCTCATAATTTGGAATTTAAATCAAGGGCAGATAAATAGTCTTGAATTTTCTTTCTGGAGCCTCAACAAACTTTTAATTGGGATATCTATTATTCTAATAATTATAATATTGGCTTATTTATTAAGATTCTATCGATTTAAATTAGGTTCAGATTTACCTCAACTTCCATCAAAGTAATTACAACTCTGCTGGATTAACATCTATTGTTAAAAAAACATTTTTTGGAATAAGTTTCCATAATATTGATCTATCAGGTAAAGGTATCTTTGTTCCTTCAGGACCATGTATTAATATCTGCCATCTAAATTTTTTCCCGACTTTAGCAATTAAACTAGGAGCAGGACCAATTAATTTCCAGTTCTTTTTCTCGCAAAAATTGAGTAGATATTTTGCTAATTTTGTTGCAATTGACTCAGTTAATTCATAATTTTCACCTGATAATTTAAGAAGGCAAATCTCGCAAAATGGAAATAAATTAGCATCTTTTCTCAATCTCGAGTTTTCACTTAAGAATCTTTCATAATCTCTTTTCTGAAGATACGAAATCACCGGGTGGTTAGGTTTATATGTTTGAAAAATTACTTTTCCTTTTTTTTCAGCCCTGCCTGCCCTGCCTGCTAATTGCAAAAACAATTGTAATGATTTTTCTTCAGCCGAAATATCTGGGCGATGAAGTAATCCATCTGCTGCAATAACTACTGAAAGAGTAATATTGGGGATGTCAATCCCTTTTGCCAACATTTGAGTTCCCACAAGAATATCAGCATCACCTTTAGAGAACTTCGAAAGAATATCTCTATGACCATCCTTGCCTGAGGTGCTATCTCTATCAAAGCGAAGAACTCTTAAGTCAGGAAATTCTTCATTTAAAAACTCTATTACCCTTTGTGTACCTATTCCAAAAGGTTTAAAGGCAGTTGAATGACAATCTGGGCAACTATTGATCAATCTCGATTTATGATCACACCAATGACAGCTTAACCATTTTTTCCCTTGTGAACCGAGATGAACTGATAAAGGAACGTCACAGTTAGGGCAATTTATTAAATATCCGCAATTTCTACAACTTAAAAACCCACTATATCCTCTCCTAGGGATCAAAATTATTGCCTGCTCTTTTTTAAAAGGTAGTTGAGGAATCAATTGTAATAATTCATTGGAAAAAATTTTCATATTTCCCTTCTTGAATTCATCACGCATATCAATAATTTTTATTTCAGGAATCTCATTACTGGATATCCTTTGAATCATTCTTACCAATTTAAAATTCTTTTCAAAAATACACTTTTTCCAAGTCTTCATTGATGGGGTTGCACTCCCAAAAATTAACTTTGCAGAATTCCTTTTTACTATTTCAAGAGCAATCTCTCTTGCGTCATAACAAGGCATAGGACTATCTTGTTTATAAGAAATATCATGTTCTTCATCCATTATTATTAATCCTAGATTTCTTATTGGAAGAAAAACTGCGGACCTTGTTCCTATAACTATTAAAGGTTCATTAGCATTAATAATTTTCTTCCAAACTACAGTTCTATGATTGGGAGAACAGTTACTATGATATTCGTAAACGACATTATTAAATCGCCGACTAAACCTATCAATAAGTTGAGGAATTAGTCCTATTTCTGGGGCTAGTATCAAACAACTTTTTTTCTTAAAAAATTGATCTTCAGCAATTCTCATATAAACTTCTGTTTTACCTGAACCTGTTTCACCCCATAGAAGTAAAGCATTTCCAGATTTCATAGTTTGAAATTCTTGAAATGCAATTTTTTGCTCATTTGTAAGATTAGGTTTTTTAGTAGCAATATGGGGATTTAAAAAGGAATTTAATTTAGTATTTATATTTTTTTTTCTTTTAGATTTAACAAGGTAATTTTTACTGACCATTGAGTTAATTAGAGTGTAATTAAAACCAGACTTTACTAATTCACTTTGCCAATTACCCTTTTCAGGTAAAGTATTCATTAAAAAAAATTCTTTTTTTGTTAATCCATTTTTCTTAATATCAAATTCTTTTTTAGTTTCAATCCATATTTGATCTTTTAAACCTTTAGAAAAATTCTTATATTTACCAATCCAGCCAGGAGGAAATGCAGTTTTAAACATTTTTAAATTACTAACCATATAAAAAGAGGCTAGGGACTCTACAAATTCTCTCCAAGAGTCATCAATTATTTTTTTCTGCAAAATACTTTCAACAAACAAATATCTTATGCTTTTTCCTCCAGTAATATTTGCTTCATCATTATTGATTGTCGAAAATTTTTTTTTGGAGATCACCAACCCATTCAATAATCTCCCTCTAAGTCTCACAGTTACAATATCTCCAACTTCTGCCCCAAGATTATTCCCATCTAAATAGTAAAAGCTTTCACTACTACTACCTATATCAAGCAAAATTTCCAATTTATAGGAGATATTTAATAACTGATTACTTGCCGGCTTCAAAACTTTTTCTTAGTATTGGATTGTTGAACATTCCACAAAGTGTTTTTTGCACATTGTAAGTATCCTGCTCTTAAGGGAGACATGAAGCTTTGATCATTGACTGAAAATTCAAAAAATGATCTGCCTGTCTGAGAAATCCCAAGACTTTTTACTTTAGGTAATCTATAGCACTATTTAAATTTTTCAACAATTTAAAAAAATTTTTTCTTATTCTCATTTTGTGAAAAAGTTTTTTTTAAATTAAGGGGGACTTTACTACTAAATGTTCAAATTAGCCCTAAATAAAATTTTATCTAGTTAAATTCACCGTAGAAAGGAGTTAATTATGTGTCCAGTCGCAGCAGAATCAAAGAATTCTAAGCCTAGTTCAAAAAAAAAGATCAATAAAAAAATTAATACAAATTTAGAAACAGTAGTTGAAGGAGATAGTAATAAAAACAGTCAAAATATACAGACATCTACAGAGTTAAACGAAAGCAGTATTGAGAATAATAATGAATTTAGTGATTCTGAAGAAGATGATAAAGGACTCGGAAATGTAAAGCTTGGGCCAAAGGGTATCTACACTGAAGATTCAATAAGAGTTTATCTACAAGAAATTGGAAGAATAAGACTTTTAAGACCAGATGAAGAAATTGAGCTTGCAAGAAAAATTGCTGACTTACTCCAATTAGAAGAGCTGGCAACTCAATATGAGTCAGAAAAAGGAAATTTCCCGTCTGTTAGAGAATGGGCCGAGCTAATA
>CACGJI010000045.1 GCA_902573335.1 uncultured Synechococcaceae cyanobacterium | reverse complement strand
CCATTTAAGTTTTAAGGCAGAATGCTAATAAAATTATTATTTAAATTTCTATTTGAAAAATAAATATTTATGTGGTTAAAAATCTCTGGATCATTAAAACTCATATTTTGGATCATAATGGATGGTTCTATAAAAGAAGCTTTGCTTCTTATAAATATCTCTTTTGCTGCTAATTTACCAAGGATTTTTGTAGAGTAAATAGCGATTGCTGCTTGCATAATTGCAATTGGTCCATAGGGTAATAATGAAAGCCCGTTTGTAAAAGGAGATGTTAATAGAATTACTTTCTTTATAAGGTTGAAAGATGTATTGACACCGACTTGAGTGACTCCTAAAAATAAATTATTTATGGATATATTTTTAAAAATTTTTCTTATAGATTCACCTTTCAACTTTAAGCCGTAAATCTTACTTAATTCGCTAATTAATGCAGTATCTAGTGCGAAACTACCAGCAACATCAAATAAAACAAAAGGATTAAGAGCTACTGTTGATGCCTTTATAGTCGAAAATTTACCAATAGTTGACTGAGCTAATTTCTTCCTTCTTTTCAATCTTTGCTCTTTTATTCGCAGAAACAATTTATCGGCTAATTGAATAGAATTAAGTATTAATAATATCTCTCCATATTGATTTATTATTTTTGTTATGTAATTTTTAAGATTGTTTTCATTATTAATAACTATTGGAATATTTAAATCTTTGGGAAGCTTTAACTTTATATTTTCAATTATTTCTTTTAATTGATTATTGTTAAATAAATCGATTTTGTTTAAGATTAAAATTATTTTTTTTCCATCTTTTATAAAAGAGCTGATTTCGCTTAACTCATTTCTATTTAAATCTCCCGAAACTATAAATAATATTAGATCTGAATGATTTATTCGAGAGTAGATTTTATCGGGAGATTCGATGGCGCAAAAATCAAATCCTGGCGAATCTAGTAACTCTATACTTCTGAGAGTTTGATCTTTAAGTACCCACTCTTCCGATTGTATTTTTCTTGTAGACCCGTTGATAATATCAGTTTTAAATATTTCTTTTTTTAATAGAGAATTTAAAATAGAAGATTTTCCTACGCCTGATTTACCATACGTGCCAATTCTTATTTTTTTTTCTTTGAGTCTTAAAAGTTGTTGATTAAAAGAAATTATTTCTCTGTTGAGAAAACTTTTTTCATAATTGGTAAGATCAATACTCTCCCACCATTTTTTTAAAATTAAATAATTTTTACTGATTTCCAATTGTTTCATGATTTATTTTTCCACCAACCAGCTAATACAGATAAAACAGCTTCTGCACCAATAATTCCCACAAATCCCCCATATTCATCTACTACTACTTTCACTCCTTTATGATCCTTGTCAAATCTTGTTAATAATTGATCTGCTTTAATCATTTCGGGAATGTAGTCAACAGGCTCGCAAATGTCTGATAACAATTTTTTGTTTCCTCCATTAATTAAATTCGCTAGCATTTTCTCACGTTTTACGACCCCTTGTATTTTGTCAACTTTATCTCCTAAAATTACCCACCAGGGTGAGTTATCTGACATTATAAATTCTGAAATTTCATCAAGATTAGAAGAGCCATCTAGACAAGGTGCTGAAACCCTAGGAATCATTAAATCTTTAGCTTTTAAATCATTTAATTGAAAAACCTTAAATATCATTGCTGCCTCATCATCTTCTATTAGACCTTTCTGACTTCCAATTTTTGCCATTTGTCTAATTTCTTCTTCATCAGTTGAAATTTCATTTTCTGCAGTAATAACTGGAAATATTTGCTCTATTAATATTAAGAATGGCCTCATTAGGGTATTTAGTATTCTCAGGATTGGAACGGATAATAAAGCAATTTGTATTGAAAATTTTGTACCAAGAGCTTTGGGGAGCACTTCTCCAACTAAGACAACAAGTACATAAAAAGCAATTGAAAACAAGGTTAAGCCATATCTACTATTTATTACTAATGCACCGTATACCCCTAAAAGAAGACTTCCAATTATGTTAAACCCATTATTTGTAATTGTAATTACAGTTAAAGTTCTCCCTAAGTGTTTTCTAAGTTTAAGGAGTTGATTCGCAGAACTTTTAGGCTTCTGTCTTGATGCTATTTCTAAAATTCTAATTGAATTTACAGCTAAAAAAGCCGCTTCTACTCCCGAACAACATGCTGACCCAATTAAGATAATAAAAATAAGTAAAATTAAACCGTATACACTTGTTTCCATTAAAATAGAATTAATACAAAATCTGTTTTAATTCATTCTTCCATTTTTTTTAAAAACACGCCAATACACAATTTATGTTTAATCCCAATCATAAAGTATTTGAAGAAAGAAGAGAAATTTTCTTAGAAAAATTGAATGGAAAAGCTGCGATCATCCCAGGAGCTAATCTTGTAAAACATCATGCAGATTGCGAATATCCTTTTAGACAAGATAGTAATTTTTGGTATTTAACTGGTTTTGATGAGCCAGATGCAATCGCTCTTTTCTTATCCCATAAACCAAAGGGAGAGAGATTTATAATGTTTGTTGCTCCTAAAGATGTTATCAGTGAAGTTTGGCATGGCTTTAGATGGGGTTTAGAAGGGGCTGAAAAAGAGTTTAAAGCTGATAAGGCTCATTCAATCAATGAACTAAGAGATTTACTTCCAGATTATTTAAATGGTTCTGATGAACTTGTTTTTTCAATTGGTAAGTATCCATTAGTTGAGAAAATAGTATTAGAGGTGTTTTCACAACAACTTGAAAATCGCTCAAGATTAGGTATTGGTGCAAATTCTATAAAATCTCCAGAAATTTATTTAAATGAGTTGAGATTAATTAAAAGTGAATTTGAAATAAAGAGAATGAGAGAAGCTATACAAATTTCAGCCGAAGCTCATGAATTAGTTAGAGAATCTATTTCATCAAAGAAAAATGAAAGACAAATTCAGGGTCTTATAGAGGGATTCTTTTTAGAAAAAGGGGCGAGAGGCCCAGCTTATAATTCAATTGTTGCATCAGGAGATAATGCCTGTATTTTGCATTACACTTCAAATAACTCACCCTTGAAGAAGGAAGATTTATTATTGGTGGATGCTGGTTGCTCACTAATTGATTATTACAATGGAGACATAACAAGAACTATTCCAATAGGTGGTAAATTTTCTTATGAGCAAAAAGTTATCTATGAAATTGTATTGAGTGCGCAGAAAAATGCAATTAAAAGCGCTGTAAAGGGATCGAATTCTAGTGCTGTACATAATGTTGCCTTAACAACTCTTATAGAAGGATTAAGAGAAATTGGTTTATTGTTCGGCAGTACTGAGGAGATAATTGAGAATCAATCTTATAAACATCTTTACATGCATAGAACTGGACATTGGCTCGGCTTAGATGTTCATGATGTTGGAGCATACAGAATGGGGGACTATTTAGTGCCATTACAAAATGGAATGATTCTTACGGTAGAACCTGGGATCTATATAAGTGATAGGATCCCAGTCCCTGAAGGACAACCCCCTATAGATGAGAAATGGAAAGGCATAGGGATAAGAATAGAAGATGACATCCTAGTTAAAGATTCAAACCCAGAAGTTTTGAGTATTGCTGCAAAAAAAGAAATTTCTGATTTAGAATTTTAAAATTTGACTTATCTAGTTAATACATTTATTTTTTATTAAGTTTAAATTTCAAAAATGAATAAGTCCGATTCATATGATTCAAAACTCTCTCAAGCGAGAGGCTTAGCTAGCCAGCTTGGCATGTTCGCAGAAGAAAACGATATCCCCAAAGATCTTTGGGATTCATTGGAAGCTACTATTTATGATTTTTATGAAGTATCTCATGATAAATAAAAATCCTGTTTAAAAGTAATCAATAACTAAAATCAAGAAATTTCGAATAAATCAATCAAAATGTGACCATAAACTGATAAATTATTTATTAAACATAAATAAGTGAATGACCTCATCAGATAAGTTAAATCAAAATTCAACAGAAAAAAAGGAAAAAAACAGTAATGCCCCAAATTCTAAAAATTCTTCTCCTAATTCTGGAATGATGGGTGCCACAGCTGTATTAGCAGCTGCAACAATTGATGAAGATGGGGTACCTACTGGTTATACCCCTAAGCCTGATGAAGGAAGGTTCATAATTAAAGTATTGTGGTTACCTGATAATGTGGCTTTAGCAGTGGATCAAATAGTAGGTGGAGGCCCAAGCCCTCTTACCGCTTATTATTTTTGGCCAAGAGATGATGCTTGGGAAAAATTAAAAAGTGAACTTGAGAATAAAGGTTGGATTACAGATAATGAAAGAGTAGAGATTTTGAATAAAGCTACTGAAGTTATAAATTATTGGCAAGAAGAAGGTAAAACAAAAAAATTAGAAGAAGCCAAATTGAAGTTTCCTGAAGTAACTTTTTGTGGAACTGCTTAAATTTTAGGTATTTGCAGCTTGAATCCTAGCCTCAGCCTTTGAAACCTCTTTCAAGGCTTTAATTCTCTCTGGATTTTTTTCATTTTCAGAAAATTTGCTAATTGTTAATTTTGCTTCTTTAAGATCTTGTTCAGCATTTTGAACATTAATTTCAGAACCAATTTCAGCATTATTTACTAAAACTATAACTTCATCTGATTCAATTTCAGCGAAGCCTCCCATAAGAGCTATTGATTGCCACTGGGAATTCATTCTTAGCCTTAAAACACCAATATCTATAGCAGTAACTAAAGAGATATGTCCTGGTAGTATACCAAGTTGACCAGTAGTACTAGGAAGTATTACTTCTTCAGCTTCGCCTTGATAAACATTTTTATTAGGAGCTAAAACTTTTAGAGAAATTGCCATTAATTTAAAATTATTGAAGGTTAAATAATATATTTAAATATTTATTTTTCTGATTTTATTTTTTCAGCCTTTGCTTTAACTTCATCAATATTACCAACTAAGTAAAATGCCTGTTCTGGTAAATCATCCAATTCACCTGATAAAATCATATTGAAACCAGCTATGGTATCTTCTAATTTTACATATTTACCAGACATTCCTGTAAATATTTCTGCTACAAAGAAAGGCTGTGAGAGGAATTTTTCAATTTTTCTAGCCCTGTCGACTGTTAATCTATCTTCTTCAGAAAGCTCATCTAAACCAAGAATTGCGATAATATCTTGAAGTTCTTTGTATCTTTGTAAAGTTGATTGGACAGCTCTGGCTGTTTTGTAGTGCTCATCGCCAACAACTGATGGTTGTAGCATAGTGCTTGTTGAGTCTAATGGATCAACTGCTGGATAAATTCCTTTAGCTGCAAGAGCTCTAGCAAGCACGGTAGTAGCATCTAAATGGGCAAAGGTTGTAGCTGGAGCAGGGTCTGTTAGGTCATCAGCAGGTACGTAAACAGCCTGGATAGATGTTATTGACCCTTCTAATGTAGATGTAATTCTTTCTTGCAATTCACCAACATCAGTTCCCAAAGTCGGTTGGTATCCAACAGCTGATGGCATTCTTCCAAGTAATGCAGATACTTCAGAACCAGCTTGAACGAATCTAAAAATGTTATCAACAAAAAGTAAGACGTCTTGTTTATTCACATCTCTAAAGTGTTCGGCCATTGTAAGTGCTGATAAGCCTACTCTCATTCTTGCACCAGGTGGCTCATTCATCTGTCCAAAACATAAGGCAACTTTTGATTGAGTTAAATCATCTGCATTGATAACTCCAGATTCTTTAAATTCTTCATATAAATCGTTCCCTTCTCTAGTTCTTTCTCCTACACCGCCAAAAACAGAAACTCCACCATGCTCCTTTGCGATGTTATTAATCAATTCTTGAATAAGAACTGTCTTTCCAACACCAGCACCTCCGAATAATCCAACTTTTCCACCTTGTCTGTAAGGAGCCAAAAGGTCGATAACTTTAATACCAGTTTCAAAAACTTTTGGCTTAGTTTCTAGGTCAGTTAACTTCGGCGCAGCTCTATGAATTGGAGCAGTATCTTTAGTATTTACTGGACCTTGTTCATCTACTGGTTCTCCTAAAACATTAAATATTCTTCCTAAAGTTGCTTCTCCCACAGGTACAGATATTGGTGCTCCTGTGTCGATTGCCTCCATGCCTCTTACAAGGCCGTCTGTGCCACTCATTGCCACTGCTCTTACTCTATGGTCACCCAGGAGCTGTTGAACTTCTGCAGTGAGCGCTATATCTTGTCCAGCTGGATTTTTAGCTTCAATTCTTAAGGCATTTAATATTTTGGGCAATTTCCCAGCTGGGAATTCTACATCTAGAACTGGACCAATTACCTGACGCACTACGCCTTTTGTTTGTGAAGAAGTTGATGGAGTTGCTACCATTTTTTATTGATTGGTGATGAATAGCTGATTTAAACAGCTCATGATCCGAAAATACTACCACTTAATGGGTAGATTCGTTAAATGGGTTCGGCCACCCGCACAGTTTAAGTATGGTTTAATTGCCGCTTTGCAGATTATGTTGTTGATGATACGGATAGAGAACTTCTCTTTCCACTTTTATGACGCAAAGCGTCTCAATCAT
>CACGJI010000044.1 GCA_902573335.1 uncultured Synechococcaceae cyanobacterium | reverse complement strand
TCCATAAGCTTTGAAATTACCAAAAATACTAGGAAGAATAGCATCAGATTTTCTAAATACAAATCTTTCAGTTTGAAACCGATAACTTATTAAATCAGCTATTGATATTAATTTCATTCCCCACTGTTTTGCATACTCTTTAAGTTGAGGAAGTCTTGACATAGAACCGTCAGGATTTTGTATTTCACAAATAACTCCAGCTGGATAAAGACCTGACATTGCGGCAATATCTACAGCAGCTTCGGTATGACCTGCTCTTTTTAATACTCCACCTTTTTTTGCTCTTAATGGAAAAATATGTCCTGGCCTCCTTAAATCATTGGGTTTTGTATTTGGGTTTATAGCAACTTGTATTGTTTTTGCCCTATCTTCAGCGGAAATTCCAGTAGTAACATTATGTTCAGGTCCAGCATCAATTGATACTGTAAAAGCTGTTTGATTTTCATCTGTATTTCTATCTACCATTAATGGTAAATCTAATGAATCAAGTTTTTCACCTTGCATTGCTAGGCATATAAGACCACGTCCCTCAGTAGCCATAAAATTAATTTGTTGTGGAGTTGCAAACTGAGCAGCACATATTAAATCTCCTTCATTTTCTCTTCTTTCATCATCTACAACAATTATGCATTCACCATTTCTTATCGCTGCTAACGCATCGCTGATAGGATCAAATTCAATTTTAAAAGATTCATTTATATCCAAAATTGTTCCATTATTTGATTTGGGACTTGTTTCTTTCATTATTCCTATCAATATAGAAAAATAGTGTTTTAGTTACCTTAAATTCAACACTTTATAATCCTATCTCAAAGTCTGCCAATTCAAAGAAATGAATGTTGCAATAGTAGGTGCTACTGGTTACGGCGGTATTCAAGCGGTAAATCTCTTAAAGAAAATTAAAAAATACAAAATTTCATTTTTAGGAGGTAATAAAACATCTGGATCAAAGTGGAATGATAATTTTCCTTTTATTTATCTAGATAATGATCCTTATATAGAAGAAATTTCCGTAGATAATATTTCAAAAAATGCAGATGTTGCTTTGCTTTGCTTACCAAATGGCTTATCTTCAACCTTGACAAGGAAATTATTAGATCGAGGACTTAAAGTTATTGATTTGTCTGCTGATTACAGATATAAGTCTTTAGATGAATGGGAAAATGTATATTCCAAAGAAGCTGCTATTTATAAAAGGAATGATGATGATTTATGTAAAGAGGCAGTCTACGGTCTTCCTGAAATAAATAAGGAAGCCATTTCAAAAGGAAGATTAATTGCCTGTCCAGGATGCTATCCAACATCTGCTCTTATTCCATTAGTTCCTTATCTATCGCAAGGAATTATTGAAAATGAAGGAATAGTGATTGATTCTAAAAGCGGAACCTCTGGAGGAGGTCGAGAACCAAACCAAAAGCTACTCTTATCAGAATGTGGTGAAGGCTTATCAGCATATGGATTGATAAACCATAGACATACCTCAGAGATCGAGCAAGTAGCATCTATAATTTCTGGAAATAAAATTGAATTGCTTTTTACACCTCATTTGGTTCCAATTTCAAGGGGTATGCATTCGACTATATATGGGAGATTAAGAGATCCAGGATTAACCTCTGATGATTGCAGAATTCTTTTGGATAATTTTTACAGAAATTTCAAAAATATTAAAGTATTACCTGTAGATACATACCCTTCAACAAAATGGGTTAAGAATACAAACCAAATTTTCCTTTCTGTTAAAGTTGATATTCGAAATGGAAGGATTATTATTTTATCTGCAATTGATAATTTGTTAAAAGGTCAGACTGGGCAAGCAATTCAAAATTTAAATATTATGAGTGGATTTTCAATGGATGAAGGTCTTGATTTAACTAATAATTTTCCATAAAATTACTTCTTATCAAAAACCCAGCTTGAGAGATTGAGTGAGGTAAAATTTTATGCTCAAGCATTTGTATCCTTTTGGAAAGTGATTCAATATCATCATCATCTCTAATTGACAATGCAGCTTGCATTATCAATGATCCACTATCTACCTCCTCTTCTACAAAATGTACAGAACAACCAGTTATTTTTGAACCATTTGATATAGAGTCCTTTATCGCAGAACCACCTTTATATGCGGGAAGTAATGAAGGGTGAATATTTATTATCTTATTCTTAAATTTATTAATAAAAAATGGAGTAACAATTTTCATCCAGCCTGCCATAACCACAAGTTCAACATCGTAATGAATTAAAGTATTTACAATTTCTAATTCAAATGCCTCTTTTTGCAGAAAGTCTTTTCCTCTTATAATTTTGTGAGGTATTTTTTTACTTTCAGCTCTTTTTATACAACCGGCTTCATTTTTGTTAGTTATTAGAACTTTTATATCTATATCTAATTCTCCTTTTTCTGAGAGATTAATTAATTCCTGAAAGTTTGTTCCTTTACCAGAAGCAAGTACACCTATTTTTAATTTTGGGGAAAATCTTCTAAATTCAGATATCTCAGGCGAAATTATGTAATTAAATGATCTATCCAAAATTTTTTTATTTTATCCAATGATAAATTCATATGAAATAAAAAAAACCCTCATTTTTAATTGTTTATATTCAAAAACATATTTATTTGAAGATAATAATTTAAACAAATTTAAATGATTCAAATCTATGTACTATTCGTATAGATATAATTGAATAATAAATAAAAGAAACAAATATATAAAATGAATGGAGATTTAAACTCTTGGGATAAATTTTGTAATTATCTTTGGTTTGATAAAAAATTAAATATTTGGTTAGACATAAGCAAAATTAATTTCACAAGTAAAGAGATAAAAAATTTAAAAGATAAATTTAAAGATGTTTTTTCATCAATAAAAGAATTAGAAAATGGTGCAATCTCAAATATTGATGAAAATAGACAAGTTGGTCATTATTGGCTTAGAAATCCATCAATTTCACCCTCTTCAAAAATAGGAGAAGAAATTAGAGCAGATATTAATTCAATCTCTGAATTTGGAAAACAAATTTTAAATGGGGATATTAAGAATAAGAATAATCAGCAGTATACTGATGTTCTATGGATAGGAATTGGTGGAAGTGGATTAGGACCATTACTTATTACAGAGTCACTGCAGAAGTGTTCTAAAGGCTTAAATTTTTCTTATATCGATAATGTTGATCCTTTTTTAATTAGCGAAAAGTTAGAAGAGTTATCTGAAAAATTATCAACAACATTATTTGTAGTAGTAAGCAAATCAGGTGGCACGCCTGAACCTAGAATTGCTATGGAAATTATTAAAAGTCACTGCGAAAACAATTCTCTTGAATGGAATTCTAATGCTATAGCTATAACTATGAAAGGTAGTAAGTTATTTAAAAAAGCTACTTCTGAAAATTGGTTAAAAATATTTAATTTGCAAGATTGGGTTGGTGGAAGAACTAGTATTACAAGCTCTGTTGGATTACTTCCATTAGCTCTTATTAATGAAAATATCTCTGAATTTATCAGAGGTGCATCATTAATGGATGAAGCCACACGTATAAGTGATTTTAAAAATAATCCAGCAGCACTATTATCATCCGCATGGTATTTAACTGGGGATGGTATTGGAAAGAGAGATATGGTCGTATTACCTTATAGAGATAGGTTACAGGTTTTTAGTAAATATCTTCAGCAATTAGTAATGGAATCATTAGGAAAGAAATTTAATAGGAATGGTCAAGTAGTTAATCAAGGTATTTCCGTTTTTGGTAATAAAGGATCTACAGATCAGCATGCTTATGTTCAGCAACTAAGAGATGGTATTGATAATTTCTTTTGTATTTTTATTGAATTATTAGATTCTCCATCTACTAATATATTTTATGAAAAAGAGAATCCTAAAGAATATCTTTCTGGTTTTTTGCAAGGAACCAGATCAGCACTCTCTAGTGAAAACAGACAAAGTATCACTATTACGTTAGAAAAGTTAAATTGTTTTTCACTAGGTGCCTTAATCGCTTTATTTGAAAGGGCTGTATCCTTCTACGCTGAATTGGTAAATATAAATGCATATGATCAACCTGGAGTTGAAGCTGGAAAGAAAGCAGCTGCAAATATTATTGAGTATCAACAAAAAGTAAGTAATTTATTAGATGAAGGTGGAGAATATTCTATAAATGACTTAACATCATTATTTGATAATTCAGTTAGTGAACCTATATTTTTTATACTCCGTGAAATGTGTTTCGGTAATGATAATTATTTAGTTAAGGGCGATTGGTCAAATCCAAATTCATTACTTATTAAAAAAATAAATTCTTAAACAACAATATTCATTATTTTTCCTTTAACAATAATTATTTTTCTTATTTCCTTATCTTGAGTCCATTTTAATATGTTAGGTCTTTTAAGAGTCAATTCTTTAATTTGATCTTCACTCATTTCATTATTAATATTTACTTTGTCTCGAACTTTTCCATTCACTTGTATTACTAGTTCATATGAATCTTCCTTTAGTGCCTCGGCATTAAAGGAAGGCCAGTGTTCTAAATGTACAGATTTTTTAAATCCTATAAGATGCCATATTTCTTCTGCAATATGAGGTGCAAATGGAGCCAACAAAATACAAAATGTTTTTAAAGCATCAATTTTTAAATTATTATTTATGTCATTAATGGAATTTGATAATGAATTATAAAACTTCATTAGTTCTGAAATCGCAGTATTAAATTGGTTATTTAATATGTCATTTGAAATTTCTTTTATAGCAATATTCATTGACTTTATTAAACTTTTTTCTTTATCTGGATAGGAATTAGATTTACTATTTATATCTTTTGCACAATTTATATAAAGCTTCCAAATCCTACTTAAAAATCTAAATTGTCCTTCAACATCTGTATCTCCCCATTCCAAATCTTTTTCTGGTGGTGCTTTAAATAATATAAACATTCTTGCTGTATCTGCTCCATATTTTTTAATTACTGATTCAGGGTCTATTCCATTATATTTAGACTTAGACATCTTCTCGAATAGAACTTCGAGTTTAGAATTGTCAATTGGATCTGTAGGATTTGATAGGTCAGTAATATCGGAAGGTGAAACATATTTACCAGTTTTATTGTTTTTGTAGGCTGCGGACTGAACCATTCCTTGCGTTAATAGTTTTTTGAAAGGTTCATCAATATCAAATAGTTCATTATCTCGCAAAGCTTTAGTGAAAAATCTTGCATATAACAAATGCAATATTGCATGCTCTACACCTCCAACATATTGATCTACAGGTAACCACTTATTAATTTCATTCTTTTCAAATGGCTTAGTTGAACATTTTGAAGATGGGTATCTTAAAAAATACCAAGATGAACACATGAAAGTGTCCATAGTATCAGTTTCTTTTCTTGCTGCTATTCCACATTTTGGACATGTTGTATTTATCCAATTATTATTATTACCTAAAGCATTAATCTTGTTAGCGGAGATTTCTATATCTTTTGGTAATGAAACAGGCAAATCCGATTGGTTTAAAGGAACAGCTCCACATTTTTTGCAATTAACGATGGGTATCGGACATCCCCAATATCTTTGTCTAGATATTAACCAATCTCTTAAACGATATTGAATTTTATTTTCGGCCCATCCATTATTTACTCCCTCCTCTGCAATTTTTAATTTTGCAATAGTATTTGCTAAACCATTGTATTGATATGAATTAATTAGATATCCATTTTCTACATAAGCATTATCAAGCTCATTACTTTGTTCACTTTTATCCTTTACTATTACCTGTTTAATATCTATATTGTTTTTCTTAGCAAACTCAAAATCCCTCAAATCATGAGCAGGTACACCCATAACAGCGCCTGTACCGTATTCATCAAGAACATAAGTAGCCACCCAAATAGGTATAGGTTCAGAATTAACTGGATTTATTGCTATTAAGCTAGTTTTTATTCCAATTTTTTCAATTTCATTATTTTTATTATCTTTCAAATATTGTTTAAGATTTTCTATATCTTGTATGGTTTCTTGATCAGTAATTTTTTTAATTAATGAATGATTTACAGAAATTGCTAAATAAGTAACTCCAAATAAAGTATCTGGCCTTGTTGTAAATACAGTGATTTTCTTTTCTGGATTGGTATTGATATTGAAATTAATATTTGCACCAATTGACTTTCCAATCCAATTATCTTGCATTATTTTTACTCTTTCTGGCCAGTTATCTAATTTTTCTAAATCCTTCAATAACTCCTCAGCATAATTTGTAATTCTTAAAAACCATTGCTTTAATAATTTTTTTTCAACTACTGCCCCAGATCTCCAAGATTTACCCTCTGAGTCAACTTGTTCATTCGCTAGGACTGTATTATCTATAGGATCCCAATTAACTTCTGATTCCTTTTGATATACAAGACCTGACTTGTATAACTCTAAAAATAGATATTGAGTCCAAATATAATAATTTTCATCACATGTTGCAAATTCCCTATCCCAATCAACTGATAGTCCCAAAAGCTTTAATTGTGACTTCATATGAGAAATATTTTTTTTAGTCCAGACACTTGGACTAATTCCTCTTTCAATAGCAGCATTTTCAGCAGGCAAACCAAAAGCGTCCCAACCCATTGGATGTAAGACAGATTTACCCTTAAACCTTTGGAATCGAGCTATTAAGTCTGTAATAACATAATTTCTAACAT
>CACGJI010000043.1 GCA_902573335.1 uncultured Synechococcaceae cyanobacterium | reverse complement strand
AATTTCTGGAAAACCTGATTGGACCTTTCTTGGAAAACTTTACTTAAACTCTCTTCGACAGAAAAAACAGCGTTTTCAGCCAGTTTTAAGTTATTATTTATCGTCATTTATTATGAAAATTCATGTTATTTTTAGAAGCTAAATTTCTTAATTCTGCGAGGAAAGCATTAGGTCCCCTACCCTTAAAATAAGAAAGTTTTTTTGAAGCCTCATATAAATCAAGAAGTTCTCCATCTAATTCTTCTGCCGTATAATCTTTAATTCCTGCTATTACCTCAGCAAAACGTTCTCTACGGGCAGATTTATTTACAGCATAGGCTGCCATTACCTGAATTTTACATGATCTCCACGCCTTATTCTGACAAAAATGCACTGAAAGAGCATCACTTAAAGCAGAAGCTTCTTCATCTTCTATGTACCAGTCAAAAGATGAAGGTAGAGATTTTAATCCTGAAAATATCTCGAATAACTCCCCGGCCGATAATGGATTACCAGCATCATTTTTTAGGGGTAATGCAGACTCTTCTAAAGATTTCCATAACTCTGGGTAATCACTTTCAAAACGATCCCTGATTTTTTCAATGCCTTGATCAAGAATCGTATTAACTTGAGCTAAAGCAAGAAATACTTCAGGACCTGGAGAAGATAATTTCCCATTCCTAAGATTAGAAATTTGCGAATTATGAACTTTACCTAAATCAAGAACTTCAGAAAGTAATGGCAAAACTCTATGCGACCATCCATTTCTTTCATGCCAGAGGTGTATCAAATGAGCCATAGCTCTTCGACCTCTAGATAATTTATCGCGATATCCGAGACTCACAGATAATTAAACTTATCAATAGTATAGTATGATAATATTACATATCGGTAATTTTGAAAATAGTATTTCAATATCATGAATTCAGTAATTTTCCAAGAAACAGCAAAATTAAAAAAACCTGTTCCAGCTGAAAAAGTTATAGAACTCTCAGAAAAATTACTGGAACCTTCCAGTCATTCAAAAAGATATCCTCCAAGACTACATAAAACTTGGGGAACAATAGTCTTCATGGTTGTAATTCATATTCTTTCTCTTGTAGCTATACAACCAAAATTTTGGAATCTCCCTGCAGTTACTTCATTATTATTTTTTTACTGGGTAACTGCTTGTTTAGGAGTTACTCTTGGATATCACAGATTGTTATCACACAGATCGTTCATCGTTC
Source organism: uncultured Synechococcaceae cyanobacterium (assembly GCA_902573335.1). Lineage (GTDB taxonomy): Bacteria > Cyanobacteriota > Cyanobacteriia > PCC-6307 > Cyanobiaceae > Prochlorococcus_A. The sequence continues at coordinate 5,661 of CACGJI010000043.1, read as the reverse complement.
CAAGATGGTTAGAAAGATTTTTTGCTACCTGTGGAGCTATAAGTTGCCAGCATGGACCAATAGATTGGGTAGGTTTACATAGGCATCACCACTCTTTTTCAGATACTGAAGTAGATCATCACAATAGTAAAAAGGGGTTTTGGTGGAGTCATATGGGTTGGATGTTTAAAGACGTTGAAGCACTAAAAGCTGTTCCAAAACTAAGTGCAGATTTAATCAAAGATCCATACTATAGATTTCTAAATAAATATTTTTTATTCCTACAAATTCCTATTGGACTTTCTTTGTACGCAATAGGTCAAAAATTAGGAGTTGGAGGATGGGCTCTAGTCCTTTGGGGAATTCCATTAAGGCTTGTGGTTGTTTATCACATAACTTGGCTAGTAAACTCCGCGACGCATTGTTGGGGTAAAGCACCATTTGAAAGTGGTGATTCATCCAAAAACAATGCGTGGGTTGCTGCATTAACATTTGGAGAAGGTTGGCATAATAATCATCATGCATTTCCCAATTCGGCAAAACAAGGATTATTTAGAGGTCAGATAGATATAACATGGGAACATATTAAGATTCTTGCGAGATTTGGTCTTGCAAAAAAAGTAAAGTTACCCTCTAGGTCTTATTATTAACTATATTGTTCAATATTTTCATGGCTAAAAGAGTACAAGTCGCATTAACTGAATCTATCGCATCGCTAGGTAAAGAAGGAGATCTAGTTGAAGTAGCACCTGGATACGCAAGAAATTTTCTATTACCTTATGGCAAGGCAATGAATGTAACACCAGCAGTCCTTCAACAAATTGAAAGGAAGAAAGAAAAAGAAAAAATCGCTGCTGATAAATTAAAGCAAGAAGCTTTAGATTTCCAAACTGCATTATCTACAATAGGTAGGTTCACTATCAAAAAACAGGTTGGAGAAGATGGTGTCCTTTTTGGAACGGTTACCAATGGGGATGTTGCCGAAGCAATAGAAGCGGCAACTAAAAAAGAAATTGATAGAAGAAACATTACTGTTCCTGATATTCACAATTTAGGCTCCTATACTACAAAAATAAAACTACATCCAGAAGTAAATGCAGAAGTAAATATTGAAGTAACAAGTTAATCAATTTGTTGCATTATTTTGAAAAGTAGCCAGAGTATATATCTAATCAATTAAAGATATGGTTTCCGTACCGTTTCCAAATAATGGGCAAAATAAAAATTTTAAAAAGGATTTTAATAGTGAAAATTCTGGTTTAGTACCTCCTCAAAACGTTCAAGCAGAGGAAGCTGTTCTTGGTGGCATACTTCTTGATCCAGACGCGATCGGAAGAATTGCAGACTTAATTAAACCTGAAGCTTTTTATATAAATGCCCATCAAGAGATTTATAGGACAGCATTAATGTTGCATACCCAGGGTAAACCAACTGATTTAACATCAATGAGTGCTTGGTTAGCAGATAATGGATCACTAGAAAAAATTGGAGGGAACAGCAAACTGGTAGAACTAGTTGAAAATGTTTCCTCTACAGCTTCCATAGAACAAGTTGCTAATTTAATTAACGACAAATTCATGAGAAGGCAACTTATTAGATCTGGAAATGAAGTGGTTCAACTAGGTTTTGATCAAACTCAAGATACTAATGAAGTTCTAGATAAAGCAGAGCAAAAAATATTTGAAATCAGTCAAGAAAAACCTTCAAAAGGTCTGACTCAAGCAGCTGAAATCCTTACAAGTACTTTCAATGAAATAGAGTCCAGATCATTAGGTACCTCAGTAGCTGGAATTCCTGTAAATTTTTACGATCTTGATGCAATGACTCAAGGTTTTCAAAGAAGTGATTTAATAATTGTTGCTGGAAGACCTTCAATGGGGAAAACTTCAATAGTTCTTAATCTGGCTAAAAATGTTGCACAATCTCAAGATTTACCTGTGTGTGTATTTAGCCTTGAAATGAGTAAAGAACAGTTGACATATAGATTACTTTCTATGGAAGTTGGAATCGAGAGTGGTAGGCTAAGAACAGGAAGATTACAGCAAGATGAATGGCCTTTACTTGGAGAAGGTATCAACTCATTAGGTCAATTACCAATATTTATAGACGACAAACCTAACTTAAGTGTTTTAGAGATGAGATCTCTTTGCAGAAGATTAATAGCTGAACAAAAAAAAGAATTAGGATTAATTGTGATTGATTATCTCCAGTTAATGGAAGGATCAACCCCTGATAATAGAGTGCAAGAACTTTCGCGAATAACAAGAGGTCTTAAAAGCATGGCTAGAGAATTAAAAGTACCAGTAGTAGCTTTATCTCAGCTTAGTAGAGGAGTAGAATCTAGAACAAATAAAAGACCAATGTTAAGCGATCTCAGAGAATCAGGATCAATTGAACAAGACGCAGATTTAGTGTTAATGATTTACAGAGACGAATACTATAATCCAGAGACTGAAGATAGGGGAATTACAGAGATCATTGTCACTAAACATAGAAATGGACCCGTAGGAACTGTAAAATTATTATTTGAACCTCAATTCACGAGATTTAGAAATTTAGCTAATTAAATAGATCCTAATAATGCAAGATCATCAATCAACAAATGAATCTTTTGACATTATCGTCATTGGAGGAGGGCATGCGGGATGTGAAGCAGCTATAACAACAGCAAAACTAGGTTTTTCTACAGCCTTATTCACAATCAATTTAGATAGGATTGCTTGGCAACCTTGCAACCCTGCAGTTGGGGGACCAGCAAAAAGTCAATTGGTGCATGAAGTTGATGCATTAGGAGGCATTATTGGAAAATTAGCTGATGAGACAGCGATCCAAAAAAGAATATTAAATGCGAGCAGAGGGCCAGCTGTATGGGCATTAAGAGCACAAACAGATAAAAGAGAATACTCCAAAAAAATGATCGAAATACTACAAAATACAGATAATTTATCTTTGAAAGAAGCAATGATTACTGAACTAGATATTGCAAAAACTGAAGAAATTGGATTGAACTCAAAAAAAATTATAAAAAAAAGAATAAAGGGTGTAAAAACATTCTTTGGTAGTTATTATTCAGCGAAATCAGTTATCATCACAGCTGGTACTTTTTTAGAAGGCAAAATATGGATAGGCAATAAATCAATGTCAGCTGGTAGGTCGGGCGAACAAGCAGCACAAGGTCTTACTCAAAATTTGCACGAAATCGGTATCAAAACAGAACGTTTAAAAACAGGCACTCCAGCAAGAGTTGATCAAAGAAGTATCAGTTTTGATGAATTAGATATTCAACCTAGTACTGCAGCAGATAAATATTTTTCATTTGACCCAGATATCAAAAATAATATGCCCCAAGTTAGTTGTCATATCACAAGAACAACTTCTAAAACTCATCAACTAATTCGAGACAATTTACATTTAACACCCATTTACGGAGGTTTTATTGATAGTAAAGGACCAAGATATTGTCCATCAATTGAAGATAAAATCGTTAAATTCGCTGATAAAGAATCACATCAAATTTTCTTAGAACCAGAAGGAATTAATACTCCTGAAATATATGTTCAAGGATTCTCTACAGGTTTGCCAGAAAATATTCAATTAGAACTTTTAAGAACCTTACCTGGATTAAGTGAATGTAAAATGTTGCGACCAGCATATGCTGTCGAGTATGACTATATACCTGCAACACAACTCCAAACATCACTCGAAACGAAAGCAATAGAATATTTATATAGCGCTGGACAAATTAATGGAACTACTGGTTATGAAGAAGCAGCAGCACAAGGATTAGTTGCAGGAGTCAATGCGACAAGAAAACTAAACAAAAAAGATCCAATAATCTTCACTAGAGAAAGCAGTTATATAGGAACAATGATCAATGATTTAATTACTAAAGATCTCAAAGAACCATACAGAGTTCTTACTAGTAGGAGTGAATATAGATTAACTCTTAGAGGAGATAATGCAGATAGGAGATTAACCCCATTAGGTTATCAAATAGGACTGATTGATGAAAAAAGATGGTCGGCCTATCAACAAAAAATGAAAGTCCTCGAAGAAGAGAAATTAAGATTAAAAAACACCCGTTTAAAAAATACCGATGAAATAGCCAAAAAAATAGAATTAGACACGGGATCCAAAATTAAAGGCTCAACAACTTTGAAAGAACTCTTAAAAAGACCAAACTTTCATTATTCAGATCTAATTAAATATGATTTAACTAAAAAAAATCTGGCTTCTTCAATACAAGAAGGTGTCGAAATAGATATTAAATATGAGGGTTACCTCAAAAGACAAAAAAATAACATAGAACAAATAAATCGTCAAAGCTGTAAATCTCTGCCTCAAGAAATAAATTATGAAAAGATAGATACATTATCTTTAGAAGCTAGAGAAAATTTGAATAAGATAAAGCCAAAAAATTTTGGTGATGCCTCAAAAATTCCTGGGGTTAGCAAAGCTGATTTAACTGCATTACTTGTTTGGCTAAAAATAAAAGAAATAAGAAAAGAAAAGTCAAATATTTTTGCTGAAAAAAAGTTATCATCATAGAAGCAATCTGACAGAGCACTGAATAATAAACTTTTTAAATCCCCAAAAATATTATGGGAAGGAAAAGCCTCTACTTTTTTAGTAAAAAATTCACTCCCCAAAATATCTGGTCCATGGAAATTAATGCTGCTTGGAGATGGAAGTCCCACTAGACATCTACAACTATTAACTAATCAAGAAACAAAAATTAAATTGATTTCAATGCAATTAGATCCTCTATTCAGTAAAGAGGGTCCGCAAGAATTGAATCAATTAAATGGCCCTTTAATTAGAAGACAAGTATGGATTAAAAACAATAATGAATACTTAGCATGGGCTGAAAGTTGGTGGAATGCAGAACAAGTGAGTGAAAATCTAAAAGCCAAAGAAGAACCAATTTGGAAAAATTTAACGCAAGACAGATCAGAATTATTTAGAGAAGTTGATCGAATTTCACTTGTTAATTCAAATTGGTTAGAGGATCAATTTTGTTTTAAAGGTCCATTCTGGTCAAGAAATTATAGATTTTTTCGAGACAAAAAACCCCTAACAATTATTAGAGAAGTATTCAATCCACATTTAGAAAGTTTATTAGGCTATTCAGGAATTAAAGAATTTACGAACTTATACTCTTCTTCTTCTTGATCTGGGAAGATTTCTCGATTTTGATTGAACTTGTTGGTTTGATTGATCTCTCGAAGTATTATTCTCTTTTTCTGAAGCTCTTTGCCATCTTTCAACTTTGAAATCGATTTCATCTGGCCAATCTGCGTCATCACTCTCTTTCACATAAGGTAATTTTTTTTGCTCAGTTGTCTGTAATTTTTTTGGTTGCCTTAAAGATATTGCTTCTAAAGGTCTTTTTGAGTGCTGTTTAGCAGATTCATAAGAATTTGATTCTCTGGAAAATGTCTTAATATTGCTGTTATCATCGTAAAAATTCTCATCATTCCAATCGTCATTATCTTCATCAAAAAATAAATCAACTTTTTCAGATACCCATCTTCCTACTTTTTTAACACTCTTACTTGTAATTCCTTGAAAATCTGAGTTCCTTCTTTTTCCTGGCCTAGCACCAGATACTCCATCAACAAATTGTCTTCCAGTTTCGAAAATTTTATCAACCTGTTTATCAACAATATTTTTATCAAAACT
>CACGJI010000042.1 GCA_902573335.1 uncultured Synechococcaceae cyanobacterium | reverse complement strand
AAATCCACAAAGATATTCAAACTAACTTGAGGAAATATAATCAAGAGCTTGTAGATATGAAACCTCAAGAAATGCTTACATGGGGTTATGAAAAGTTTGATAATCAATTTGCTATTACAACAAGTTTTGGTATACAGTCATCAGTCCTTTTAGATATGGTCAGTAAATTATCTCTACAAAAAAAAATCAAAATATTTTGGATAGATACAGGTTACCTTCCTCCAGAAACATACCATTACGCTGAAAAGCTTATTGATAATTTATCCTTAGAAGTTGAAGTTCTGCAAAGTGAATTATCTCCAGCAAGAATGGAGGCCAAATACGGAAAACTTTGGGAAACAAAAAAAGAGAGTGATTTAGATAAGTATCATGAATTGAGAAAGATAAAACCTTTAGAAAATGGTCTAGAAAAATATGATATTTTCTGCTGGGCAAGCGGTGTTAGATCCAGGCAAACAGAAAATAGAAACAAAATGAAATTCATAGACTTAATTCGTCAAAGACTCTCTTTAAGACCTTTATTAAATTGGACAAATAAAGATATTTTTTATTATATGGAAGAGAATAATTTACCTGCCCATCCGCTTTTTATCAAAGGTTATTCTTCTATAGGAGATTGGCATTCAAGCAGTCCAGATGGTATTGAAACAAAAGGTAGAGATACAAGATTTGGGGGGATTAAACAAGAGTGTGGAATACATACTAATAATTAAATTGATCATAGAACAATGGTCTCAGATATAAATTTTCTATTAGTAGGCAATAGTAGGCTTCATTGGGCTAAATATTCTAAAAATCAATCTAAATTCTTCCATACCAAAAAAGAGCAAAAAGTTCCCGAAAATATAGATCTTGATCAATTAATTTGGGCTTCTGTAGGAAAACTGCCAAATTTTTTACTGAAAAAAGAAAATGAAATAAAAAACAAAGATATCCAATTATCAAATCTTCCTGATTATTTTGGAGTTGATAGAGCTCTTGCCTGTATTGCCGCTTTAAAGATTACTGAAAACCCTTTCAAAAAAGATTTGCTAATTGCAGATTTTGGAACAATATTATCAATAACAAAATTGAATTCAAATGGATCTATTATTGGAGGTCAACTTCTTCCAGGTTTTCTAACACAATTAAAATCAATGGAACAAAATACAAAAAATCTTAAAGTTCCCAAAAAATATGATATTCCGATCAAAGATTTTTTAATTAATACAGAAGAAGCAATCTTAAAAGGAGTAATCAACTCTCTTACTGGCGTGATTAATAGTTTATTTAATCCCGAAAAGGATATATTAATAATCTGTGGAGGAGACTCTCAATTACTCACAAAATCTCTAAAAACTAAAAAAGAAAATATTATCAATGCTCCTAATTTAGTTATGGAGGGGATGATTATTCACCACCTGTCCATAAAAAAATTAACTTAACCCAAGGTCTGCAATTATATGATCAGCCATTATTGCTGCTTTTACCTTTAAGAAAATTTTTTCGATGTTACCATCAGTATCAATCAAAAAAGTATTTCTCATCATTCCCATATATTCTTTTCCCATGAATTTCTTAAGTCCATAGCTATCGTAATCAGAAGAAACTTTAAAAGGTTCAGGATCAGTTAAAAGAATAAAAGGTAAATTAAATTTTTCTACAAACTTCTGATGAGAGGATGCATTATCTTTGCTAATACCAAGCACAACAATATTATTTTTTTGGAGTAAATCCCAATTCTCTTTAAAATTGCATGCTTCTTTAGTACATCCTGGAGTATTATCTTTTGGATAAAAATATAGTATTATTCTTTTACCTTTAAAATCACTAAGAGAAACTTCTTTCTCAAAAGAATCTTTTAATTTAAATTCTGGTGCTTTGTCGCCAACCTTAAGAGCCATTGAAATTATTAAATAAGTATGAATATAAAATACCAAAAATTTGGTTTTATGAGATTAAAGGTGTACAAGATGTCGCAACGGTAGAAGAAATTAAAACTGCAAAAAATCTATCAATTTCAAGATCAAAGATTTTTTTAGAAACAAGAGCTTACTTACGACAATCACTTTCAACACTTTTTGATTTAGACCCCCTAGAGATTCCTATTAATGCTCATCCTGGAGAACCTCCAAGTTTACCCTCAGGCATGGGAAATATAAGTTTAAGTCATTGTAAAGATGCCATTACTATAGTCTGGCATAAAAGCAAAATAGGGATTGATATTGAGAGAATAGACAGAGATTTTAACTATTTAAAATTTGCAGAAAAATATTTTTTTCATACCAATAAATCAATTCACAATAATAATTTGACAAAACATAGGATATTAAATCAATGGTGTGCTGTTGAAGCAGCTATAAAATGGGATCATGGGAAATTAGCTAAAGACATAAACCATTGGCAATTTTTTGAAAAGCCAAAACAGTTAATTCATGAGAAGAAAAACATACATTTAAATTATTCACAGATTAACTTCCATAATTGGACTATCGCTCTAGCCTACGAAGAAAAAACTTCTTTTAATCCTGAGATTATTTGTTGTTCGAAAAATTTTTAGTTTTCTTTTCTTCTAAGCAGTGCTTCATATTGAGTTTTTTCCCATCCATTATTATTTGGTTCCCATATTTTTAAACCTCTTAAAGATTTAGGAAGATATTCTTGTGAGACCCAATTACTTGGATAATTATGAGGATTGACATAACTATTAGAATTATTTTTTAAATGAAGTGGAACATTAAAAACATTGGTAGATTTGATTGTTTCAATTGCTTTAAAAATACTTTTCGTACTATTACTTTTTGGAGAAATAGCTAAATATAAAGAAGCCTGCGTTAAAAAATATAATCCTTCTGGAAAACCAACTCTATCAAAAGCATCACAACAAGATTGCACAACTACTATCGCATTAGGATCAGCTATTCCAATATCTTCACTGGCAGATATAAGTAGTCTTCTAAAAATAAAATTAGGATCTTCACCAGCCTCCAACATATTCGCAAGCCAGAATAAAGTTGCATCTGGATCAGAACCTCTTATGGACTTGATAAAGGCACTTATCACATCATAATGATTTTGACCATTTTTATCGTAAATAATATTTTTCTTTTGCATAGCATCCTCTGCTATTGAGAGATTAATTTTGATTTCTTTAGCATCATTTTCTGCAGTTGTTTCTATAGCCATCTCTAGCGCATTGATTAATGTTCTTGCATCGCCGCCAGAAAATTTAATTAAATGACTTATAGCATCTTGAGTTAAATAAACCTTTTTTGAATCTTTATGTTTTGAATAGTGAGTTATGACTTTTTGTATTATTTTCTGCAAATCATTTTCTGCCAAAGGAAGTAATGTAAAAATACGAGACCTGCTAACAAGCGCTTTATTAACAGCAAAGAAAGGGTTTTCAGTTGTAGCACCAATAAAAGTTATAGTTCCATTTTCTATTGAAGGTAATAAAGCATCTTGCTGAACTGCTGTAAATCTATGAACCTCATCAATAAATAAAATTGTTTTTCTTTTTGAATTTATTAATCTATCTTTTGCATTAGCGATTTCATTTCTTAATTCTTTAACACTTGATAATACTGCATTTAACTTAATTAATTTGGAACGCGTATTAAAGGAAATAATTTCAATTAGAGTGGTTTTCCCAACACCAGGAGGGCCTGAAAAAATAAAATTACTAACCTTATCATTTAATATCGCACTTCTTAAAAGCGAATTCTCATTCAGGATTGGTTGTTGACCAAAAAAATCTTCCAAACTCTTTGGTCTTAATTTATCTGCCAAAGGTGCATTATTTTCTATTTGAGAATAATTAGTAAATAAATTTTCTGAATGCATATTAATAAAATCAAAAAATCATTACTTTCAATTCTATGTAATTACTGTAGGAGTTTCCATTTGAGTAAGTTTTGAAATATTTAATAAAGCATCTAAATCATTTATTAGGGGTTCCAAAGCGATCTGAGGATTTAACGAAAGATTCTGTTGAGGATTGAAAAATTTCTCAAAGTAAAGTCTTAATGTTGCTCCCTTAGTTCCAGTTCCAGAAAGGCGCACAATTACTCGAGAATTATCATCAAGGACTAATCTTAAACCTTGATTTTCACTTATGGAATTATCAACGGGATCTAAATATGAAAAGTTATCTGCAACTTTAACTAAATGGCCAGCAAAACTATTTCCTTTTAAATTTTTGAGCATAGAAGTTAGATTATCGAAGATTTGATTAGCAATATTTGAGGGAATTGCCTCATAATCATGTCTTGAATAATAATTCCTACCAAATTGTTTCCAATGATTCTGCATCAAATCACTTACAGAACATTTTTTCTCAGCTAAAACTTGTAACCAATACAAAACTGCCCATAGTCCATCTTTCTCTCTCACATGATTACTACCTGTTCCAAAACTTTCTTCTCCACATAAAGTAATTAAATTAGAATCTAAAAGATTTCCAAAAAACTTCCAGCCAGTTGGTGTCTCGAAACAAGGTATATTTAATGCTCCAGCAACATTATCAACCGCTGAGCTGGTTGGCATGGATCGTGCCACACCTGTAATACCATCTTTATAACCAGGAACGCATTTTGTATTAGCGGTGATAACTGCAAGGCTATCACTAGGATTTACAAAACATCCACTTCCTAAAATCATATTCCTATCTCCATCTCCATCGCAGGCAGCGCCAAAACTATAAGATTTTTTATTTAATAACAAATCAGCCAAGTGGGATGCATAAGTAAGATTAGGATCAGGATGTAAACCTCCAAAATCTTTTAACGGGGTACTATTCATTACACAATCATATGGAAGACCCATTTTTTCAACAAAAATATTTTTTGCATATGGGCCTGTAACCGCGTTCATTGCATCAAAGATTAACGAGAAGTCTTTTTTTAAAAAATCACTAATTTGATCAAAATCAAAAATTTTCTCCATCAAATTAGAATAATCTTTTAATCCATCAATAATTTCTAAGGTAGTTTCACCGTAAGAATAAGTTCCATATCCACTAAAATTAGGTAATTGAATTTTGCAAATTTTATAACTAGTTAGTAATTGTGATGCCTCGAAAATCTTATTAGTAATTATCTCAGGGGCTGGGCCACCATTAGAGATATTCAATTTCACTCCAAAATCGCCATCAATCCCTCCAGGATTATGGCTTGCAGAAAGAATAATTCCACCAATAGCATTTTCTTTCCTAATTAAATGTGATGTCGCAGGAGTAGATAACAAACCGTATTTTGGAACAATGACCTTTTGAACTTTATGAGCAATGCATATTTGAACAATTTTTTCTATTGCTTCAATATTGCCATATCTGCCATCACCACCAACTACTAATGTTGAACCTTTTAAAGGTTCCAATGATTGTAAGATTGCTTCAATAAAAATTTCTAAATAATGTTCTTCCTGAAACTTTAAAGTACTTTTTCTTAACCCGGAAGTGCCTGGTTTTTGATCTAGAAAAGGAGAATTGATATTAATTTCATTAAATTGAGTCATATTTTTAAAAAACTTCCAAAAATCTAACTAAATTAATGAGGCATTTCGGATGTTCTTAACATAGCGATAAACCAGAATAAAGAAATTAACAATGCACAAAGAATTCCATAGTTAACGCCAAATTTAGAAATTGTAATTGGAATTATTAGCGGAAACATTATTGCCCCAAACAATGGAGTAAAAGCTACAATTTTTTTCAGCATTAATTTAATTTATTAAAACCATTCAGTCTCAGCATTATCTTTTTCATTAGTATCGTCAAGAGGTGTAGTTCTATCAAATTTCATTGATATACTTTTTTCTTGCTCACCAGATACATCAACAGCTTTAATATCATATTTTTGAGTCCCATCTCTAAATGGCACTTGAATTCTAAAAGTACCATCTGCAGCAAGTGGCACATCTTCTCCACCTATTGTCAGTTTTGCAGAAGGCTCTGTAGCTCCATAAACAATTAATTCAGCATCAGCAACGAGCCAAAAAGATCTATTTTTAGAAATTCCGCTTCCAGAGTCATTTAAACCTGATGACCATTTACCAGCACCTGAGTCTGTAAGATTATCATTAAGGTTTGTTGAATTTAAATTTTCCATAAATTCTTCAGAACCAACTTTTCTTCTGAGAGGAATGTTAGTTGCTGCCTGGTATAACCTTTCATGCATACCATTTTGTTCTGAAACAACCGGATTTGAAATATCTGGGATTGACTCAGAAGTAGAATCTAAATTAAAAGGTACAAATTTATCAAGAATTTGCTCAGAAGGATGAGAGCCAGGAACATGGCTTATAGAAGAAAATGCCAATGACATCCAGTTAAATCCATATTTATAACCTAATTCAACTTTATAGTCTCTATCTGCAAGTGGGATTGGCAAGTACCACTCAGTACTATAACTATCAACTGCTATCTCCCTTAGTGTTCCTTGATTCAAATTGCTTCCTTCAGAACCAGATGCATCAAATAATCGTAAGCATAATTTATTGGCTCCCAAAGATTGTGCTTTTTCTCGATCTGCATCAGAAATTTGCCAAAAAACATAAGCCCAATCTGGATCTCTTGGTAGGAATACTACATTTGTTTTAACTTCTTCACTACTTTTGGAGGGATTGGACTCAAAAGTTTCTTCAGATTTTGACTGGGATGAAGTAATGTATGTTTTTTCTGTAGATTTTTCTTGATATTTGCATATTAAATCAACTAAAACAGCTTTTGTTTTGCGACTGTATAGCGGAACTGATAATTTACTTGCTTTTTGACGTAATTGTCTGAGGGTAAGTGAGAGTAATTGATCTTTAATCATGATCTCATCAGCCACTTTAAATTCTCCGTTTTTGTTTGGGATCAGTATGTTCTTTTTTTTTGGGAATTGTGTGTCTTTTTGCC
>CACGJI010000041.1 GCA_902573335.1 uncultured Synechococcaceae cyanobacterium | reverse complement strand
TTTTGGAACAACTTCTACTATTGCTAAGCCATCACCTCTTTTGAGACAAGTTTGTAGAGAATCATTTAATCTTTCTTGAATTCCTTCTCTTGCAATTAATCTATCAACTACTACCTCAATATTATGAATTTGATTTTTATCTAATTCAATACTATCGGCAAGTTCTCTTACCTCGCCGTTTATTCGTACCCTAGCAAATCCTTCAGCAGCTAGTCCACTTATTAATTTTGTATGTGTTCCTTTCTTACCTCTTACGACAGGAGCCAACAATTGGTACCTTGTTCCTTCTGGTAAAAGAAGAATTTGATCAACCATTTCATCAATTGTTTGAGGCGCAATTGGAATCCCGCAGTGATGACAATGCGGCTCACCAGCACGACCAAACAATAATCTTAAATAATCTTGTATCTCTGTTACTGTTCCAACTGTTGATCGAGGATTATGACTTGTAGATTTTTGATCAATTGAAATAGCAGGTGATAAACCTTCAATATTGTCAACATCTGGTTTATCTACTTGACCCAAAAATTGCCTTGCGTATGCCGAAAGACTCTCAACATATCTTCTTTGACCTTCAGCAAAAATAGTATCAAAGGCTAGAGAACTTTTACCACTTCCACTAACACCTGTAAAAACTATAAATTTATTTCTAGGTAGAGAAAGATCAACATTTTTTAAATTATGCTGACGAGCTCCCCTAATATTAATTGAATTATCTTTTTCAAAACTACTATCAACTTTATTAACCATGTTTAAATCTAACTTATGGTTTAAAAAAGCTATTATAGTAGAATTTTTTTTATTTTACGCAGCCGGACGATCAAGCAGTCTAGAAGCATATTCGTTTACTTCGCAAGAACCTCCTCCTATAAGTTCTATTAATTCTTTTTTTCTTTGATTTTTTGTAGTTAGTTTTGCAATTGAAGTATAAGTTATTCCATTAATTACATTTTTATTAACTTTAAAATGAGTTAATCCCCTCGCAGCTAAAAAAGGCTGATGTGTAATACATAAAACTTGCTGGTTTTTTGAGATTTCTTTTATCAGCTCAACCAAAGAAAATAAAGATTTACCACTTAAACCACTATCAATTTCATCTAAAAAGAAAGTATTGGGTTTTTTAGAAATACTAGATTTAATAGCTAACAAGAATCTTGACATTTCTCCGCCAGAAATAACATTTGATAATGGAGCAAGCTTCTGATCAGGATTAGCTGAAAACAAAAAATTTATATCGTCAATTCCATCGCCAGAAGGCTTAGATTCAGAAAATTGAATTGAAAAATTTGCATTTTCTAAACCTAAATTACTTAAAATAGACATTACTGAATTTTGTAAATCTTTAGCAATTTTTTTTCTTTCATTAGATTGAATAACAAATAAAGAATTTAAATTACTTTGTAAATTCTCAATTTGAGATTTAATCTTACAAATCTCATTACCTTGATCATTTTGTTGAAAATACGTCTTTAATTGATCGCGCTTTTCAATTAATTGAGATAAATCCAAAGAAAAAGTTCTCTCTAAGTTTTTTAAAAAAAATAATCTTTTTTGTATTTCTGGAAGATTAGATTCATAATTTTCTATGTCTTGCAAATATGAGTTTAAATCAAAAATTAAATCTTCAACATCTGCATGGATATTAAGTAACTGCTCTCTAAATTTTTGAATTTTTAAATCGAAATCTGCTGTTTTGTTTAAAATCTTTATTGATTGATTTATCAAAAAAGTTACTGACGGTTCATCATGACTGAAATTATTTAAGTTTTTTAATGATGATTGAATTGAATTATTAATTTCGAGATTATTTACAAGTTTATTTTCTAATAACTCTAATTCTAAAATTTCTTCACTGGAATTTAAATCAGCTTCTTCTAAACTCTTCAACATATGTTTAATTACCAAGTTTTTTTCTTCTTGATTCCTAGAAAATTCTTTTTTTTCATCCATTAATTCTTTTAAAACTTTAGTTTCTCCCCATGTACTTTTAATCCTTTCACTAATAACTCTTGATTCTTGGGAACATAAGTCATCAATAATTAATCTTCTCTTATCTAAAGAATCAAAGATAAAAGTATCAGATTGACCTGCAAAATCTATTAAAAATCGTCCAAGTTTTTCTAATGATTGTCTATTAATTGATAAATTATTAAGGCTATATTTGGATAAAATTTTATTATTTTTTTTATATGATTTTCTCTTAATTTGTAGTTCTGAAGAAGTTATTTCAAAACCATTACTAGTTAACCAATTATTAATTTGGGAAGAAGAAGAAAATATCGCCTCGATAGTGCAAAAATCTTTTCCTGGACGTATTAAATGTTTTAGAGGTATATTAGTTCCACCAAATAAAGCATTTAGGGAATCCAAAATTAATGATTTTCCTGAACCTGAATCCCCAGTTATGATATTCAAACCTTTTTCGAAATTAATTTCTATAATTTCTATTAAGGCAATATTTTCTATTTTTAGTTGTATTAACATGATAAATCTTCCATATAAAAAAATTAACTTCTTTTTTAAAAAAATAAAGGTTTTAAATATATAAAGTTATGAAAGAAGATTTTACTGATTTTATTGAAATATCCGGACTCTTAAATTATGATCCAGATACAATTTCGAAAATTTACAAAAAAAATCCTCAAAGACTTTTAAAAAGACTTTGGCAAACACTCATACCTATTTTTGCTTACATCTTCTCCGTTGCATGGGATAAATTAACTGGAAGATTAAAAAATGAGCCGCAAGCAAGATTTAGAGCGAAAGAATTAACAAATTTGTTAGTAGAGCTTGGACCTGCATTTGTTAAGGCAGGCCAAGCTTTATCAACAAGACCAGATATAATCCCAGGGATTCTTTTAGAAGAATTATCTGAATTGCAAGATCAACTCCCTGGGTTTGATGGTGATAAAGCTATGGAATTAATAGAGGAAGATTTAGGATACAAAATAAATGAGATTTTTTTAGAAATTGATAAAGAACCAATTTCCGCCGCGTCTTTAGGACAAGTGCATAAAGCTAAATTAAAAAATGAAGAGATCGTTGCAATAAAAGTACAACGGCCAGGTTTAAGAGAACAAATAACCTTAGACCTTTACATAGTGAGAAATATTGCTTATTGGCTGAAAAACAACATCGGATTAATCAGAAGTGATCTAGTTGCTTTAATTGATGAATTAGGTAAGAGAGTTTTTGAAGAGATGGATTATCTAAACGAAGCTGCAAATGCAGAAAAATTTAGAAATATGCATAAACATAACAAAATGATTGCCGTACCAAAAATTTATAAAGAAATAACTTCAAGAAGAGTTTTAGCAATGGAATGGATAGACGGTACAAAATTAACAAATTTAGAAAACGTAAAAAAATTAGGAATTAATCCTGATGAAATGATTGAGATAGGGGTGCAATGCAGTTTAGAACAACTTTTAGAACATGGTTTTTTTCATGCAGACCCACATCCAGGTAATTTATTAGCCTTAGAAGATGGAAGATTATGTTATCTAGATTTTGGAATGATGAGTGAAGTTTCCAGAGAATCTAGATCAGGATTAATTCAAGCAGTAGTACATTTAGTAAATAAAAACTTTGATAAATTGTCTCAAGATTTTGTAAAATTAGGGTTTTTATCAGAGGAAGTTAATCTAGAGCCTATAGTTCCAGCATTTCAAGATGTTTTCATTAACGCAGTTGAAGAAGGAGTTTCGAAAATGGATTTTAAGAGTGTTACAGACGATATGTCTGGTGTTATGTATAAATTCCCTTTCAAACTACCCCCATATTATGCACTAATAATTAGGTCATTACTTACATTAGAAGGAATAGCTTTAAGCGTAGATCCTAACTTCAAAATATTAGGAGCAGCTTATCCATATTTTGCAAGAAGATTGATGGAGGACCCTGATCCGCAATTAAGGGAAAGCCTTAAAGAAATGCTTTTTGATAATAAAAAATTTAAATGGGACCGTTTAGAAGATCTCCTTTCTAACGCTGCAAAACAAACAAATCTCGATTTAGAAAAACTTTTAGATGAAGTTATAAATCTTCTGTTTTCTCCAAATGGAGGATTTCTTCGAAATGAGATAGTTGAAGGTTTAACAGTTCAGATAGATTTACTTAGTTTAAAAATTTTAAAAAGTTTGAATAACTATCTTCCACAATCAATTAAATTAAATACTACTAACGAAAATAACAACTTGAGTGACCTTATAATGTATGTAGAGCCATTTAGAAACTTTTTAGAGATTTTACAAAAAGTACCCGGCTATTCAATTGACATTTTTCTAAAAAGGATTCCGAGACTCATAAATGATCCCTATACAAAAGAAATGGGTATAAAAATTGCAAAAAAAGTAACTGAAAAAGGAGTAGTAAGACTTGTTAAGATTGCCGCTGGTGCAAATATCTAAATGAAGTTTAGTAAATTTTTAATATCTAAAATATTTTTTATTTTAGTAATTTCTCCATTATTTATTAATATTCCAAAAGCTAATTCTGCTGAAGAAATTAAAATCACATACAGCATATTTTCTCGAACAATTAAAGTAAATTCTTTAAAAACTTTTGCTCAAGAAGGTAAATCAACAAGAAAATTAAAAAGAATTTTAAAAGCCACCGGGTCTCCCGATAAAGAAATTAGAACAGTTTTAAATAAAGATTTTGAAGTTCCTATTACCATTGCAAGCAAACTAGTATATTCTGAAATAGGAAACGTTTTTTTAACAAGACTTTCATCTATTATTCACCCAACCAGAGCAACTGATGAAAGAACAGGCATGTTGGCCCTTAGAGCAGGCGTAATTCAAGGAATTAAGATAGGGAATGGAAAAATAAATCTAATTAAATTTTTTGAAGGATATCCAACTAAAACTGTAATTTTGGATGTCAGCGCTTTGAGCAAAGTTATGAATAAAGTAGAATCAATTTCAGAATTACTAACCTTTTTCACCAATTCTCCTCTAGAAAAAATCAAAACAAATTAAACAACCATGGTGTTATTAAATAGAATCAAAAATAAACTGCACATTAATTACAGAAAAAAAAGATGGCCAGGTCTAATAGAAGCTTATAAACAATATCTCCCAGTTACAAAGAAAACACCTATTATTTCTCTCAATGAAGGAAATACACCACTTATTTTTAGCGAATCAATTAGCAAATTAATTGGAAATGGAACAAAAGTTTTTTTAAAATATGATGGTCTTAATCCAACAGGATCTTTTAAAGATCGTGGTATGACTATGGCTATTAGCAAAGCAAAAGAAGAAGGCCGTGAAGCAGTTATTTGTGCAAGTACTGGAAATACCTCTGCAGCAGCAGCAGCATATGCTTCGAGAGGAGGATTAAAACCTTATGTTTTAATACCCGAAGGATTTGTTGCGCAAGGAAAGCTTGCGCAAGCATTAATGTATGGCGCTGAGATAATATCTATAAATGGAAACTTTGATAAGGCTCTTGAAATTGTTAGAGATTTATCCTCAGAACATCCTATAGAACTTGTTAATTCTGTTAATCCATATCGAATACAAGGACAAAAAACAGCAGCCTTTGAAATTATTGATGACTTAGGTCATGCTCCTGATTGGCTTTGTATTCCAATGGGCAATGCAGGAAATATAACTGCTTATTGGATGGGATTTAAAGAATATTCAAAAATAAAAAGAAATTTAAAATTACCAATTATGATGGGTTTTCAATCCGAAGGCTCTGCTCCATTAGTAAAAAATATTGTAGTTCATGATCCAGAAACAATTGCAACTGCAATAAGAATTGGGAATCCTGTAAATAGAGAAAAAGCAAAAACAGTAAGAAAGGAGAGTAAAGGAGATTTTCAGTCAGTTACAGATGAAGAAATAATCGATGCTTATAAAATCCTTGCCAAAGAGGGGGTTTTTTGTGAACCTGCCAGTGCAGCATCAGTTGCTGGACTGATTAAAAATAAAAATAGAATTCAGAAAGGATCGACTATTGTTTGTGTTCTGACTGGCAATGGCTTGAAAGATCCTGATTGCGCTATAAAAAATAACGATGCTATTTTTAAAAAAAATATTGAACCTTCGTTAAAAAATATAACTAAAATCCTAGGATATTAAAATCCAAAAAAAATAGTGTCTGTGGAAATCAATTAAAAACAAACCTCATTTGTTGAAAACTACATAACAAGAAATTCTATTTGTTGAATAAATTTAAAATTTACAAAAAGAGAAAAAAATATTCAACAAATAAAAAATTTTTTACACATATTCTTTTGTTAGTAAACTAAATAGACAAGCTGTTTAATTTAAGAATTCCACAGTTCCCACAAGAACTACTGCTACTAAGTTTTTTATTTTATTATTTATTTTTATATTAGAAAAAGAGTAAAAAATAAATTTATTGAATTTAATTTACGAAAAAAGTATATTGTATTTGTAAAAAGTTCCAAATTCTGATGGAAATTATTTGTAATCAAAATGAATTAAATAATGCTATACAACTAGTAAGCAAGGCAGTTGCTTCAAGGCCAACGCATCCAATTCTTGCAAACATACTTTTAACAGCTGACGAAGGAACTAATAAAATTAGCGTCACAGGATTTGATTTGAATTTAGGAATTCAAACTTCCTTTGATGGAACTGTTAAAAATAGTGGAGCTATTACCATACCTTCAAAACTTTTATCCGAAATAGTAAACAAACTACCCAATGAAACACCTGTTTCTCTAGAAGTAGACGAGAATTCAGATAATATCCTAATAAAAAGTGACAGAGGTTCTTTTAATCTAAAAGGGATCCCTTCTGATGAATATCCTAATTTACCATTTGTGGAAAGAGGTACTTCTTTGAATATTGATCCTAGTTCTTTTTTAAAGGCTTTAAAATCTACCATTTTTGCCAGTAGTAATGATGATTCAAAGCAACTACTTACAGGTGTCAATTTTACTTTCAAACCAAATTATTTAGAGTCTGCTTCAACAGATGGCCATAGATTAGCTGTTGCTTTAATTGGTAATGAAGAACATATTGAAAATAAAGAAAACTTATCTTCAAA
>CACGJI010000040.1 GCA_902573335.1 uncultured Synechococcaceae cyanobacterium | reverse complement strand
TTATTCCCAATTTTTTGCAACAATCTCTGCTAAATCTACAACTCTCTGACTATAACCCCACTCATTGTCATACCATGCAAGCACCTTTACAAGGTTATCTCCGATACACATAGTAAGGTCACTATCTACAATTGATGATTCATTAGTACCTGCATAATCGCTTGACACTAATGGTTCATCTCCATACTTAATAATGCCTTTCATTGAGCTTAGAGATGCTTCCTTGAGAGCATTATTGACTTCTTCAGCTGTGACAGATTTAGAAGATTCAAAAACAAAATCTACTGCTGAAACGTTAGGAGTTGGAACTCTCATTGCAATTCCTGTTAATTTGCCTTTCATTTCTGGATATACCAGAGCTACTGCTTTTGCAGCTCCTGTAGAAGTAGGAACGATGTTTGTAGCAGCGGCTCTAGCCCTTCTTAGATCTCTATGACTATTATCTAAAATTCTTTGATCCCCTGTATAACTATGAATTGTAGTCATCAAACCTTTGTTAATCCCAAAAGTTTGGTCTAAAACTTTAACTACTGGAGCTAAACAGTTCGTTGTACAACTAGCATTACTCAAAATATCATAATCTTTATGTTTATATGTGTCAGCATTAACTCCCACTACATAAGTACCAACGCCATCACCTTTACCAGGAGCAGTCAAGATGACTTTTTTTGCTCCTACCTCTAAGTGCTTACTAGCACCTACATCTGTATTAAACACTCCAGTAGATTCAATAACCAAATCTACACCCCAGTCTTTCCAAGGGAGATTCATTGGGTTTCTATCAGAGAAACATTTAATTGTCTTATTATTAATTACAAAAGTATCATCAGTATATTGAATATCGACACCATCAAGTTGACCAAGAACTGAGTCATACTTTAATAGATGAGCATTAGTCTTAGGATCTGAGGTAACGTTAATTCCAACTACTTCAATATTGGTGTAAGCCCCTCTACTAAGCCAACAACGCATAAAGTTTCGACCAATTCTGCCAAAGCCGTTAATTGCAACACGCAAAGTCATAACTAATAATTTCTAAATGATTAACCTAAGTTGCTGATCATACTGAATTTTGTGCAATAACGTAAGGTTTTTTTGATTTATTAAGCAAATAAGTCTAGTTTTGTATTAATTCAAGAAAAAAAAACATTTTTTTTAAGAAAAAATAGCAAAATTTTACCTAGAAGTTATTTTGATTTAAGTAAAAGATAAACATTGGATAAAAAATTACTGTTGAAAAGTCATTTTCATTTTATTGGGATTGGAGGTATTGGGATGTCAGCATTAGCAATAGGTTTACTTAAAAAAGGTTGTTCAGTTTCAGGATCTGATTTAATTAAAAACGATGAAACTAAAAAATTAGAGAAATTAGGTGCAGTAATCTTTACTTCTCAAATTCGACAAAATATTGAATTTGTTATTTCAAAATTTACCAACAAATTGATTAATTTTGTTGTAAGCTCCGCAATCAAGCCAGAAAATGAAGAATATTTGTACTGCAGAGAAAAAAATTTATCAATAAAACATCGTTCAGAGATACTCGCAATGCTAATGCGCACTTATACTACATTGGCGGTAGCCGGCAGCCACGGAAAAACATCAACCAGTACATTTCTATCTACAATACTTGAGTTATGTACACGTAATTCTTCTTCAATAATTGGAGGAATAATTCCTATTTACAACTCTAATTGTCATTTAGACAATACCAAATTCTTAGTGGCTGAAGTTGATGAATCTGATGGTACAATTAACAAATATAAGTCTGATATCGGAATAATCAATAACATTGATTTTGATCATTGTGATCACTTTTCTAATTTAAGTGAAGTAATATCTTCTTTTAAAAGTTTTGCTAAAAACTCTAAAAAATTACTATTTAATTTTGATTGTGAAACCTCAAGAAATAATTTTTATTCTAATTATAAGTGGTCAAACACTACGGCTAAAAACGTAGCTTATGCAATTATTCCGACTGAAATTAATTCAAAGTATACAATTGGAAAATATTATGAAAATGAAAAATTTATTAGTAGTTTAAATATTCCAATTCCAGGGTTACATAATCTATCTAATATTACCGCAGCAATAGCAACTTCAAGAATGATAGGAGTAGATTTTATAGAAATTAAAAAAAATATAAAATATCTGAAACTACCAAAAAAAAGATTTGAATTTAGAGGCCAAATAGATGAAAGAAGTTTATATGATGATTATGCACATCACCCAAACGAAATAAAAGAGACGATTAAATTAGGAAGATTATTGATTCAACAAAAACATAATAATGAATTTCAAAAAAGTAGATTAATAGCTATATTTCAACCTCATAGATACACTCGAGTAAAGCAATTTACTGAAGAATTCGCTGAAGAATTATCAAAAGCAGATGTTATTTATGTAACCAGTATTTATGGAGCAGGAGAAGGAAACGAAGATAAAATTACTTCGAAAATTATCACTGATTTGATTTATAAAAAAAATAAAAATGTTAGTTACATAAATAATTATTATGAAGTTACAAAGAATTTTTACAAATTAACTCAAAAAAGGGATTTAATTTTGAATATGGGAGCTGGTGATTGTCATAATTTATGGTCAATTTTAAATGAAAAAAATGATTAAAATAAATAACTAATTTATGAATAAAAAAAAATTTTCTGAAAACTTTAATTTAAGTAGTTATACAACTATAAAAGTGGGAGGAGTGGCTGAATATTTTGCTGAGCCAAGAAGCGTTGAAGAACTTTCATATCTAATTAAATGGGCTAATTTAAACAAACAAAGATGTCAAATAATTGGCGCAGGTTCAAATCTTTTAATAAATAATATTTTCATAAAAGGCTTAGTTGTTTGTACAAAAAAATTGAAATTACTAAAGATAGAGCCATATACAGGAATTGTTGAAGCGGAAGCAGGTGTAATGCTCCCAACATTATCTAATTCTCTTGCTAAAAATAGATTACAAGGAGGGGAATGGGCTGTCGGAATTCCAGGAACATTAGGAGGAGCAATTTATATGAATGCTGGCACAGGTAATTTATCGCTAGCAAAAAATCTTATTTCCGTAAAAGTTATTAATAATAAAACTCATGAAAAACTTGAAATTAAAAAAAAAGATATCAATTTTGAGTATAGATTTAGCTCTTTTCAAAGAAATGATTTAACAATTATTAGTGCAAGATTACATTTTGAACCTAATGGAAATCTAGAAAAATTAATTCAAACAACCAAAAATAACCTTAAATTAAAAACAGAAACACAACCATATCATCAACCAAGTTTTGGTAGTGTTTTTAAAAATCCTGAAAATAATTATGCAGCAAAATTAATTGATGATATGGGTTTAAAGGGATTTAAAATTGGAGGTGCCGAAATTTCTACAATGCATTCAAATTTTATAATTAACACTTCTTCAGCAAGTTCAAAAGATATTTATGAATTAATAACAGTAATTCAACAAAAAGTACTACAAAACAAAGGGATTTATTTGCAACCGGAAGTAAGAATGATTGGTTTTGACTATCCTAACTAAAGAAACGTTTTTACAAAATGGCGGGTTTTGGACTTCCTAACTTTGGACAACTTACGGAAGCTTTTAAAAAAGCTAAACAAATTCAGCAAGATGCTCAAAAATTACAAGATGAACTTGAAAATATGGAGATTGAAGGCAAAAGTGATGATGAGATGATAAAAGTTTGGATAAGTGGAAACCAACTGCCTTTAAAGGTAGAAGTACAAGAAAATATCTTAAATGCAAATAAAGAACAAATAGAGAAAAACATTCTACAAGCTATTCAAAAAGCTCATGAATTATCAACTACAACTATGAAAGAAAGGATGAATGATTTAACTGGTGGATTAAATCTTAATCTTCCTGGTTTTGATAATAGTGACTCTTAGAAGACTCAATCATTTCTTTATAAAAAGGATATCTTTCGAAGGATTTATTTAAATTACATCCCTCATCGTTTAAATGTAAGCAGTTACGAAATTTACACTTAATTCCCTCTTCGATTACCTGTTTATATATTTCTGAATAAAGATTTGGTAACAACTTAATATCAACCTCTAGAGGTTGCATATTAAAACCAGGAGTATCCACAATATAACTTTGATTCGACATAGAAAATAACTCAACATTTCGAGTAGTATTTTTTCCTCTCTTAATTTTATTGGAAACTGGAGAAGTACTATTTTGAAGACCTGGAATAATCATATTTAGCAAAGTAGTTTTGCCAACTCCGGATGGACCCATAAAAATTGAACATCTTTTTTCCTTTAACTCAGCTAATAAATTTTTAAAGCAATCTGATTTCTGTAAATTTAAAGTTATTACTTGGTAACCCCATTCCTCAAATTTATCAAGTAAATATGATCTTCTTTTATCAGAAATTAAATCACACTTTGTCAAAACTAATGAGACTTCAACTCCCATTGATTCTGCGGATATCAAAAACCTATTAACTTGAGATAAATTTAACTCTGGTTCTTCAACGGAAAAAGTAACGTATATGTTAGAAATATTTGCAACTGATGGTCTAACTAAAAGATTTTTTCTTTTTTTTAGACTTGTTATTACTGCGCGTTTACTTTTAAAATCAATTTTTTCAATCGCCACTTCGTCTCCAACATAAATTAATTGATCCTTGAAATTTATAGACTTCTTAACCGTACATAAAAATTTCTCGCTATTTCCAGAGTTTTCTTGATTTTTTAAATCAACTAAAAATAAATCATTAAATTTTTTCGTAACTAAACCTAAATATTTACTATTAGTTTTCATGCAATATTTTTATTTTTATAAATTTTTCATTTTCTTTGATTTGTTTAAACAAAAATCCCATTTCTTGTAAATTGTTTAATACCATTGCTTCTGGTTCACCTTTATCTAGTTCAACAATAAGTTGTTCATTTTTAGATAACTTCTCCAGAGCCAACTTAATTTTGACGACATTTAAAGGACATGGAACAGATTTAAGATCCAAATGCTTTAAGGAAGTCATTAAGATTCTTTACCAAATAATTTACTAAAAAGTCCACTACTGGAATTAATATTTTTATCTGAATATTGAGAAGCTAAACCCTCTAAAAGCTCTCGTTCTGCGTCGGTTATACGAGTTGGTAATTTTACTTTTATTAAGACTTCATGATTTCCTCTCGCAACCGGATTACCAAGTCTAGGTACCCCTTTATTCTCAAGTGAAAGAGTTGTATTTGGCTGCGTACCACTTGGAATTTTTAAATTAACATCTCCATCAACTGTAGTGATTTTTACAGTGTCACCTAAAATAGCCTGTAAATAACTCACTGCTATTTCTGAGTAAATAGTTACACCATCTCTTTTAAGTTTTGAATCATTCTTAACCTTTATAAAAACATAAAGATCTCCAGGTGGACCTCCTTTCAAACCAACATTTCCCTCACCGGAAACTCTTAATTTAGTGCCAGTATCAACTCCTGCAGGAATATTAATTCTTAATTTTTTTCTGACTTGCTTTACGCCATTACCGCCGCAAGTTACACATGGATCGGCAATTATCTGGCCAGACCCATTACATGAAGGACATTCAGCTACTTGTGTGAAATTACCAAAAGGTGTTCTTGTAGCTCTTCTAACTTGTCCACTTCCACCACATGTTGAACAAGTTTTGGGGCCAGTTCCTGGTTTTGCTCCTGTTCCCCTACAGACTTCACATGTCTCCAAATGAGGAATTTTAATTTCTCTTTGTTGGCCAAAAATTGCATCTTTAAAGTCAACATTAAGGTCATACCTTAGATCATCTCCTTGTTGAGGACCTCTTCTTTGAGTTCTTCCTCCTTGTGGATTTTGCCCCCCAAAGCCATTAAAAAAAGTTTCAAATAAATCTGCAAAGCCACCCATATCTCCCATATCAGGCATTCCAGCTGCACCTCCAATGCCAGCCTCTCCAAATTGGTCATATCTTGCTCTAGTTTCAGGATCAGCTAATGCTTCGTAAGCCTTACCAATTTCTTTAAATTTATCTTCCGCACCAGGTTCTTTATTAACATCAGGATGGTATTGTCGTGCTAATTTTCTATAAGCCCTTTTTAAGGTATCCGCATCAGCATCTCTTGAAACTCCAAGTATTTGGTAAAAATCAGCCATTAGATAATGCTCAAATAAGAATTTGGAATTTATACATCTTCAGAAGTATTTGCCTCTGAATTAACATCCCCTTCAACTGTATCCTTTTCTACTTCCTGTTGTGAATTTTGTTTACCAGGTCCCATAGAAACCTTAACCAATGCATGTCTCAAAACCTTACCTTCTAGATGATATCCTCGCTGCAATTCTTCAATAATAAAATCCTCTTCAAACTCTTCACTAGGTTCTCTTAATACAGCTTCATGCAAGTTTGGATCAAATTGCTGACCAACAACTCTCATGGGTGACACACCCTGTTGTTTTAAAACTTCTACTAGTTGTTTATACAATCCTTGATAACTTCTATGAAGAGCTTGAGCTTCCTCATTTTCTGGTTTAAGTTGTTGTCTTGCTCTCTCAAAATTGTCAACAATAGGAAGTATGGCAGTTAAAGTCTTGGAAACAAGTTGGATTTTTAAATCGTCCTGATCCCTAGACTGCCTTTTTCTGAAATTATCAAAATCTGCTGAAATCCTTACATATTGATTTTTTAATGTTTCATGCTCTTTTTCTAATTGTTCTAATCTTGCATCATTATTTGAAATAGTATTTTTTAATTCTTCAGTATTTATTTGTTCTGTTTTTTGAGAAGATAATTCATTATTTTCGCTAGTTGAATTTTGTGTAGATGATATATCTTCAGGAGCATTATCCTGATAAGAATCATCATTTGCTTTATTATCAGTGTTGTCTGATTGATTTTCAATCATTTTTCTAACATTTAATAAAACTATTCTCCATTAAAGTGATGCACAAAACAAGTTGCGGAAGGCCGCACAAATATTTAGTCAGGAACAAACTTTAATGCTAATCCATTATTGCAGTATCTTTTGCCAGTAGGAGGTGGTCCATCATTGAAGACATGTCCCTGATGACCTCCGCATCTAGAACAATGATATTCGGTTCTAGGTACAATTAACTTGAAATCAACTTTTGTTTCTACTGAGCCTTGAATGGAATCAAAAAAACTTGGCCATCCTGTACCACTATCAAACTTTTGATCTGAGGAAAAAAGCGGCAAATCGCATCCTGCACAGTGAAAAATCCCTTTTCTTTTCTCATTATTTAATTGACTACTAAAAGCTCTTTCAGTTCCTTCCTCCCTCAAAATATAATAAGATTCAGGACTAAGCCTAGCTTTCCATTCGTCTTTTGAGAAATTCCAATCTTCTTTAGAAGCAAGTGAAGATGCTAATACTTGAATGGGCTTAAAGATTATTTTTAAGAATGACATAGTAGGAATTAGAATAAAAGTTCTTCTTGATAGAAATTGACTCATATATTTAGATCACAAAAGTGTAATGAATTTCATTTAGCCTAATTCTATGAAAAATATTCATAAATTAAGTATTGCTCCGATGATGGATTGTACTGATAAACACTTCAGAATGATAATGAGAAAAATAAGTTCTGAAGCTCTATTGTATACAGAAATGATTGTGGCCCAGAGTTTAGTTTATACAAATAAAAAAGAAAATTTTCTTGATTTTAATGATGAAGAACACCCGATATCGATTCAGTTTGGTGGAGACGATCCTAAAATCCTTAAAGAGGCAGCCCAAATGGCACAGGATTGGGGTTATGACGAAATAAACTTTAATGTTGGTTGTCCGAGTCCAAGGGTATGTTCTGGAAATTTTGGGGCTTCACTTATGAAAGAACCTGAAAAAGTAGCAAAATGCATAGAATCCTTAAAAAATAATTGCAACTTGCCGGTTACGATCAAACACAGAATCGGTGTAGACAATGATGATAGTTTCGTTAATTTGAATAATTTTGTAAGAATTATCGCAAATGCTGGTGCAGACAGATTTGCAGTTCATGCAAGGAAAGCCATATTAAAAGGTCTAAATCCAAAACAAAATAGGACCATACCGCCACTAAATTATGATGTAGTAAAAAAATTGAAAAAATCAAATCCAAAATTATTAATAGAAATCAATGGAGGTTTAACAAATATCGATGAATCATTAGAAGCCTTGAATGATTTTGATGGGGTCATGATTGGACGGTCAATTTATAAACATCCCTTGAGATGGTCTGAAATTGATCAGAGGATTTATGGAATTAATAAAAAACCCAAATCTGCTTCCAATATTATATTT
>CACGJI010000039.1 GCA_902573335.1 uncultured Synechococcaceae cyanobacterium | reverse complement strand
TAATCAAGATGAGATTCCAAAACAAGATTCAAATGATATGAATTTATTTGACCCTATTTAGTAAATAAATAATATTTTGATAAATTGAAGATGAATATTGATAATGTTCAATTCTTTGAATTTTTAATTTATGCTTAATGACTTTATAAACGCATATAAAGAGTTTTGGATTAAAGCTACAGAATTCAAAGGATTCACATCTCGAACGGACTGGTGGTTAGTTCAACTAGCGAATCTTATAATTTCTTTCCTAACTATCCCAATATTTTTAAAAACTTTTGGTTTCAATGCTTATGGAATAGTCTGCATCATTCCTCAAATAGCTATTGATATTAGAAGAATCAAAGATTTTGGAAAAGATTGGAAATGGATCTTTATTAATTTAATACCTATCTTCGGATGGTTCTTGTGGTTCATCTGGTTAGGCTTTGGTAAGACAGGTAATGGAAAAAATAAACTTATATAGAAATTAACTCTTTATTTTTTTTCTTTTTTTAAAATCTACAAATCTAATCTTGTTTCTTAACTCTATCTGTTTTTCAAGAATCCTAAAGACATGCATCTCGCATTCGGTTAATTTAAGAAACTGATCGAGTGTATCTTTATCTTCTTGATCAAAATTCTCGAAAACTTCTGAAATAGCAATACTATTTCTAGAAATAAATTCCTCTGCAACATCTCGTGGATTCTTTCCTGATTCGAAATCCTGAAAAGCTTCATAAGAATTAAGTTCTCTCGTTAACCATTTAAACCAAGGTTCATTTTTATTATGTTTTTTATTTATGATTTTCTTCATGAATTTTTTTTTACTAGTTTAATCATTATTAGTTATTCATTCTTTGACAGCTGTACAATTACTTATTTTTAAAATTTAGTTAAAGATAAACCTTATTTATTTTTTACAAAATAACTAGCATTATTACTTATAAAGCTTTGTAAGGAATAAGTATTTATTACTCATTTTTTTGTTTATGAGGTAGTTAGAATTTTTTATTAAATAAAGTACATTGTCAATCCCATTCTATGACTTTCCTTCGTCTCCAATTTTAATAATTGGTGCTCATGGCATCGCAGTCGCAATAGCAGTTTTTTTGTCTCTTACCAAAAATATTTCAATTCTCCTTTGAACAAAGAGCGTACAGAAAAGAAAAAATTCTTAATTAAGGAACAAAAAGAATTAAATGAAAGATTAGAAAAAATAGAACAAGATTTAAAAAATTTATAAAAATTACTCTTATACAGAGTTGAGTTAATGATCTCGAATTCAAGACCTTAATTTTTTAAACAGGAATTTTGGTCTATAAGGAGTTATGGATAAAGATCATCTTATTGAGTTAATTTCTAATAGTCTTCTTTACGAGAGCAAAAATTCTGACTCTCCTAAGAATCTTAGTGACTTTAGAAATTACTTAGAAAGATTAAACCTAGATCAATTGAGAACTATGTCTAAAGAATTTATTCTTTAGAATAATTTTAAATTTTTTATTGTTTATTAAATAATCAATACTTTTTAAAAATTGTTAGTATCAGAAATAATAAGAGAAATATGCTTAAGGTCAATAGAGGTGATTTTTTAATAAAGCCATTTTTAAAAAGAAATAATATTAGAGCTTATTATCAAATTATTTCTACCATCTTCCCAATAATTTCTATTTGGTTAATCGTCCACCAAGTAATTAATCAAACTTTTTCATTATTGATTAAAGGATTTCTATTGGTACCTTTTATAGTTCTTCTAACTCTGTTCTCATCTCGAACATTCTCATTAATGCATGATTGCGGTCATAATTCTCTTTTTACAAAACGGAAATTAAACCGCTTCTTTGGATTTTTACTTGGCTTGGTTAATGGTATTCCTCAGAAGTCATGGTCAATTGATCATGCATTTCATCATAGAAATAATGGAAATTGGGAAATTTATAAGGGGCCGATAGATGTATTAAGTCTTGAAGATTATGAATCCCTTACAAAAAGAGAGCAAATAATTTATAAAGTAAGTCGAAACTGGATGATGCTT
The DNA here is from genome assembly GCA_902573335.1 of uncultured Synechococcaceae cyanobacterium. Classification (GTDB taxonomy): domain Bacteria; phylum Cyanobacteriota; class Cyanobacteriia; order PCC-6307; family Cyanobiaceae; genus Prochlorococcus_A. The sequence goes on along the minus strand of CACGJI010000039.1, from coordinate 6,299 downwards.
TTCCCTGGAGGTTTTTTTTACTTAGTTTTAAAACCTCGATTAGGACTTGTTTTTATTATTTTTAATTTCAGTAAAGATATATTAGAAGAGACTTTTAACAAAATAAAAAAAAGGGAAATTTCTCAACTTCTAGCTATTAATTCAAGAGTTAAACCACCTTTTTCTGATTATGGAGATAACTTCAGTGAACTATGTGAATTAATAATAAATAACATAGTAGTTATAATAGGGTGGATTTTTATGAGTAAATGGTTGGGGTTAGTTTTTTTCTTATCATTTTATTCCATTGTATTAACCTTATCAGCAGCAATTTTAATATGTGTTTTTTTCATACAACATAACTATGAGAATGCATATGCTAAAAATACAAAGAATTGGGATCTCATAGATGGAGCGATTTTAGGAAGTAGCAATTTAGATATCCCTAATTGGCTAAATTGGTTTTTAGCAGACATATCCTTCCACAGCATTCATCATCTCTCTGAGAGAATACCAAATTACAACTTAAGAGCTTGTCATAAAGCAAACATTCATTTACTCCAACAATCAAAGTTCTTAAAATTAAGCGATTTTTCAAACTGCTTCAAATATATAATTTGGGATAATAAAAATGAAAAATTAATTCCAATAAATTAATACCTAATTTAACCTTCTTCTCAATTTTCTTTTTACAGGAATACTGCTATATGCATGAGTACCAATAGATGGAGGCAAGTCATTCTTTAAAGGATGGATAAAAGCATTTGCCATACTCTCTAACATTTTCGAAAGCCAATTAATTACTGATTTCATTTGAAATTCTAAAAGTGTACTTCTTAATAATCTAACGAAATTACTGAAAAGTAAATCAGTCTTTATGCTGATTTTCTAAGAAGATTGCCTTCTAGATTTAATAATAAATTATCAAAATTAATGTTTCATTTGCTCTTTTAAATGACAAATAGTACTACTTTTTTAGCAGGTAAACCAAATCAAAATGAATTTAGTAAATAATACTTATTTTTTCTAATTCACTTAATAAATTAAATTATTGAACATAAATTCGTGCTATAACTCTATTCCAAATAAATCCAACAATATTATGAATGATTCATTTGTTTCTACTAACCAGAATACAGAAATAGATTCTATTAATTCATATTTCGAGTGTATTACTGAATGCAGTATTGTGGATGGTCATCAAGAATGTATTACTCGTTGTTTAGAAGTTCATTTAAAGGGGGATGATCAAAATGAATAAAAAAAATTCACCTCAAAGGAAAACAACTTTAAAATGGAACTCTAATGGAGAGCTTTCGGAAATTGATATGTTAAGAATTTTAGAAAAGATATCATCACATGATCTTAATCAATGTGAATTAACATGCGATTCTGATACAAATTAAGATATGTTTTTCAATGTATTACCAATACTGCTGATAAAAAAGCAGCTTAAGGGATTTTTGCAAGATTTCAATTTTAATTAATCAGATTTCAATCAAGATTTAGAACATTTTCATAAAATCTATGTTTTTATTTTAAAATTTAGTTTTTAGAGCTCCTACCTTTTTTTAAGAATTTTTTACTAATTTCTTTTTTTGTTAGTTGAATCGGTTTTACTAATCCTGAATTACCATGAGTTGGACAATAATAAGTCATAAGCATCCAGTTTTTTTCTTGATCCATAACTAATCGCTTTTAAATAATGATTAAGTAAATAGGATGAATTTTGAAAAAATTGTTTTTTTTTAAGCTTTTTTTCTTTTTTACTTAATAATTTATAAAAATTTTGAAACTATTCTCACAAAATAGATATAAATACGCATGACTTTAAAAAAAAATCTTGCTATTTATTAATAAATTCAAAATTATCCATGTCTCTAGAATCTATATTGATGGTAGTTGCTCCAATCTGTCTTTTTACGGTAGGAGTTATTGTTTTGCCTATACTAGTAAAGCCACGTAAACAATCTGGTTTACCTAAGAGGTATATACGCGGTCTTTAAATTAGTTAAGCTTTAAAGAAAAGCTAAGATAATCATCATAAAAAAGAATTAAATAGATAAGTAAAAAGATTGTGATAAAAGAATAAAATAATTTTAACTTAAGATGAAATTAAAATCGTATAAACTTTATCGAAAAAAAATAATAAATTCTTTTCATTATGAGATCCTGTGATGGATAATAGAATATATAAATTCACTTTTATTTAACAAAATTCTTTACCAAAAAAAATTTGAGTAATATAAAATTTTCAGGCCTTAAAGGCCAAGCGCTTGTAATAGAGGATAAAGATATTCCAAGCATAAAAGAATTTCAGGACGTAATCCCAGATCATTACTTTAAGTGCAATACCAGAACTTCTTTGAGGTATCTTTTACAATCAGCTTTAATTCAAGCATTAGTAGTTGCAATAGGGTTATCTATTCCATTTACCGCCAAAATGATCCCAATTTGGATTGTTTATGCATTACTTTCAGGCACCACTGCAATGGGATTCTGGGTTATTGCCCATGAATGTGGGCATGGAGCATTCTCTAAAAACAAGCAATTGGAATCTATTACTGGTTATTTACTACATTCATTACTTCTAGTACCTTATTTTTCTTGGCAGCGTTCTCATGCAGTTCATCATCGATTCACAAATAATATAACCAATGGAGAAACTCACGTCCCTTTAGTCATTAAAGGGAATGGAGTTACAGAAAAAGTTGGAGGAGAAAAAGAATTACATTTTTCAAATTCCTTAGGTAAGAAAAATTATGGAATTCTTCAACTTGTTTTACATCTAATATTTGGCTGGCCTGCTTATTTACTTACGGGGAGTACAGGTGGTGTTAAATATGGGACTTCAAATCATTTTTGGCCAATTAAACCATTTTCTAAAGCATTATGGCCATCAATATGGGCCAAGAAAGTTTGGATATCAGATATTGGCGTAGGTTTGACATTAATGGGCATTTTTTATTTAGTTTTCAAGTATGGATTATTTCCAGTAATTGCTATGTATTTTGCTCCTTTATTAGTGGTTAATTGTTGGCTAGTAGTTTATACATGGCTTCATCATACAGATTCAGATGTACCTCATCTTTCAAATACGGAATTTTCCTTTATGAAAGGCGCATTTCTATCTATTGACAGACCTTACGGTAGATTCCTTAATTTTCTTCACCATAATATAGGTTCTAGCCATGTCGTTCATCATGTATGTCCAACGATCCCTCATTATCATGCAAAAAAGGCAACTGTCTTAATTAAAAAAGCCTTTAAAAAAGCATATCTTTTTAATCCTGATCCAATACACAAAGCTCTATGGAATATTGCTTGCAATTGCGTAGCTGTTAAGTCAGACATCAAGAGAGGAAGATATATATGGCAATCTACATACAAAATGGTGGATTAAAAAAACAATAAGCATCAATTCTTTATCACATTAATTTACGCAAATCCGAAAAGAATATAAAAGAATTAGCAATAACTAATTTTTCATCTTAGATAATATTAAAAATTTTTTAATCCTATGAGTGGCGACAATTTGCATGGTAAGCAGCCTATTAAATTTTATTCGGAAAAAATAACACTTACAAAAGTTGAATTATTAGAAAGACAGCTGAGTTTAGGTGAAAAAATTTCAGATTTAGATCAAAAGCATAAAGAATGGAGCAAAAAACTATTAGGTTGATCATCTAATATGATGATTTTAATCAATTATTGATATTTGTATTTGCCTTATCAAGAAACTTTTCTGTAAATTATTGAAAAATTATTTGCAGGCATTTCAATAATATCCTCTTTAGAAAAACCATTTTTTTTACTCTCATCACAAACTTCCTCAAGATTTTTAACACCCCAAAGATCATTTTGCATTTTTAACGAATTATCAAAAAAATAATTACTTTTACTTGTATGTGTATTACAAATTTTAAATGGCCCATAAAGTAACAAAAATTGTCCCTTATTGAGTAATTTTCCTGACTCTCTAAAGAGTGCTACAGTACAAGACCACTGTGCTACATGAATCATATTTATAGAGACTATTCCTTGCAAAGAATGAGCTAATCTCAATGGAATTTTCCAAGGAATTTTTTCTACATCAATCTCAAGAGGCTGGGGCATTTTTTCAGTTAGGTCTTCATACTCAATCCAAGAACTTATACTTTTTCTATGCAATAAATCTGGATCACTTGTTTGCCATATTATTCCAGGAAAACGTTTTTGAAAGACTACTCCATGTTCACCGCTGCCACTCCCGATTTCTAATACTGAACCTTTTTTTATAATTCTGGATAATACATCACCAATGCAGTCTCTATTTCTTTGAGTTGCCGAAAAAAAAAGTCTATTATCCAAAATTAAAAAAAATTGGGCGTTTCAATAAAAATAATAATCCTAAAATCTTTGATTATTTAACCTTTCTCAATTTAGGAGTCTTGAAAAACATTATTTTAAGGCTAAAAAATAATATTGAAATTGTAAGAACAGGCAAAATATAAAGTATTAAATCAGAACTCATTAGAGAAGGAATCCTTCCAAAAATTAAGTGCATGTAGTAAGTTGCGAATGACATAAATTTATATTTATCTAATTTATTAATAGCAATTATTTGAATTCTAAAAACTACTTTTAATCAAAAATCAAAATTTTTCAAAAAAAGAGTCAGCCTGTATCCCTACTAGCTGACTCTGGTTTTATATTAAATTAAATTACCTTTAAATGAGGATATACCTCTAAAAAAAACAAGGTGAAAAGCTTATTTTTTTTTTAAATTTAAAAAATCAGAATAAAAACAAAAATACCGATAGGGTATATTTAGATACATAAGTGTCGCATTTTTAGGATTTTTCTAACAAATTTAGCAATAATCCTTTGAATTTCTTTACATAAATAAATAATTATGTTATATTTATTAACAATTACATAAACAAAAATGACTCCAGAAGCAGAACGTTTTAATGGTTGGGCGGCTATGTTAGGTTTCGTTGCAGCAGTCGGTGCATACGTCACAACAGGTCAAATTATTCCTGGCTGGTTCTAATGAAAAATAGCGAACCAAAAATAATAGAAAAAGAAAAAATCGTTGCTGAAAAGCTCAACGGTAGATTCGCAATGTTAGGCTTTATTGCTCTAGTTGGAGCATATTTAACAACAGGTCAAATTATTCCTGGTTTTATCTAAATTAATCTTTTATCTTTTTTAAAAGCCTAATTTACATTAAGTTAGGCTTTTTTTAATGGATTTTTTTGATAATAAATGGTCATTATTAATTGAAGTTTGAATAATCCTTCTTGCAACAAAAATAGTAACCTAAAAATCTTTATAAAAACTCTACTTAATTGATATTTTAAAAGAAATATTAATTTGATTATTCTTCTTTTTTAAAATTTAAATTTACTTGTTAATTGATGCTATCTTTATCGAGATAATTCGAGGATTTAATGAGAGTAAAGCTTGAACCGGAGACAGCCTTCATTGGCAAAAAGTTCGCCTATATATTTCTAGGAATAATATTTAGCCTAAATGCCATAACTTTTATTTGGTTTTTCTTATTTTCAAATCTAAATTAAAAATTTTTCGTTTAAAACAATTAAAAAATACAGCTTAAACAAAAAGTTTATAGAGTCAGTTATTTAGGTATTAAAAAATTCCTGGAATGATCTGCCCTGTTGTTATATAAGCACCTAATAATGCAACGAAACCAACCATAGCCCATCTACCGTTTACTTTTTCTGCATTTTGAGGATATCCATCGTAAGACACAGTTTCATCAATATATGGTCTAGTTTCTGATGGGAACATATTCTGTCTTCCACCTGATTCAGTAGTAACTCCTGATTTTGTCATTAAAAAAATAATAATTGTTAATTAAAGTAACATAAATATTAACTTATGTAAACCAAAAGCCTTTAATGATTCACCTCTGAGTATGTATGGTTCAATATGTGACATTTCTGCTTAAAAAAATTTACAAGTCACAAATTTTTTAATTAAATCACCTTTTATTATCAAAAATACAGGTAAATCACTAAAAATAAGCATTTATACTCACAATGAGTAATTTTACTTAGTAGAATAGATTTAGCATTTAGGAAGTGCTTAGCTGGTTAAATCAGAAAATCTGAATTAACTAAGTCGTCATGAGCTTGCCGTTGGGATACTGCAAGCTCTTTCAATTTTAAAAGCAAGAAAATAAATAATTTTTGACCAACTGAAATATCTTAAAGAAAAGAAACTAATGTCAATGTTTTTTTTTATTTGCTAAATAGAAAATAGATTGAACAAAATGTATGTCTTTAGATTTTATTCTCATTCCATCTTGTATT
>CACGJI010000038.1 GCA_902573335.1 uncultured Synechococcaceae cyanobacterium | reverse complement strand
AACTATATAGTTTTTTTTCAGTGTTAATATCTAAAGCACTTGTTGCTTCATCAAGTACTGCGAATCTTGGAGAATTGAGTAAGAGTCTTGCAAAAGCCAATCTTTGTTGCTCACCTAGGGAAAGAATTCGTGGCCAATCTTGTTTGATATCAAGATTAGGATACCGATCCACTAAGGTTTTTAAATTTACTTCATAAAGTACAGAAGTAAGATGTTCATCACTAAATTTCTTAACTTCTGTGGGATAACATAATTGTTCTCTTAAAGAACCAAGTAACATATATGGTTTTTGAGGTATGAATAATAATTCCCCAATTTTTGGTTTTTTAATTACTCCCTGATCTGGTTCCCATAAACCACTAATCATTCTTAGTAAAGATGTTTTTCCGCACCCAGATGGTCCGACAACCAAAAGTGATTGATTAGTGTCGATGCTCAAATTTAAATTTTTAATTATCGTTTTATTTGATCCTGGTGGGCAAAGGTCAGCATTATTAATAAGAATTGAGGGGTAATCTGAAATAACGTTTTGATTGCTTGTTGGGTTGGTTTGACTAATGGATTCAACTTTTGATTGGAATCCTTCTAATCTGCCAATACCAGCAGTAAATTTTGCAAGTTCTTCAATTTGATTAACAATGAAAAATAACGAACCTTCAACCATTCCAAATGCAAAGCTTGCCTGAATAAAGCGTCCATAATCAATATCACCATTGAAGTAAGGGATTGCCATTATTAGATATGGAAAGAAATTTCCAGCATAATTAATGGATCTTCTCATGACGTCTATTATTACTCTCCATATAATTAGTAAATTAAAGTTTCTCACCACTTCTCCTAAGCGTCTTTCAGTTTCACTTCGCTCAGGATTTTCCCCAGAGTAAAAGGCTATTGATTCAGCATTATCTCTAATATGTACCAAACCATATCGAAAATCTGCTTCATATCTGAGTTGATCAAAGTCAATCTTTACGAGATTTTTTCCAGCAATTAAAAGGATAGAAGTTGCAAATGCAGCGTAACCAAATAAAGAAAAAGTAAGTGTTGTACTAATACTCCATAAAATAAGAATATTAAGTGAAAATGTTAGTAGTGCATCAAAAATACCCAATGTGAAAGAGAGACTTTGCCCCGTAAAAGCTCGGGTATCATCTGTAATTCTTTGATCAGGATTATCTACATCGGTTTGTTCTTCATCATTGGGATTTAATTGGTAATAAGCTTTATTAGTCATATAATCTTTTACTAAACTTTTTGAAAGCCATTCTCTCCAAATTATCCCTAACTTATATGTAAAAAATATTTGGGAAACACGTATTGGTAGAGCAACAGCGAAACAACAAGCGTAAATCCCCAATATCCGATAAAACCCATCTTCTTGTTTTTCTACTAAAGCATTTGTTAAATCTCTTGCAATGAATCCAATCCCTGCGTTTATTCCGTTTACAGCTAAAAGCATTAATACAATTATCGCAAGGAATAACCAATGTAACCATCTACGGTTTTTTAATTGACGTCTTAAGCTAAAAAAGCTTCCTGATCCAATTAGAAATAAGGCAGAGAAAAATAATCCCCAGTTACCAGCCCAAATTGAATTGACAGTACTTACTACACCTCCAAAATACTTTTCTAGAAAAATTGGTTGAAAGCTTTCAAAAAAACTGATTATTCCTGTAAGACCAACAAGGACTACTCCACCAACACAAAATAAAAGAGAAATCAAAAGCCATATGAATTGAAATCCATTACATTGGTCTATCGGAAGAAAAAACGGCTGAGATAGCTTCCTTAGTTTTTGTAATTGGTACAGTTTTTTGGATTTATTATTAACTGCTTTATTCATTTCTCGACTAGTTTTATAAGGTGAATTATAACTTTTAGCAGTCTATTGACCAAAGCCAATAAATGAAAGTGCCCAGTCAGGTAAATTTAAATAATTCAAAATTGTTGTATCAAAATTATGAACTTTTGGAAAAGATTTGTCTAATACCCACCATAAAAGAAAAGGTAGATTAAATAAAATTTGTAATTGCCATTTATAAGTTATAACTCTCCAAATTTTTATTAACTTAGTTTTGAGTGAATCATCTAGCTCTTCCCAATTTTTTAGTATTAATTTGAATAAATTTTTAGATTCAGTATTTAAGGTATCTGGTGTATTCATTTTGTTTTTACTTATTTATAACCTATAAACATTTCTTTCGAGAGTTTTAACCTGGTGGCCAATTCATTTTTCTTCCAGATAAAAAATGAATATGTAAATGAAAAACTGTTTGTCCCGATTCTGCTCCAGTATTAATTACTGTTCTCCAATTAGTTAAATTTTTTGATTTAGCTATTTTGCTACCAACAAAAAGTAAATGCCCTAACAAATTTACATCTTCCTCAATACAATCTAATAAATTAATAATTGGCTTTTTTGGAATCACTAAAAAATGAACTGGTGCTTGCGCTTGGATATCATTAAAAGCAATACAAAACTCGTCTTCATAAAGCTTATCGCAGGGTATTTCTTCATTAATTATTTTTTGAAATATTGTAGTTTCAGTCATTAGATTAATTAATAGAAATTACGTCTTTTTCGTTAAACCCTTCCTTTATAAGTTCTTTGTTCAAGTCATCTTTTGATGTAACTCTATCAACAAATAATATTCCATTTAAGTGATCCATCTCATGTTGAATACACCTAGCCAGAAGTCCATCTGCTTTCATTTTACGTGGTCTTCCCATTTCATCTCTAAATTTTAATTTTATAGTTGATGGTCTTACTACATTCAAATACACGCCAGGTATACTCAAGCAGCCTTCTTCGTATGAATTAAGGGTTGTTCCAAAGTCTGTAATTTCTGGATTGATTAATATTAGAGGTTCTGCTGCTGAATCTTCAAAATTTACATCTATGACAAGAAGCTCTTTGTTGATACCAATTTGAGGTGCAGCAAGTCCAATTCCTTTAGCTGCATACATGCTTTGAAGCATTTCTTTAGCAAGTTTTCTAATCGATTCGTCAACCTTAGTTATTCTTTTGGAATTTTGTCTTAGAACATCATCACCAAGTTTATAAATGTCTAGAGATGGCTTACCTGTTTGTTCTTTTGCAATTTTTTCTGAGCTTCCATTTGTTCTTGACTTTTTTGCAAGGTGTGAAAAATGGTTTGCCACGTTAAAAAAAGTTTTTAATTAAGAGTTTAGCTATAAAAATACTAGCACTTTAATTTACTTTCTTTATTGTTTTTAAAAATGAGTAATGATGATAAGTTAAAAGTTAGGCAAACTGAATCTAAAAAAAAAGCTTTTAAGGAATTAACTATCATTAGGGACACCATTTTTTGGATTGACGTTGTTGGTGAAGTTCAAAATGAGAATGCAATTTTTGCACGACCATTTAATGATAAAGAAGCGTTTCCTCAGAAATTAACAAGTAAAAAATATAATATTAAAAATAATTTTCATGGATATGGTGGTAAATCTTATAAGTGTATAAATATTAAAAATAATTTTTATTTGTTATGGATAGATCAGATTACTAAGGCAGTATGGTTTCAAATTTTTAAAGAGGCAACGTTAAATTATAGAAGTCAAAATAAATATCTTGATTCAGTTCAAGAACCTAGACAACTATCTAAATCAATTGATGGAAATTTCGATTCTTCATTTATCATTTCTGAAAATTTTTTTTTGTATGGTATTTGCGAAATTAATAATAGAGATTATTTATTTTCTTTAAATTTAAAAAAAACTCAACAAAATATTAAACTAATAAAAAAATTTAAAAATTTCGCTGGCGAATTATCTTCTAATTCTTCTGCTACTTTACTTTCTTGGATAGAGTGGGATTCTCCCTACATGCCATGGGAGAGAAATGATCTGTTTTTTGCACAAGTAGATTTAGATGGAGAGATACAAAAAATAAAAAAATTCTCAAATAAGCTGATAAATGCAAAAAAAAACGTTTCTTTTTTTCAACCCTACTGGATAAGTGAAACAATTTTAGTATGTTCTGAAGATACTTCTGGATGGTGGAACTTATTGTTTTTAGATGTTAGTGAAATTGAGAATATTTTTATTAAGAAAAGAGTAGAGAGAAATTTAATTGAATATGGAGCACCACAATGGGTTTCCGGAATAACATTTTTTTCAGGGACTATAAAAAATTTATTTTGCCTAGCAAAAAAAGAAAATAATTTAATAGTCGAACAATATAAAGATCTTCAATTCGTTAAAGAATTTTCCACTCCTTTTACCTCAATAAGTGATTTCGGTGTTTTTCGGAAAAAAGTTCTTTTAAAAGGTTATGGATCTGATTTTTTGGGAATTTTACTTGAAATTGATTTCGCAGAAAAACTTTTATCAAATTTTACTGAGCAAATATCTGTTGAATATAAAAAAGATTGTTCAAAACCTGAAACATTTTGGTTTAAAGGTTTTGAAGATCAATCTACTCATTCTTTTCTTTACAGGCCGCTTGTCGAAAATTTTAGAAAGCCACCGCTCCTTGTTAGAGCACATAGTGGACCAACTTCATTTTTTGATGGATCATATAATTCTGAAGTTCAATATTGGACGTCGAAGGGATTTTTTGTTGCTGAAGTTAATTATGGAGGATCATCAGGGTTTGGCAAAGCATATAGGGAGAGGTTGAATTATAAGTGGGGGATTGTTGACTCTTATGATTGTAAAGCACTAGCTCTTGAATTAATTAAATCAAATTTAGTTGATAGTGATAAGGTAGTAATTTTTGGTAATAGTGCTGGTGGGTTTACTGCTCTGAATTGTTTATTATATGGGTCTATTTTTAAAGCAGCGATTTGTAAATATCCTGTTATTGATTTGAAGGATATGTACTACAACACTCATAGGTTTGAAAAAGATTATTTAAATTCTTTGGTAGGAAATTATATAAAAAATCACGATGATTATATCAATAGATCGCCGATAAGTAATTTTAACAAAATAAAAAAACCTATCTTATTATTTCATGGAAAAAAAGATACAGTTATTTCTTATAAACAAACTTTAAAAATTCAAGAAATTTTGATTCAGAATAATAAATATTCAGAAGTTATATTTTTTGAAGATGAAGGGCATGGTTTCAAGCATATTGAAAATAAAGAATTAGTAATGCAAAAATCTCAGGAATTTTTAAATAATGCTTTGAATATTTAGGAATTGATGTCTAGAAAATTAATAGTATCTTTTAATTTTTCTATAAATATATCAATTTCTTCCTTATTGGTTGTGAAATTCATGCTAATTCTAGCCGTTGATTTAATGCCTATGTATCTATGAAGAGGTTGACAGCAATGATGCCCACTTCTGATACAAATTCCTTTTGAATCAAGAATTTCAGCAATATCGTTTGAGTGTATGTTTTTTATATAAAAGGTGGCAAGTGATGCTCTGTCTGGATCTATCTCAGGCGATGGTCCTATAATTTCAACATTTTCTATTTTATTTAATTTTTCAAATAAATATTTAGTAATAGTCTTTTCATATTTATGAATTTCATGCAATCCAATATTGTTAATATAATTAATTGCTTCTGCAAGACCTATTGCTTCTGCAATGGCTGGAGTTCCAGCTTCAAATTTGTGTGGTAAATCTGCCCAAGTACTTGTCTCTTCAAAAACTTCTTGAATCATTTCGCCACCTCCAAAGAGAGGAGGAATTTTTTCAAGGATTTCTTGTCTTGACCAGAGGAAACCAATACCTGTAGGCCCGCAAAGTTTATGTCCTGATCCCGCTAAAAAATCTATATCAAGATCAATCACATCCAGTTTTTGATGAGCCAAACTTTGACATGCATCTATTAACACTAAAGAACCTTTTTGTTTAGCTAATTTAGTGATTTCTTTGATTGGATTACAGCAACCTAAAGTATTACTAACATGTACGAGGCTAACAAGTTTAGTTCTAGATGTTAGTTTTGATTTAAAGTCTTCTATGTCTAATTTCCCATCTTTATCTATACCTATAAATTTTAATTTGCATTTATTTTTTGCTGCAACCATTTGCCATGGAACAATATTGCTATGATGCTCCATTATTGATAAGAGAATTTCATCGTTTTCTCTTAATGAATATTCTCCCCATGATCTAGCTGCTAGATTGATTGCCTCAGTAGCATTTCTTGTAAAAATAATTTCTTTTGCTGAATTCGCTTTTATATATTTGCTAATTAAATATCTTGCATTTTCAAATTCTTCTGTTGCTTTAGCACTTAATTGATGTGCGCCTCTATGTACATTTGCATTAAAGTTTCTGTAATATTCATCAATTTTTTTTAAGACTTGTATTGGTTTTTGAGTGGTTGCAGCATGGTCTAAATAAATAATTTGCTCATTACTTTTTAAGTTCTTATTTAAAAGAGGAAAGTCTTTCTTCGTTATTTCATGAAAATTTTGAATCGTTTCCATTAATCCTCATCTAAAAGTTTATCAAGTAAATCCCATTTATCTTTTGAAATGGGAATAAATGAAATTATTTCTTGAAAGTAGGAACTTAATTGTAGTTTACTTGCTTCTGTTAATGTGATCCCTCTTGTTCGCATATAAAAAAGTTCTTCTTCATTTAGTTGTGAAATTGTAGCTCCATGTTTGCATTTGACATCATCAGCAATTATTTCTAATTGAGGTTTGGTATCTATTTGTGCGAGATTTGATAAAAGTAAATTTCTGCTTAATTGAGAAGCATCAGTTTTCTGGGCAATTTTCGGAACTATTATTGAACCTTCAAATATTGCATGTGATTTATCGTCAGCAAGTGATTTGTTGATTTGATCTAGAAATCCATTTGGCCCATGAAAGTCTATTTTTGTATATGTAGAAATTTGTTCATCTTTTTTTGTTATTTGCATACCTTTGATATTGGTTTTAGCGTTTCCTTCAGATTGTTTAATACGAATTTCAAATCTTGCATAATTAAATTTGAAATGTAGAGATCCTAAATTGTATTCGCTATTTTTTTGTTGAATTACATTGAGAGAATTTAATAGATTTGATTTGTTTTCACCGTAAGAAACAACACCATGGTTTACGGAACTATTTTCTTCTAAACAAAAGAACGTAGATTGAGATAATGAAGAGTTGTCTTTACCAAGATTTACTTGTAATAAATCAATATCACAATTCTTTTCTAAAAATATTACCAGGGTTTTTGCGTTTAAAAAATTACTTGATGCGTGACTAAAGATTTCGATAGGAGGGATTTCTGACCCACTTATTTTTAATCCCAAGATATTTTTTGTACAGTTTAAGGAAAGATTTAGTAAGTCACTCCAATTTTCATTTTGATTAAAACTAGATATCTGTTCCTTGATGAATTTAACTAATGTATCGTCACTTAGTTGCTTTATTGAATAATTTTTTTTTTATTAAGTTATTTTGGCAATTATCACCAATTACTAACCTAATAGTACTCGGGGAAGTATTAGGAAAAGGCGTATCAAATTTTGGATTTTTTTTATTAACTGAGTAGTCTAAAAAGTTTGAAAATTTTGATTTATTTGAAAGTCTCCATTGTTCACTTTTAGGATTAGGGAGGGGACTTGATTGTAATTTATCTAGACAGATTTTTTGTATTTCTGTTTGATTATCAATCGATTTATTGGTTTTTATTTTTTCAATAATTTCCATTTATTTAGGTCTGTTTTATAAGGTTATCAGTCCATTCATACCCTTTTTTTCTCAAGCTCTAGAGCAAGATCACTCTCACCAGTTTTTATGATTTGTCCGTCTGACATAACATGGACATAATGTGGTTCAATTTCATCTAATAATCTTTGATAGTGGGTAATAAGAATGATTCCAGTTTGTGAATTAGATATTTTTTTAATTCCTGATGCCACTATTCTTAGAGCATCAATATCTAGACCAGAATCGGTCTCATCTAATATTGCTATCTTGGGCTCAAGCAAAGCCATTTGCAGAATTTCATTTCTTTTTTTTTCACCTCCAGAAAATCCTTGATTTACACTCCTTGATAGGAATGCATGATCCATTTTGACAATTTCTAACTTTTCTTTAACTAATTCTTCAAAATCAAAAGTATCTAATTCTTCTTTGTTGAGGAATTTCCTTCTAGCATTAGTTGAAACTCTAAGAAACTCAAGATTACTAACGCCAGGAATTTCTATTGGATATTGAAAACCAAGAAAAATTCCTGATTGAGCTCTCTCTTCAGGTTCTAGAGAGTTGATGTTTTCACCTAAAAATTTTATTTCGCCATTTGTAATGCTATACGAGGGATGTCCTGCAATTATTTTCGAAAGAGTACTTTTGCCACATCCATTTCTCCCCATAATGGCATGGATTTCTCCAGGATAGACAGTAAGTGAAACTCCTTTTAAAATTGGAAGATTATCAGTAGATGCAGAGAGATTATCAACCTGTAATATTGGATCTGATTCTTTCATTTTACTTTGCATTTCAGTTTAGAAATTGATTCATTAACCTACTGATCCCTCTAGCTTAAGAGCTAGTAACTTATCTGCTTCAGCAGCAAATTCCATAGGTAATTGATTAAATACATCTCTGCAAAAACCGCTAACCATCATTGATACTGCCTCCTCAAATTCTATACCTCTGCTTTGGAGATAAAAAAGTTGATCTTCTGAGATTCTACATGTGCTTGCTTCATGCTCAATTTCAGAATTGGGTTGTTGAGATTTGATGTAAGGGAATGTATT
>CACGJI010000037.1 GCA_902573335.1 uncultured Synechococcaceae cyanobacterium | reverse complement strand
TTTTCTCCCACTTTTCATAAAACCAAGAGAACCAATATTTTGCAGTATTATCTTCCATTAATTAACTTTTCTATGGCGATTACAACAAATACTGAAGAAAGATCTCATGATTGAATTACCCCTTAAACACAATTAATATAAATGCAATTATAAATTTAATGATAGAAAATCATTCAAGTAAAAGAAATATTAATCTTGTAATTGGATTAGGTAAATCTGGATTTTGGGCTGCCAAGTATTTGAGAAGCATCAATAAGAGAGTAATTGTTTGGGAAAGTAAAGATGGGATAGAATTCTTAGAAAGAAAAACAGCATTAGAAGAGCTTAATATACTAGTTTCTCTGAATAAAGAATTTATATTTGAAGAAATTCAACCTTTTGTGAAAGAGATAGAATCTGTTGTTGTAAGTCCATCAATACCTTATGACCATACAACTATTATTGAATTAAAAAAAAAGGGAATTAAAGTAATTGGAGAAATTAATGTTGCATGGGAAATTTTAAAAGACACAAATTGGATAGGTATTACTGGCACTAATGGCAAAACTACTGTTACTCATCTTCTAAGCCATATACTCTGCGATAGTGGATTATATGCTCCTTTTGCTGGAAATATTGGTACACCTTTATGTAAATATGCTCACTCCAAAAAACATGAAAAAATTGATTGGGTTGTAGCTGAATTAAGCAGTTATCAAATAGAAATATCTCCAGAAGTAAAACCTAATATTGGAATATGGACAACCTTCACAGAAGATCATCTTGAAAGACATAAAACACTTGAAAACTATTTCAACATAAAAAAAAGCTTGCTAGAAAAATCTGATTTTAGAATTTATAATTATGACGATAAAAACCTAAGAAATCACTACAGTTCGCTATCAAGAGGGGTTTGGATAACAACCAGTTTCGATAGATCAAATTTTATTCAATGCGATTATTGGATAGATGATCAAGCATACATTGTTGAGAGAGGAAAGAAATTATTCAAACTTGAACATTTTACTTTAAAAGGAATACATAATCTTCAAAATCTTTTATTGGTAATTGCAGCAGCAAGAAAAGTTGGATTATCTGGAAAGAAGATTAAAGACTCTTTATTTAATTACAAACAATTACCCCATAGGATGGAAACAATTTATAAAAATAATAATCTGGAAATAATTAATGATAGTAAAGCTACAAATTTTGATTCATCTATTGCAGGAATAAGTTCAATTGAAGGTCAAATAATAATTATTGCTGGGGGTAGATTAAAAAGCAATGAATATAGTGAGTGGATAAAAGTTTTAAAGAAAAAAGTTAAATGTGTTTTCCTTTTTGGAGAAAGCTCAAAAGTCCTAAAAATGGCGCTTATAAATGAAGGATTTAAAAAAAATATTTTTGAATTTTCAGAACTCAAAGAACTTTTAAATTTTGTTTTTCATTATTTACAAAATAATAGTATTGAAACATTATTATTCTCACCTTCATGCTCTAGTTTTGACCAATTTAAAAATTATGAAGAGCGAGGAGATTACTTCAAGAAACTAATAAATGAAAAATTAAAGGTTAATAAATCCATTTTTTGTTCAAGTATCATTTCGTAATTTTCAGGTCGGTCATCACAACCGCCTCCCCTCTAGCAAATATTCACTTAATTAGTTAGATTTTAACTATAAAACAACTACTAGCAATGAGTGAATCTAACAATTTACCTCAAGCAATAAGCCATAAAAAATTAAGTTACTTGATGCTTAAGGCACAAAAAGATTCTCATTTTTCTGATGAATTAGCAGAAATAGAGAGCCCCGAAAAAAGAGAATTTGAAGAGTTAATAAACAATTGGGAAGCTTCAACTAAGAAAGTAGTTTATGAGTTGTCAAAAAGAAAAGAGAATTTACTAAAAGATAAATCACCAAATTCTTTAATTGCTCTTGGTGCTATGGAAGTTCACCTTAATATGGCTTTGCAAGCTTTAAATGCATTTAATAAAGAGGTTGATGGGTAAAAGTAACAAATAGATTATAAGGAAGGCATCGAAAATAAGAGAAAATCTAGGTCTTTTTCAGTATCTATAGAGACATCATCATAATAATTAACTTTAAAACCCAAGCCATCTCCAGATTCGAGACATACATTTGAATTAGAGTCTTGACTTTTTAATAAAAGATTACCTTCTATTATTTGTATCCAATTATATTTATCGATTTTTAATGGCAATTTTTTTTCTTTAATTGGCTTATATTTACAACGCCATAAAGAGATACTTTGATTTAGAAAAAGCTTATTATTTTTACTGTCTTTGTAATTAAAAATAAGATTGTCCCACAACTTTTCATTTAATGAAATTTGATCATATCGAGGTTTGATATTTTCTTTTTGAGGGTATATCCAAATCTGGAACAATTTACAGGTCTCATTTTCTTCATTCTTCTCGCTATGAGAGATTCCAGTACCTGCAGACATAACTTGTACTTCATCTTTGTGAATTTTTCCAAGATTATTTAACGAGTCTCTATGAGTTATTGCTCCTTTTGTTACGACAGTAATTATTTCCATATTTGCATGAGAATGTGTATTAAATCCTGCATTAGGAGAAATAATATCTTCGTTTATAACTCTAATTTTCCCAAAATTATCCCATTTTGGATCTCTATGCTCTGCGAAAGAAAATGAATGCATCGAATTTAGCCATTCTCTAGTCGATCTAAATCTTTCGTGTGATTTTCTTATTTTAATTATTTTTAAAGACATAAATACTAAGAAATAAATATGGTGTATTTGTATAAATTAAATATTTTTGAAAAATATAAATTATGAATAAGTGAAATTACTTTTTATTTATTTGTTAATTTTACTTTGTGCTTTATTTGCTTTATTAATTATTTTTTTTTGCTTCTTCTCTTGTAGAACATTTTTCTGCCTCAACATTCAAGTTTTTTAATTTATTTAATTGCTTTGAAATATTCATATAAGATTAATTTAACAAGTAGAATTTAACACATATTTAATGCAATAGCTAAAAATACTGGTTTGCATTTAAGCCTTACTACCTAAAGATAAGATTGGAGGATGGAATTATCAGAACAGTATAGAGGATGTATTGGATTATCTTTGATTGTTTTCTTAATTAAAAGGGGTCCAAGAGGATTATCAAAATTATTTTTCCTAATTGAGTTATATTGCATTATTTTTTTTGATATTCTTTTATTTCTATTTAGAAAGTTACCTTTGTTACCCCAACCCAACCATAAATCACAATTTTTATTTTCAGACCAGTGTTTTAAGTTTTTATAAATATGATTATTGTTTAGATAACCCACAGGGTTTTTATGATTAAAAAGTTTTTCTGGTTTGCTTGAAATAAGAGCAAATAGATTGATTAATTTTACTTTGCCGTAATTATTTTTTTTCGAAATTTTGATAATCTTTTTTGTTGTATTATCTAAGAAAACTTCATCAGATAATGATGGATTTAAACCAATAAAAACAATTTCCTTTATAGATTTAGAAATCTTATAACTTAAACTCCATCTATATATTTTGTTAGCACTTATTAAACAATTTCTTTCTAAAAATAAATTTTTCAACCTAAACCTACACCTCTAGCCATAAGAGTGGCAAACAAAGGTATTGATGCAAAGCCCACTAATTCGGTAGTAATGATGAGTCTGAACCTCTTAACAAGATTTTCAGATATTTCAGGTAATTTATTTTTACTTAATGGAATAGCCCATAAGATATATGTTGTTGTTGGGTATAAAGAAAGTAATCCCACCAGAATGTAAAGAGAAACCTTTATCCAAAACACAGGGTTACCTGTATAGAAATCACCTCCTTGACCAAAATACTTAACACGTAAAATCCCAGTAACTAATATTGCAACTCCTGCCAAACCATAAACCACATCTGCAATTATCATTGAGATAGTCTCATTTCTATTAAGACCTACTTTCAGAGTCAATCTTTCAAACAAAAGAGAACCGAAACACAAAATAATTCCTAAATAATGAACATATGCTACTAATGCACTTTTAGCAATTTCACCTGTTAATAAAGTTCCCAATAACATGTTCAAGTCAAAATTTATACAATCCTAACCACCAAATGAAGAATTTGTTTAAAAATAGATTAATAACTTAAAAGCAAGGTATTAAATCTAAGACTCTAAATACCTTTTCTGGCCATCTTCAAAAAAATCCTTCTTATTCCATACTTCGATTACATCTGGGAAATGTTTTTCCATACAATTATCACAAACCCCATGACTGAATCTAATATCACTAATTTTCGAAAGATATTTTTCTAAATGCATCCAATCGCCCTCCTTATTTTTCACTTCTCTGCAATATGAACAGACCGATAAAATACCTTCCTGTTTGTGCAAGTTAGACAATGCATCTAGCAAGTTCAATGACTTTTTTCTAAGCTCTAAAAATGAAACTATTTGCTTTGATAATAATTCCATAATATTGAATTGTTGTGTAGTTAGATTTCCTGGCTTTCTGTCTATTACACAAAGAGTTCCAAGTTTATTACCATCACTATTTTTAAGGGGAAAACCTGCATAAAAACGAATCTTGGGGTCTCCTGTTACCAATGGATTATTTATAAATCTTTCATCTTGGAAAGCATCATGAATAATTAATGGACTATTTTCTTTTATTGCATGGGTACAAAAAGACCAATCTCTTCTAGTTTCTGATATTTGTAGTCCTATTTTGGATTTAAACCATTGTTTATCTTTGTCTACCAAAGTCATTAAAGAAATAGGCACATTACAGGTTGTAGCAGCGATTTTTGTAATATCGTCATAACATGATTCTGGTTTGGTTCCCAAAATCCTATATTCTGCTAAAGCTTTTAATCTTCTTTCCTCTTCTTCTTTTTTTGATACAAGATTCTGCATTAATCTTCACCAATAATTAAAACTTTAAAATTAAAGTTTCTCCAAAAAACTTTTTCCGTCTAATACTTAATAAAAAAAAGATAAACTTATTGAATTGTTACTTACTTTATTTATTACTTATTAATTTATTATTTAATGATTTAATTTTGAGACTGCCATCCCAGCGATCCATCCACTTGTCCAACAATGTTGAAAATTAAATCCACCTGTGATCCCATCAACATCTAAAACTTCTCCAGAAAAAAATAATCCTGGACAAATTAAACTCTCCATACTTTTAAAATTGACTTCATTAATTTTTACGCCTCCAGAAGTAACAAATTCCTCTCCAAATGGTCCTTTGCCCGAAATTATATATTCGTCCTTAATTAGAATATCTATCATTTTCTCTCTTTCATCCGCCAGTAAATCAGCCCACTTTTTCTCTTTATCAATACCTATTTTATTTAATAAAAAAATCCATAATCTTTTTGTTAATAGTGGAACAGGTCTACTGTTAATTAGATTCATCTTGCCTTTATGTAATCTTAAATAGTTAACTTTTTCTTTTAACTCCTCATAATTTAAAGCAGACCATTTAATTATTAGATTAAATTTATATTTTTGGCTATAAAGTTCCCTTGCTGCAATTGATGAAAGTTTTAATACTACTGGTCCACTAAAACCCCAATGAGTTATTAGTAAATCGCCTCTATTTTGAAAATTCTTATTGTTTAATTTAATTTCTATATCTATGCCCTTTATCGATACCCCACTACATTCATCCAAATTTGGTTCTTTTGTAGAAAAAGTAAAAAGCGATGGTACAGGTTTAACAATGTTATGGCCAAGATTTTGAGCTAATTTATATCCGCTTGGATTACCTCCAGTTGAAAGAATAATATTTTTTGAAGTTACCTTTGCTTTTTTAAGACTAAAAATATTGAATATATTATCTGGAGTTTTTGAAATTTCTTTTACAAAAAATTTTGTTAATATTTCTACGTTTTTTGATAAAGCACTTTTTCTCAAACAATCAATAACATCTGAAGAAGAATTAGACAGTGGGAATACTCTTAGATCTTCCTCAATTTTTAATTTTAAACCTTTTTTCTCAAACCAATCATATACATCTCCAGCAGCAAAACGATTAAATGATTCCAAGAGCTGAATTCCACCTCTGGGGTAATTCTCAATTAGTTCATTCGGTATCCATGTCGCATTAGTGACGTTACATCTTCCCCCTCCACTAATCCTTACTTTCTCCATAAGTTTTGAAGTGCCTTCAAGAATTATTATTCTTTTTACTCCATTTTCTGCAGCAGTTATTGCTGTCATAAAACCGGCTGCACCGCCTCCTACAACTGCTAAATCAAAAGGTTCCAAAAACTTATTATTTAATTTGCTTCAATCTGATAATAGCAAGGAGTTATAAAGAAAAATTATTCTAAAAACCATAAAAGAAAGAAAGAAAAAACTTAAAAACTACATAATAAATAGCTCGAATTCACTAATTTTTAAATTTCTAAAAAAATCAACGCATTCGTTAATTTTATGCTTTAAGTTTATTGTATGAGTCTAATATTTTCTTACGTTAAATATTCTGAGGCCAGTTTTCCTATGACTGGTCAATATACGGCTCTTCTTTTAATAACTTCTTTTATTTGGGTTCTACTTTGGTTTGGATATAGACAAAATAAGATAAATGACGAGATCAAGAAAAAAGAAAAAGAAGAAAGAATTAATGCGAAAGTTAAAAGAAGAAAGAAGTTAGAGAGTTTGTACCCTAGTAATAAAAAAACTGTTTAAAGTAAATCATTTCTAAGTAAATATGAAAAATATTAATTTCAAATCATTAATTCAGTACTTACCGGGGATTTTGATTCTTATTTATGTATTCTTTTTAGCATTTACTCAATTTATAAAATAAAATTCATAAAAATTTTTCGTTTTGATTGGAATCCTTTCTGCTTTTGGAGCTGCTACATCTTGGACATATGCGTGCTTTATTTGGCGCTCGCAAACTCAAAAATATCAATCAATAGATATAAATTTAATAAAAAATATAATAGCTTTTTTAATTTTTATACCTGCTTTTATCAATCTAAGTTCTACAACTGAATTAAAAAACATATTAATCCTATTAATTAGTGGAATAATAGGTATTGGTTTAGGTGATACTTTCTACCTAAAGTCATTACAAACAATTGGCACAAGAAAAACTTTATCTGTAGAAACTCTTTCTCCGTTAATGGCTGCTTTGTCAGGGGAATTTTTTATTAATGAAAATTTAACAACTAAATCATGGGTTGGAATATTCATAGTATCGATTTCGCTATTCATAATTCTCAAAAAAGGTAACGATTTTAAAGGAGGAAACTCCCCTTTCTCAGACAAAAATAACTTTAAGATTTTTGCTTTCCCTTTTTTATCAGTTTTATGTGCTGTTCTTGGAGGTCTTTTTTCAAGGATGGTTTTCCTACAAAGCGATTTATCTCCTTTCCTTACCACTGAAATAAGATTATTAGGTGCAATAATTTTTTTAATTATTCTAAAGCGATTTAAGATTAATTTTTTCTTAAAAAACATAGAAAAAGAACAACAAAAAAAATTTTTGATTTCAATAATTCTTGGAACAAATTTAGGAATATTGCTACAACAAGTTGTTTTTAAAACCCTTCCCATAGGATTAGGATGGGCTTTATTAAGCATATCTCCAATAATTTCCTTATTTTTTGCTAAGAATGAGGAAAGAGAAATTACCAAAAAAATAATATTTTTTACTTGTTTTTTATTTTTTGGCTTGACATTAATAATTCTTTAATCTATGAATTAATGTAAAAAATACTCATGTTAATAGAAATCAGATTTAATAAAATTATCCTATAAACACTCAGAATAATGAAAATTTTAAAGAAAAAAAGACTTGGTACATTGGAGGTGTATGTTATTTTTCTAAGCTGCATTTATGCAGGCTTTATAGGTTATAAATCTCTACTAAATGTTTTATTTACTTAGAATTAATTTATTCTTTCTAATGATTTAATCAATTTACCTCCATCTTGGTCATCATCATCATTTGAAGCAAAAAATAAAAAAAATATCCCTAGAGAAGCTATAGATAGCGAAATTGACAATACTGAAAGCTCATCCATAAATTAAAATTTTTTTAATAATAAACGAAAAAAAATAAAAGACAGTAAAGAAATACACATTCTCAAAAATAAAATTTTTTTTTATTTGTAAAATAAAAGAACACATTCGAACTATTTCGTGAAAGTTCTAATATCTTCCCCCTGTAGTGCAAGCGTAATAATTCAGTATGGAATAAAAAGTTGGCCTATTTGGGAATGTGAGCCAAGCAAATTTCAATGGAATTACGATGATAAGGAAATTTGCTTAATTATTGAAGGTCAAGCAAAAATAAGTACCCAAAACGGTGATATTTACGTTATTAAAGCTGGAGATCTAGTTGAGTTTCCTGCTGGACTTTACTGCGAATGGGAAGTCACCAAAAGTATTAAAAAACATTATCGATTGGGTAGCTAAATTTAAGAAAAAAGATTTTTTCTTTCTTTACTGTTAAGTCAATGCAGATAAAATATATTTAATAAATAATTTACAAAAGGGAAACTAATATTATGCCTTTTTCTGATCAAGAATATTTTGAGGTTATCGAAAAAAACGAAATAGTAAAAAAGGCCTTTGAAAATATTAAGCAAATTTGCATTGATCTACAAAAACAAACAAATTGTCCTCAAGAGGATCTAAAAGATTTTCTTGAGTTTATTTCTAAACAATGGAATAAGTAATAATTAACAAGCCTTTTAAAATACTAAATTTAAAATTTCAATTTAGTTTTCTGACAGAATAAGTTCTAATCTAATTTCTTTTTTGGTTTTGTATTGATACTGGAAGTTCCCTTAGCAGCAGAAACGAAGAAAAAGAAGCCTACAATTCCTGATATACCAAATATCGCAGCCAAAGGATCAAAAGTGAAAGAAAACATAGAATTTATAAAATCAAGATAAATAATAGTTTTTGAATCAAAATTGTACAATTATTGTTAAGTATAAAAAATAACAATTGCGCGCTTCATTATGTCATTATTAGTTTCTAAGTAGGTTCAATAAAATTATTATTCAAATTCATATTGAAGAATAAAAATATCAATACATACTAAAGATCTATTCGTGCGAAAGAGAAAAGTTTTAAAAAAATATTTATAGAAATATTGAATAACACTATCCAAAGGATCCACAATTATTGTTTCTTTAGATTAATATCAATATATGACAGAATTGTACTCAGTTTCTTCCTCGGTAAGTCCTTTCACAGCAATACTATGGTGCTTTTACCCCGTAGCTATACTGTTGATTATTGAATTGCTTCTAGGGGGTGGGTTTGATGATGATAATAATGACGACCAAGACGGTGGAATGCTTATACCAGCATATTCCAGATCTGAGGTTTGAAATTTTTTTTGAATTTTAAATTACCAATTTAAAAATATTACAGGAAATTGACTAACAATATAGATTTGACTCATGTTTCCTTAATTGCACTTACCATTCTTATCATTTCCTCACTTTCTTGGCTGGTCTTAAGAACCCTTAAAGAAGGTAGAAAAGCTTTAAAAGAAATAAATAAGGATAGTTCTTAAATATCTCAAAAATCATTTAAAATAGAGTAATTTTCATGAAATTTATAAAACTCTTAGATTTATAAGTTTTACTAACTAAAAAGATAAATTCCTAAAATTTAAAACTTTTCCTTCTGAAAGTTTGGGAAAGCATAAAAAACTTAAATAAATACTAGAATTTGGATGGTTGTTAAGTTAAAAAATTAACAATCTATTGATATCCCTTTTTTAGTGAAAGGCCCTTTCTTTGTAATCACCTTAATAAATAAACATGCATTTAAATTCTTTACTTTATATTTGTTCTATATCTTTATTCGTTTATATAATGGCGCTATTTTGGAGAGACTTGCCAAATCAAA
>CACGJI010000036.1 GCA_902573335.1 uncultured Synechococcaceae cyanobacterium | reverse complement strand
ATAACGACACCTCAAATGACCCGATCTTAATTACAGAATCATATGGAGGAGCAGCATATTTAAATGATTCTTGGATGGGAGGTAGTAGAGAAGT
Source organism: uncultured Synechococcaceae cyanobacterium (assembly GCA_902573335.1). GTDB lineage: Bacteria > Cyanobacteriota > Cyanobacteriia > PCC-6307 > Cyanobiaceae > Prochlorococcus_A. The sequence continues at coordinate 9,800 of CACGJI010000036.1, read as the reverse complement.
TTATGCCGTAGAGGAACTTTCATCTGGTGGGTACATTATCGCAATAAAAGAAATAATTGATGATCAATGGAGCAATGGAGAGAGAACTAGTTGGCAGACTATCAAAACAAGTGCAACAGGAGTTCTTGACTGGAATAATTCTAATTACACAGATGATATCGCTGGATCTGAAACTTTATTTAATGAAGACTTAAATAATGATGGAGCTATTGGAGTTGATACAAGTAATTTAACTTTAAAAAACACAGATACAACTGGAGAAAAACTTGCTGTAAATAATAACAATTCACTATTTATAGTTTCTTCTTCTGGTGCTTATATTCCAGTAGTTGAGGAATGGAGTGGTAATTCAATTACTCTAGATGAAAGTCAATCCTGGGAAGGGGGCGGCTCCTTTAAAAGAGAAGCGCTTTATGTTGGATTAGATAATAAAGGAACTGCTGGAGATACAAGTGATGATCGATATGCTTTAGCTGTAAAAGAAACAAACACTAATTCATGGGGAGGTCAAACGCATGTAGAAGAACAATGGGTGGTTTATGAGGTTAAGACAGATGGTTCATTTGATTGGATGGGTACATATGGAGCAGAAATTGCAGATTACGAAGTTATATTTGATCAGGATATTGATGGTGATGGAAATAAAGGAGTTAATTTAAGTGATTTAGAAAAGATCAATACAGATACTTATGGCGTTGAGTTAAAAAGAGGTTCTGGTTCTTTATACATAGTTGATGGTAATAATGCTCCATTAAAAATAAAAGATGACTATGGTATGAATCCTTCGCTGGAACATTCAAGTACCTGGGATGGAGGTTCATATAGTTCTGTTGGTTACGCAGCAGAAAAGAAATCAGATGGTTCTTATATCCTTGTTATTAAATTCACAGAAACTTTTGATGATGATTTCTTCGCAGGAGAAGCTGATGGGTCGTCTGCTAATAGAACAGCAATGTCTGCTTATGAAGTTCATTCAATAAGTTCGTCAGGAATTCTTAGTTGGGAAAATGCTTCTTTTACAACATCAATAGGTAGTTATGAACCAATAGTTAACCAGGACATTGATGGAGATGGTCATGTAGGAGTTGATCTTGGCAGCTTAACTGACATAACAACTGATACTATTTCTCATCGATTAAAAGTAGATTCAGCTGGAAGTTTATATATATGGGATGGATCTGACAGCTCAAGTTTGATCTCTATAAAAGATGCTGCAGGCGGATCACCTGCCCTTAAACACTCCTTTGGAGAAGCAGGAGACGATTTTTCTTATTCTATGGATCCTATAGCTGTTGCGAAAATAGATGATCATTATCGCGTAGCTATTAAACATACAGATACTTACAAATTTGATGGAGAAAATAATATAAATATAAATTGGGAAATTTACAAAATTAAATCTGATGGAGAAATTGATTGGTCGGGTCAAATCTGGACAGAATCAATTACCAGTTGGGAAGATGAGTTTGATTTAGACCTTAATGGAGATGGAGATAAGTCTGGTCAGATTTCATTAACTAATAGAACTACAGATACAACAGGACCAATACTTGCAAGTGAAGGAGCAAATGGTGCTTTATATATAGTTGATGGTAATACTCAAATTGCAATCAATGATAGCTGGATAGAGTCCTCTTCAAACTGGGGAGATGGTAGTTATTCTTCCACTGCTATTGCAGCATCTGATTTAAATAATAATGGAACTTCTGGAGATACTAGTGATGATTACTATCAAGTAGCTGTTAAAAATGCAAATACCTGGACTGACTGGCAAACTGGTCAGAAAACGACTTCAGAGGATTGGCAAGTTTATGCTATTTATGCATCTGGTAGCAATGTTGGAAATAATAATTGGGAGAAAACAGTATGGACCCAATCCATTCAAAGTTATGAGACTACATTCCAGCAGGATCTTGATGGGGATGGAACAACAGGATTAAATTTAAGTAATCTAACAACTGCCTCTGGAGATACAAATGGCTGGCTATTAAAGAAAGATTCTAAAAATTCACTATATATAAGTGATAGTAATGGCGAGAATATAAAAGCAGTAAAAGATGATTACGGCGGAACCCCAAACTTTGATTACTCTTCAAACTGGGGATCGGGATCAAGTAGTTCAGAAGCTATCGCGGCAGAAATAAATTCAGATAATACGTTTTCTATTGCAATTAAGCATACTAATAATTTTGGAACTGAATCCAATACAGACTGGGAGATTCTTACCGTAAGTAATTCTGGTGTACTTGACTGGAGTAAAAGTGTCTGGACTCAGTCAATTCAACCTTATGAGAAAGCATTCGGTGAAGATTTTGATAATGATGGCAGTCAAGGTTTAAATCTAGGTAATTTATCCTCTGTTGATACTGATACTTATAGCGATGTCTTAAAGAAAGACTCTAATGGTAATTTCTTTATTCTTACAGAAGCAGGAGAGCATATTGCAATTACGGAATCATGGGGAGGCTCTGCTCAATTTGATTATTCTTCACAATGGGAAGGTGGTTCCTGGTCAAGTAAAGCTGTTGCAGTAGAAGATGTAACTTATACAAATTTCTCAGGTAATTCTGTAGATGGATATGTAATCGCAATTAAGAATTCTGGTTCATATGGATCTGATCAATTCACGGATTGGGAGCTTAGATATACCGATGGTAAAGGAGTTATTGATTGGAATAATAGTATCTGGACTCAATCTATAAAAAGTAAAGAATCATTATTTGGTAATAATGCTGCTGAAGCAGATCTTGATGGTGATGGAGCTTTTGGATTATCTGTAGATTCTTTAACTTCTATAAGTACTGATACTACTGGAGATTTACTTAAAAAAGATGATGGTAATGCTTTATATATTATTGATAACAAAGATACTTCAGATACTTCTGATGACGTAACTATTGCCATCACAGATCAATGGGGCGGCACTCCAACCTTTGACTGGAGTGATTCCGGAGGATCTGGAGATTATGCATGGGCTTATTCTTCAGCAGCATATGCCGTTGAATCATTTGATGATAGTGGTACTAAAAAATTCTTACTAGCAATAAAAAGTTCAGATACTTGGGCAGGTCAACAAAATACTTTCTGGGAAACTTATGTAATTAAAGAATCTTCATCTGGTGCTGGAGATTGGTCATTGGATTGGAGTAGTGGCACTTGGTCAAAAGCTATTGGTAAGAAAGAGTCTGTTTTTGGTCAGGATATCGATGGCGATGGTGCGACCTACGATGCAAGTAAAGTCACAACTACAGCAGTTAGCACCGATACAAGTACTACCGCAAATACAGCAGTTACATTAACTAAAGATGCTCAGGGCGGACTCTACATAACAAAAGGATCAACTAATGTTTTGATAGTTGATTCTAATGATGCCGCAGTCGCCTTCGACTGGACTGATACTTGGGCCGGAGAGACAAGAACTTCTGCAGCATATGCGGTAGAAGGAATTGATAGTGATTCTGATAATACGATTGATAAATATAAACTTGCCGTTAAGCATGAATTAAAAAATAATAATTCAAATGCCATAACAACACAATGGCAGACAATTGAAATATCTACTGCTGGTGTTGTTAACTGGAGTACAGAAACATTTGGTGAAGCAAAATTACATGAAGCAGATATCAATCAAGATTTAGATGGAGATGGGAAAATATGGTCTGCAACAAGTGAGGTTCTTACATCAGTTTCTTCTGATACAAAAGGAGCTTTAGCTTATTTAGATTCTTCTAAAAATTTATTTATTGCATCTGGATCTGGTCAAACAAAAAATGCAGTATTAGATTTTTCTGGTGGTCTAATTTCATTTGATGCGACTTATACCGTTGGAGATTTTACTGATAAAAGAGAAGTCCTTGCCGTTGAATCAGCAACAGTTTCCAGCACTGATTACTATAAAGTTCTAATTAAAAACACAACTACCTCTGGGTCGGATACAACTACAGCCTATGAAACGGTAAATATAAAACAGTCAACAATGATTGTTGATTGGGGAACATTCTCTTATTACGATGACCCTAAAAAACTAGAATCAGCATTCCAAATTGATATTGATGGCGACGGAACGATAACAACAATTAGTTCAAGTAGTACAACAGCAATTGCTACTGATACAACAGGAGCGCAGCTTAGACAAACAAGTGATGGAAGTCTTTTCATTAAAGATAGTGATTCTACTTTCCAAATAACATCTCCAGATGGTGGTTATGTTGATCTCAATTTCACAGATACTTTTACTGAAGGATCTTTCAAATCAGAAGCTCTTGCAGTACAAAAAGTTGGTAATGATTACAAATTAGTTGTTAAAGAAACTGCCACATTTGGATCTAATACTGATATCTCATATCTAGTTTATAAATTAACTTCTGCAGGATTAATTGATTGGGGTGATGTTACTTATAGAACGACGGCAGAACTTAACGAGTCGGAATTTGGACAGGACATAACAGGCGATGGAAATATTAGTAATGGATCTACTTCATCAGCTTCTGATACTTTTGCTGATGCTGTAACAACATCAAATACAGACGCCAAAGTATTAGAACAGTTTTCTAATACAGCTCAATCTGATATCTATTCAATATCTAATTCTGATTCATCCTCATCTGATTCCAAAATCGAGATGTTTGTTAAAGGTGTTGATGGCAGTGCTAAAACAGATTACACAATGGATGTTTCTATTGTTCAAGAAGCAAGCGCTGCTGTTTTAGGAAAAGTTGCTGCAGATACTGGAGGATCTTCTTCCAATATTAAAGCTTTAACTGGAGTTATGGACTTTAATGTCACTATTCCAGATGCAAGTAACCATGGAAAGATTGTTTCTTTATCTTGGGTCCTCCCCGACGATACTAGAAATCCTGTTTATTACAAAAAAGATCCTGCAACTGGTGAATATTTTGACTTCCAATTCAATTCAGAAACTGGTGAGGGTGCAAAATGGGATAATTCATCAAAAACATTAACAGTATATGTTCGAGATAATGGAAAATATGATGCAGATACTACTTTAGGAAAGGTCCGTGACCCTGGAATGATTGGTGATTCTGGAGATTCCAGTGATACAACAGCGGCAAATATAACTGGACCTTCTGGGAGTGCTGGAGATGCTACTAGTGCAAAATCTATTGCAGAAAATACGACAACTATTCATACTTTTACTGCTAATGAAACTGTCAGTTGGTCATTTAATGGCGGTGCTGATGCATCTAAATTCTCTATCGATTCATCTACTGGAGCTTTAAGTTTTCTTGCTGCTCCAGATTATGAAAATCCAACTGATAGTGGTCTAAATAATGAATATATTGTTGTTGTTAGAGCTACTGACAATGGAAGTAATACTTCTGATCAAACCGTAAACGTAACAGTAACTAATGTTGATGATACAAATCCATTAATACAAGGAAATACAGGAAGTGCTGGAGCTGCTGAAAGTACAAAAACAGTTAGTGAAAACCAAACAACCGTTCACACATTTACTGCAGATGAAACGGTTACTTGGTCATTAAATGGAGGGGCTGATGCATCTAAGTTTTCTATTGATTCAGATGGGAATTTAACTTTTAAATCTGCACCTGACTTTGAAAGTCCATCTGATGCCAACAGTGGTAATGATTATGTCGTCATCGTTAAAGCGACAGATAGTCAAGAAAATATTTCCAATCAAACAGTTACTATCAATATTTCAAATATTATAGAAGCAGGAGAATCTGGGAGTACAACATTCTCGAAATCAGTTAATGAGAAATTAAGTACCTCTGATCTTGTACATAAATTTACCTCTAGTTCATCAGTAACTTGGTCATTTAATGGAGGAGCAGATGTATCGAAATTCTCAATAGATTCTGATGGTAACTTAAGATTTAATTCAGTATTAGATTTTGAAAATCCTACTGACGCTAATACAGATAACGATTATGTAGTTGTTGTAAGATCAACTGATTCATCAAGTAATACTGTTGATCAAACAACTACTATTACTATTGTTGATGTTGATGAAGTTCCGCCTTTAATAACTGGTCCATCTGGAGGTTCCGGAAGTACAACAAGTACAAAATCTATTCAGGAAAATGTTACTGGTATTCATGGTTTCACTTCCAATGAATTAAATACTACTTGGTCCCTAAATGGTGGAGCAGATGCTTCTAAATTCTCAATTGATTCTTCAGGAACGCTTTCATTTAAAGCTGCACCTGATTATGAAAATCCTACGGATAGCGACTCTGATAATAACTATGTTGTAGTAGTTAGAGCTACAGATGCTCAAAATAATACTTCTGATCAAACCCATACAGTCACAATTACTGATATTGGTGAGAAAACTAATGCTTCGGACAAGTTTTATAAACTTTCATATAAAAAGAGTGATGACACACTAATCACTCCATTATTTAGTCCTACTTTTGGAACTATCAACGGTGCTTTAACGCTAAATCGGCTATCTAATGCACCCACAATATCAAATAAACCTTCTGGACTTTCAATAGGTAAAACTGGTATAAATTTTGAATTGTTATTAGGAAATTCTGCACTTGATAGTAAAGGTAAAACCACAACAGACTTAGATCCACTTTTAGATGGTCTTACAACAACAGGTAAGAATGTTGCATATTTCTCTTATATAGAATCTGGAGATGGGTCTGCTCCCACAGCTACAACTCTTACTTATGACCCAACAATAAAAGCAGGGGCGAGATTTTATGATTTAAGTGGAGATGGAAATGCTGATACCGTTAATTTAGAGTTAGTAGATGGTGGATATGGAGATAAAGATGGAGTTAAAAATGGAACAATTCTTGACCCATCTACGGCTGGTGTTGTTGATCTAACTCCAGTTCTTACTGCAAGTACTACGGCATTAACAGTAGCTGATGCAACTGATACTACTTCTCCTGCTGCTTTTAATTTAAGCGTAAGTATTAGCAGCAATGCGAGTACTGTTAATCAGATTGGTTATGTGGCACTTAACTCAAATGAAAGTGATACTTTAACTTACGATTTAATTAAAAATAGAGGTTCGATATTACTTTCAAATGTAGAGAATTCTGGTGCACCTAATCTTTCAGGAATGGACTTATCTTCAGATATAAGTCTAATAAATACTCAAAAGTTGGTTTTCTTTGAAGTCGTAGATACAACACTTGAATCTCTTCTTGCAAATCATACTAATTTGGATAGTTTTGGTTCTAGTTTTAATATCCTTAACCTTAGCGATACTACAACAAATTCAGCTAATGCTTCTAATGGAGGAAACACGATTGCTATATCTTTACAACAAGGATTCTCTGGCGTAAACGATTTAATAGCAAGTGATTTAGGATTTAACCCAATATTAGATTTCTCAGGATTTGCCGGATTAAGTCTGGAAGGTTCTGTTTCCGTCGCCAGAGAAGCACTCTACAATAGTACGGTTGGATTTTATAAAGTACAAAATAGTAATGGAGCTGTTTTAGACCCAACTACTGGAGATCTAATTACTCCCGATGAGACTGGTTATAAAGAGGCAGCGTTGCATTCAAGTAATTTGTTCTCTTCTCTGGGAACTTTATCTACTAGCAATGGTAATACTATTACAAGTGCCATAACTTCTTTTTCTGATGCTGACATGATAGCTCCCTATGCATCAGTGCATAATACAGGTCAAACTTATTTCTCTTTTACAGAAGCAAATGCTGATGGTCTTTCTCACTTTAGAGAATTCGGAAATGGAGTTATAGGTTTAGAAGATTTGTATGGTGGTGGCGATAATGATTTCGATGATTTGATCTTTGGATTTGATCTTAAATTAACTTAATTGTTTAATTTAAATCAAATTTCTCAATAAAGATATTTTGAAATCCTTTTTAATATCTGCTTTATTATCTTTGATATATCTTTTAAACGTCTATTTCTAGCAACTGACTATGCCTAATTTTAAATGTAGTTTTTGAACATACTACTTAAGTGCTACGAAATTACCCGATCTAACTTTTTTCTTTTGCTTCTACATCAAATAATTACATAAGAACTTTTGCATTACTTGCAACTGCAGAATATTGTTTTTCTCGCATCGCTCTATAAATTTCAGTTTCTAAAGTAGATACTTATTATCCTTTCATTTATAAAAGATTTAAGTTCGGTTTTTTAATATCATTTTTTAAAAAAAGGTAAGCTTTAGAAGTGATCTGCATGGCTTTTCTTCTAGATATTTCATATTTCGCGTCAACATGGGAAGTAATAGATGAATAGGCTTTTCCTTCAGCAACTAATTAATCAGCATGTGCAATTATTAATTCAGTTTCTTGCTTAGTAATCTTTTTGACATCACTTTAATATGTAAGCAATTTATATTATTAAGCTTTCTAAAAGTACTGCTATTACAATCAATTAGCCATAATTGAAGATAGCTAAACTTTCTTTATTTATATCAAAGTAAAATAAAAAAAATGATTAATTCAATTGTTGTGCTACTTATTTTGGTTTCGAAATATTAATTACTTCTTTTCTATTACCTTTTTGGATGTTACCCATTCTGGTACCAATAATGCAAGAATGTCTAATGCTTTATCATTTTTCATGCTTGAAATGTAATTATTCAGTTTATTTAATTGAGGCCATAAATCTTGAGGTTTGATATGTTTTTCATAAGCTTTGAAGATGAGTGGATGTTTTGTCTCCTCAGACTTTGAATCAATAAGAAGTTCTTCATATAATTTTTCACCATCTCTAAGACCTACACAAACTATTTCAATATCACCATCCGGATTTCTTTTATCTCTAACGGTTAAGCCAGAAAGTTCAACCATTTGTTTTGCGAGATCATAAATTCGAACAGGGTTCCCCATATCAAGCAAAAATAAATCTCCTCCTTTTGATAAAGCCATTGCCTGTATAACTAGTTGAGCGGCTTCTGTTATTGTCATGAAATATCTTATTACATCTTTATGAGTTAGTGTTATTGGACCTCCTTTATTGATCTGCTTTTTAAATAAAGGCACCACAGAACCTGATGAGTTTAAAACGTTTCCGAATCTAACCATAGAGTATTGTGTTCTATATTTTTTTCTAAGTTCTGTTTTAGATATTTCAATTTGAAAAGCCTGTACCACTAATTCCGCAAGTCTTTTGGAAGCCCCCATGATGTTTGTTGGCCTTACAGCTTTGTCGGTTGATATAAGAATAAACTTCTTTACTTTAAAAGATTTAGAAATTTCACATAAGTTTCTAGTTGAATTAACATTATTGCGAATACCCTGCAAAGGATTTTTTTCGACTAAAGGTACATGTTTGTATGCAGCTGCATGAAAAACAACATCAATAACATTTTCTTCAAATGTTTTCACAAGCAAATCTCTATTATTTGTACTACCTAAGATGGGAAGTATTTTTATATTTTTTTTATTTATAGTAGTTAATTCTTCGCAAATTTTATAAAGATTAAATTCGCAATTTTCAATTAAAATTAATTTTTTAGGATTCAGCAAAACTATTTGCCTACATAATTCACTTCCAATGGAACCTCCTGCCCCTGTTATGCAAATTGAGGAATTATTTATTTCCTCCGACATTAATTTTGAATCAGGGGCTACTCTATCTCTACCCAACAAATCTTCAATCGCAATTGGTTGAACATTTTGAATCTTGAATTTTCCTGAGGCTATTTCATTAACTGAGGGTATTTCCAAAACAGGAATCTTGTATTTTTTAAGATTGTCAATTATTTCCCTTCTTTCTTTGAAGGAAATTGAGCTAATGGCTAAAAATATTTGGTCAATTTGAGATATTTTACTATCTAATAAGTTTGGGGAATAAATAGGTTTACCATT
>CACGJI010000035.1 GCA_902573335.1 uncultured Synechococcaceae cyanobacterium | reverse complement strand
AAATAAACCAAGAAGAGTTAAACCCGCAGCCAAATAATTTACACCACTTACTAAAAGCATCGAAGCTGCCAAAGTACATGATACAGCAGCTAAAAATACAGTCTCAGAAGACAACTTTCCTGCTGGCAAGGCTCTTTTGCTAGTTCTTTTCATCCTTTTATCTAGTTCCATTTCCCACAAGCAATTAAGAGCTCCTGCTGCTGCTGCTGCCAAAGCGCCTCCTCCTAGAGTGCAGATAAGTTTCGGGGAAGACAAAGGCCATTCTTCTGTTAAAGCCATTCCACCCAAAGTTGTGGCCAGTAACAGTGGAATTAATCTAGGTTTTGCTACTTCAAGCCAAGGCGGCAAAGTTAATCTTTTTCTTGAAGGTACAACTTCATCTCTAATTGAAGATTTATAGTTCAAGTTTTCTAAGTTACTACTGTTCATCAGTTGATACCAACCGTTTGGGGATTAAGAGAATGGTCTAGACCTTTTTTGGTAAAAGGATTTTTAAAAATTAATGTTGTTAATATCGCAATAAATAAAGATGCGTTAAGTTGATGACCGATAATAAAAATAGGTTGATTCAAATTTGTTTTAAGACTTAAAACACCCAAAGTAATTTGGGAAAACAAGAGAAAAATAAGTGTTGTGAGATATTTCCAATTTTCATTAAGCAAACTTCTCTTATAAATTGCAATAGCAATAATCAATAAAATTGAGAAAGCAATTGGAAAAGCAAATAATTTATGTGTATTTAGAATTAGACATTGTTTATTAAAAGATAAGCAAATATGTGCTGACCAGGTTGATGAAAGCCTTACGCCAATAAAAGATTGAATCAGAGTAAGTAAAAGAGGAACAAAAAATAATAATCTCCACCAAATTAATGGCTCTTCAATGTCGTAATTTTCTAAATTTTGATTTATTGAAATTGTTGTAATGAGAAGTAGAAAAGCTATTAAAAGATGGCCAGTTACAATATATGAATCAAGCAGGTTTATTACTGTTAAAGCTCCAAAGGATCCTTGGACAATTACTAGAAAAAGTAATAATGAATAAGTTTTAGGTAACCAATTTGGAATTTCATTTTTCCAAATAATTGAAAGCGCAAATTTAAAAAGAATTAATATTCCAATCAGAAAAGCATCTAGGCGATGAAACCACTCTAGAAATACTCTTAGGTTCATATGTTTAAAAGGCAAAAAAGATCCATAACATAATGGCCAATCTGGACAGGCAAGTCCCGCCTCCATGACTCTCGTAGCACCTCCAATTACGATTAGTGCGATAAGTGCAAATACACTATGACTTCCCAACCTTTTAAAAATTGTCAGATATTTTGATTTATATAATTGGTTATTAATCAAATGGATAAAACCTATTATTTTGCATAATAAATTAGAATCAAAAACCAAACATTAATTAAAAATTAATATGTTTAATTTAAAAAATAATTTACGAATTTAATCTTTTTTCCCTGACAATTAACTCTAAAAAGTTATTAATAATACTCCTTTTATTTCATAAATCTTAAGAAGTTGTGAATTTAAATGTTTTTCTTTTAACAAAGGATGCAGGATTAAAAAAATTGAATATCTTGAAAATATATATATAAATTTTTAGAGATCAATTGTTAAATAAAAACATTTATTTAATACTAATTATTTCACTTGTTTTTACTATATCTTTTTGGATTGGTTTTAATGTAAATTTGCTCCCAGCAGAAGCAAGTATTAATGCACCAATTTACGATGAACTTTTTAAAATTCTTTTCATCATTGGATTAATTATTTTTATAGGAATGACAATAGCTGTTATTTATAGCTTATTTAAGTTTAGGAAAAGAAATGACCAGATAGGAGATGGTATAGCTTTAGAGGGAAATTTAAGCTTAGAAATTATATGGACAATTATTCCTTCAATAATTGTTTTGTTAATAGGTTTATATAGCTACAACATCTACGATCGAATGGGAGGGATGAAAGAACTAAATCATAACCACGAAATGATGAGTTCTAATTCTGAAAAAATATGGGCTGGAATAAGTCAAACTTCTGAGAATGAAATAGCAATAAATAATTTATCAATTGAAGTTTCAGCTATGCAATTTGCATTTCTATTCAATTATCCAAAGGGCAATTTCATATCAGGAGAACTACACGTTCCTGTTGATCAAAAAGTATCTATGAAAATGGAATCCAAAGATGTCATTCATGCTTTTTGGGTGCCAGAGTTCAGAATTAAACAGGATATTATTCCTGGGCAACCTACTATTCTAAATTTCACTCCTACAAAAGTAGGAAAATATCCGATAATTTGCGCAGAATTATGTGGCCCATATCATGGAGGGATGAGAGCCTCCATAATTGTTGAAGAAGAATCTGATTACAACGAATGGTTTAACAAAAATAAAAAACCAGAGGCAAATTTATGACAATATCAATTGATCCACAAAAAACTAATAATGAAAGTCTTCAACCTAAAGGATGGCTTAGATACTTTAGTTTTAGCCTTGATCATAAAGTAATTGGAATTCAATACTTGGTTTGTGGTTTTCTATTTTATTTAATAGGAGGAACCTTAGCGAGCGCTATAAGAATTGAACTAGCCAGTCCAATGTCTGATTTTATGCCAAGAGATGTTTATAACCAAGTTTTAACTTTACACGGAACAATAATGATATTCCTTTGGATAGTGCCTGTAGTTAACGGTGCTTTTGGAAATTATTTAATTCCATTTTATGTAGGTGCAAGGGATATGGCATTCCCAAGATTAAATGCCGTTGCTTTTTGGTTAATTCCTCCTTCAGGTTTGATGCTGGTAGCAAGCTATTTTGTTGAGGGTGCTGCTCAGGCTGGATGGACGGCTTATCCACCTTTGAGCATAACTACTCCTCAATCGGGACAAATTATTTGGATTCTGAGCGTTCTATTACTTGGAGGCAGTTCTATATTTGGTGGAATAAACTTTATCGCGACCATTATCAAACTAAGAAGACCAGGATTAAAACTTATGCAATTGCCAATGTATTGTTGGGCAATGCTTGGAACAAGTCTATTAGTTGTTTTGTCAACTCCTGTTTTAGCAGGCACTTTAATTCTACTTAGCTTCGATATCATCGCTAATACAGGTTTTTTCAATCCTGTTTTAGGTGGCAATGTCGTAGTTTATCAGCATTTATTTTGGTTTTATTCTCATCCAGCTGTATACATTATGGTCCTTCCTGCTTTTGGTTTAGTTAGTGAAATACTTCCTGTACATGCTAGAAAACCACTTTTTGGATATACAACAATGGTTTTTTCAATAATGGGGATAGTAGTTTTAGGTTTAGTTGTTTGGGCGCATCATATGTTTACGAGTGGAACGCCTCCTTGGATGAGATTGTTCTTTACTATCGCCACAGCATTTATTGCTGTTCCAACAGGGATAAAATTTTTTAATTGGGTTGCAACATTATGGGGAGGTAAAATTTCCATCAATAGTGCGATGCTATTCTCTTGCGGATTTATTATAAATTTTGTTTTTGGAGGTATTACAGGAGTTGCTTTGGCACAGGTACCTTTCGATATTCACGTACATGATACCTATTTCGTTGTAGCTCATTTTCATTACATAGTTTATGGAGGTACTGTTTTTATTATTTTCTCTTCAATTTATCATTGGTTCCCCAAAGTAACTGGAAAAATGCTCAATGAAAAATTAGGGATTTTACATTTTATCATTACCTTTATTGGATTTAACTTGTGCTTTGCTCCTCAACATTGGCTTGGTTTAAATGGAATGCCAAGAAGAGTTGCAGAATATGATCCTCAATTCCAGTTCGTTAATCAAATAAGTAGCCTTGGGGCTCTTTTAATGGCTATAAGTACAATTCCTTTTTTAATTAATGTATTCCTTAGCGTGAGAAATGGAAAAGATGCTGGAGATAACCCTTGGAATGCTCTTACACCTGAATGGTTAACATCTTCTCCACCTCCAGTTGAAAATTGGGAAGGAGAAGCTCCATTAGTGGAAGAACCTTATGGTTATGGTAAAAAAATTTATGACCAAAAATAAAAAAATATGACAACTCTAGATAGCTCAAAAGGAATTCAAAAAAATAATTCTGAAGTTAATGAAACACATGAAGACTTCAGAATGTTTGGTCTTATAACCTTCCTAATTGCGGACGGCATGACTTTTGCTGGTTTCTTTGCTGCTTATTTAACTTATAAAGCAGTAAATCCATTACCTGATGGTGCTATTTATGAATTAGAACTACCAATACCTACACTCAATACAATTTTGTTACTTGTTAGTAGTGCAACTTTCCATAAAGCAGGCAAAGCACTTTTAAAAGATAAAAACTCTGATTCCCAAAAATGGTTATTTGGTACTGCTTTTCTTGGAATTATATTTTTAATATGTCAATTATTTGAATATTTTCATTTACCTTTTGGATTAACCGATAATTTATTTGCAAGTACTTTTTATGCTCTTACTGGTTTTCATGGATTACATGTCACTTTAGGCACTTTAATGATTTTAATTATTGCTTGGCAATCGAGAATCAATGGTGGAAGATTAACTAGTCAAAATATGTTCCCATTGGAAGCTGTTGAATTATACTGGCATTTTGTAGATGGAATATGGGTTATTTTATTTATTATCTTGTATCTTTTATAAAAAACTAAATTTAAAAATTAAATATATTTTTTATTAATTTATATTGCCACAGTTCTCCTTTTTAGTAAGAATATATAATTAGAAATTTGTCAGATAATGCTTGAAGGAAAAGAACTTCTTGAAAAAGCAAAATTATTAAGTAAAAAATCTGAAGATGAGATAGCAAAAGCTTGTGGTTACGTAGGTCCTAGTGGAAGAATCTTAAGAAAAAGTTTCTATAGGGCGCTTATCGTAGCAAAGGGTTACAAAATAAGAAATGGTCGTCAGGGGAAAAATGGTAATAGAGCTTCAAGAGGCAGACAGACAGAATTCAAAACTAAAGTTCATGGCAATGGGAACCTATTAATTGGTCATGCATACACCAAAAAATTAGGACTAGAACCTGGTCAGGAATTTAAAATCGATCTTAAAAAAGAGTCAAAAACAATTTATCTGATTCCATTTAATTAGAAAATATATTTTACCAACCGTTTTCTTTAAGCCACTCCGAAGAAATATTATTTGAAGATAAATCTTGATTACTATTTTTATTAAACAAAAGTAATTTCTCTACATATTTTATTAGTGCATCTGCCTCAAGATTTACGCTATCACCAACATTTAATTTATTCAGATTTGTGTTATACCAAGTATGAGGAATTATCGCATTAGTAAATATTTCTCCTTCCTGTTCATATTTTGCAATTGTAAGACTGATACCATTTACACAAATACTGCCTTTATTAACTACATATTTTGAAAAATTTTTATTTTTCCATTTTATGGATAAGAGCCAAGATTTCTCCAATTTTTCTATATTCTCAACCGTTCCAAGGCCATCAACATGTCCACTGACTATATGCCCTCCTAGACGATCAGACACCCTAAGAGCGGGCTCCAAATTAACAATCTGATTCAGGTTTGACTTTACTCCTAAAGTTGTTTTTTTAAATGTTTCCTCACTAACATCAACAGTAAATTTATTTTGATAAATCTCTTTAACTGTCAAACAAATTCCATCAACAGCTATGCTGTCACCGATTGCCATATCAAATAAATTATCTAGAATTTCAATTTCTAAAATATTTTTTTCTTTTTTTAGTTTTCCAGTTGATTGAATAATTCCTGTGAACATAGATTGAAGAAAAATATTTTTGCAAAATTTTGTAATTACTTTAATTTACTTTAAATCATTTTCAACTATAAATAAATTAAATAGTAAATAAAAAGAAATTGATCATATTTAGATGATTATTAATTCACAAAAAAGATCATTTGGTAGAGGAGCGAAAGTGAGCTTATTCACTTTAGGGACAATGCGAGCAACTGAAAGTCTCGAAAAAATGTATAGCATAATAAAAAATGCATATTTTGCAGGTATTAATCACATAGAAACAGCACCTTCTTATGGTAATGCTGAAATACTTATTGGAAATTCAATAAAAAAACTAGAAATAGAAGAAAATATAAAAGAAAATAGTTGGGTGATTACTTCCAAAGTTTTACCAAAGGGTGATTTTGACTTTTTAAAAAATAATTTTAAAAATTCTCTTAAAAATTTAAATCGCGGGAAAATTAATAATCTTGCAATTCATGGACTCAATTTAAGACAACATCTTGATTGGGCTCTTGCTGGAGAAGGTAAGAAATTTTTATCCTGGATACTTGAGAAGGAACTAGTTGATCAAGTTGGTTTTAGTTCGCACGGTAGTTATTCATTAATTGAAGAAGCAATTAACTGCGAAGATTTTAGTTTTTGTAGTCTGCATTTACATTATTTAGATCAATCTAAAATTACTTTGGCAGAGGAAGCTATAAAAAAAGGTATGGGAGTATTAGCAATATCACCTGCTGATAAAGGCGGTAGATTATATTCCCCAAGTGATATTTTGTTAGAGGCCTCCAAGCCTTTTCATCCATTAGAATTAGCGTATCGATTCTTGTTGGCAAAAGGTATTACAACTTTGTCATTGGGGGCTACAAACAAAAAAGATTTTGAATTTGCCCATAAACTTAGAAACTCTTTCGATAAGCTTTCAAAACTTGAAAAAAGTGCCCTGAATAAAATTGAGGAATTTGCTAATGAAAGATTAAAATCAACCAAATGTGAACAATGTAGATGTTGTCTTCCATGTCCAAATGAAGTACCTATTCCAGAGATACTTCGTTTAAGAAATATATCTATTGGTTATGGCCAATTAGAATTTTCAAAAGAAAGATATAATTTAATAGGAAAAGCTGGCCACTGGTGGGAAGAAAAAAATTCCTCATTTTGTCAAGAATGCAATGAATGTGTTCCTAAATGTCCTAGTAAATTAGATATACCAAACCTATTAATGGAAACCCATAACTTATTAATTGAAAATCCGACAAAAAGACTATGGGGATAAAGACTCATTCCAGAAATTTTTAAAATTAATTTTTTGTTCATTTGTTAGTACTGGGAAAGACCAACTATTTGCCCAACATTTCTCAGAAGGTCCTGAAATGGGTAACATTTCAGATTTATATTTACTTTGCAAATAATCACTATTGAATGGAAGATACCAACCCTGACTTACTAATTTATCTAATGTTGATTTATTTTCTAAAGATTTAATCCATTTAATTAATATTGCATTATTTAGATTTGATCGACTAAGTAGAAAATGCCACATCAAAGGTACGCCTTGGCTTGGGAAAACTAAAGAAAGCCTTGGATCTATTTTTAAATATTTTGAACAAAGACTATAAGGAACTATTGCAACAATTGCATCAGAATTAATTAACCAATTGAGCATATTTTTATCATCAAATAACATTGCTTGGCTTTTGAGTTTTTTTAAAGAATTAGATGAATTAATTTTTTGAGCAATTGACAATATTATTCTTGGACTTTGTGGAAAAATAATTTTCCCAGTTAATTTTTTAGAAAGAAGAAAATCCCAAGATGTTCTGGCTGAATTTATTAATTCTTTATTATTTTTAATAATAATTGTATAGGGTACTACGCCAATAGGAAATAATTTGCTCCTCTGATTTTGATTAAAACTTCCCAAAAAATCTATCGATCTCTTATCCAAATTTTCGAACAGTGCATATTCATTTATTTTTTCAAATTCTGAAAAATCTATACTAGAAATCCATCCATCATTTATTAAAGTAAAGTCAGAATTGAAAATTGTGTTTCTATTTTTTTGTAGCCGAATATTTTCAAAATTAATTTTTTCCTGCTTCCAATCTTTTGGAATCGTATCTTTAAAAGATTCTGGATAAAAAGAATTTTGTAATGCAATTTTTACTTTATTAGGTAGATTACTGCAAGAGTTTAAGAAAAATAAAAGCGAAAGCTTACCACAATTTAAAAATTCTCTTCTGGTTGCAAATTTTGAAAACATTCAGCAATCCTTCTCTAAAGAAATTTGACCTAGGCTCTTCATCATTTCCAGATTTAGTTGACACAATGAAACTATTTCTTCATTTTTAAATCCATCTAAGAAAGCAAGCAATGATATTCCACCAGCACCTACTCCTTCTTTTACATGACCTAATTCATAATCCATCAATTCTTTGTATTTTGAAGATTTGAAATTTAAAGGACTGGCTAAACCTAATAATTTGACATCATATTTTTCATTAATTAGATTTACCAAATCATTTAGAGAATTATCTTTCACAAGCCACCCAGTTGTCGCAATAAAAACATCTTCAATAAATTCATCTTTATTTTTTTTATCTAAAAATTCTAATACAAGTAAAATAACTGCTAACATCTGACTTCCTCCAGACAATATTACAGGTTGTTTTGCTAACCTGGCACCAATTAATAGACCCATTGAGAAAGCTTGGAAAGGATCACCTACCGCCGCGACAACATCAAAAGAGTCAAAATCAGCCTTGAAATTTGCATTGAAAAGTCCTCTTTTAACTACTTCTCTTCTTAGTTCTCTTGGAGCTTTAAATAAACTACTCCCTACTAAATTAGATACCTGCAAACCAAAAGCTTCCATTACTGCCTGAGCAGTTGTGGTGCCCCCTGGTACAGATTCAGAAATTAAAACTGGTTGTTTTAAGGATTTTCCCATCGCAAGACCTTTTTCATAGAGATTTAAAACTCTCTCTTTAGTCATCGATTTACCAGTAGTAAGACAATTTGACGGGCCCAAATTTCTATCTTCTATAACCAAATGATTAAAATAAGGCTTTGCTCCTATTCCCAGAGGAACAATAACTGGATAAATATTTATAAGCTTTGAACAAACATAACTGATTAGGGCAGGAGTTACTCCTGCATTGAGAAGAGGCAGTTTATATTTATGATCTTTTGAAGCACCCTTAAGCAAAAATTCAGCATCTGCGAGCGCAGTTTTTCTCCTTGATTTTGCATCAATACCTGCTGCGGAAATTCCTGGAATTTGAGATGTATTAGTGCCAGCTATTATAAGAAATATTTTAAAATTTTGAATATTCTTTTTAAGTATTTCTATCTTATCAAGTTGTCTTTTTTTATTGGATTCATTACCAAAAAAATTTATCCCTAATTCTGTACTGTACATTTTTACTTTTTTTAATTATTAAAATCAACTAAGCTATTTAATAATCTTGGAGGATTTGGGATTGTTAATTTAAATCTAGGAAATAGAGAATAGGCAACTACATGTACAGTCAAAACATAAACTATTTCTTGAAAAATTATTAATAAAATTGCACCTAATTGTATACTCAAAATTGAGGGATATAAAGGTAAATTAAATAATCCAATGAACTTTTCTATTAGACCATAACTCGCTCTAGTAATTAACACCCAAAGATTATCTCCAACCAACGTAGATAATGCTATTACTCTTATTAAGAAGCCAAGGGTTCCAATAACAACTCCCCCAGTTAAACTAAGTTTCCAACTCTTTTCTTTAAACCAACACCAACCTAACCAAAAAGCCAAGATCCCATAAGGAAATAAAAATAAAGTTCCTCTAACGGGACCCATAATTATGAATAAAAGTAGAAATTGTATTAAAAGTCCTTCCAATGCAATTTTAGTTCCTCTTCTCAAGTGCAACAAGATCATTGGGAGGGGTAAAATCAACCTTAATAAAGCTCCCCCAATTGGCAGATAATATAAAGCAACCCATAATAAAGACGAAAGAGATGCTAAATAAGAGGTCTCAACAATATTTAATGCTTCAGTTTTTGTTGTTATTTTCATTTTTTGTTGAATATTTTTAATTAATTTTTATTCATACTTTTATTTTTTGAATCTAAGATACGTTCAATCTTTTCTATTTCAAAATTTACCTCAGAATTACTCAATATGGAACTTAACTCTTCCGTGGGATCTTTTGGATCTACATCTTTTAAAATGAATATT
>CACGJI010000034.1 GCA_902573335.1 uncultured Synechococcaceae cyanobacterium | reverse complement strand
TAGATATTAATAAACAAAAAATACCTTGCAAACTTTAATAGTAAATCTAAATCTTTTTAATTAAATCCACTATATTTTATTTTGCCAAAATGAAAAAAATAAAAATTCCAAAAAATAGAATCCGTAAATTAAATACATTTTCTTTAGGTAAAAAATCATTCGAACTTCTAAGTTTAAATTCGCAAAATAAAAAACTTATAGACTTATGCAGTAATGATTATTTTGGATTAAGTAGGGACAAGGATTTAATAAAAGCTGCTTACGAAATAAGCATGTTAGAAGGTATTGGGTCAGGAAGCTCTAGGTTTATTACAGGTTCAAGACCAATTCATAAATTATTAGAAACAGAACTTGCCAAGTGGCTTGATCAAGAGAAAGTATTACTTTTCCCAAGCGGATTTCAAGCAAATATAGCCGCTATCCAGGCTTTAGCAAATAGAAATAGTATCGTAATAGCAGATAAATTGATCCATAACTCTTTATTGGTTGGAGTTAAAGCTGCTCAAGCAAAATTAGTTCGATTTTCACACAATAATTTAAAAGATTTAGAAGATAAAATTATTAAATCTAACCCCACAAAAAATTCCATTTTAGTTGTTATAGAATCTCTTTATAGCATGGAGGGATCAATTGCACCGCTCAGAGAAATAACGGAAATTTGCAAAAAAAATAGTGTTCAATTATTAGTTGACGAAGCCCATGCAATTGGGATCTTGGGCCCTGAAGGAAGGGGTTTAAGTTTTAATTGCCGTTCAGATATAACTATAATTACTGGAACTTTTGGAAAAGCATTTGGAAGCGGTGGAGCTTTCGTAGCTTCCAATTCAGAAATAGGTGAATATCTTATCCAAACAAGTGGTGCATTTAGGTACACTACCGCGCTTGCACCATCTTTAGCTGCTGGAGCGCTAGAAGGTTTAAAAAAAATTTTAGAAAATAAAGAATGGGGTAATGATTTGTTATCTTCTGCCAAGATATGGAAAGATGAAATTATTAAAAATTTTAGTTTTCCAGTTCAAGGGGATTCTCACATTTTATCAATTATTGTTGGCAAAGAAGAGAAAGCAATTTATCTTCAAAAATATCTTGAGGAAAATGGGTTTTTAGCAATTGCGATAAGACCTCCTACTGTCCCGGTTGGGCAATCAAGAATCAGAATAACAATACGAAGAAACTTAGATTTTAATCTACTAAAAAATTTCATTGCAGTATTAAAAGAGTTTAAATGAAACAAATTATTACTCAACATGGGTGGGGACTTAATAAATATTTCTGGAATGATTATAAAGTTGATTTTTTAAATAATAATTGGCATTGGCAAGATAATGAAAGGGGCTATTTTTCAACAAATAATTATCAAGCAAAATGGATTAAAAGCGAATCTAAAAAAGAAATCAGAATGACTTTATGCCATTCATTTGGTTTTCATTTAATGCAAAAAAAAATCTTAAGAGAAGCAACTCATATTGTTCTTATAAATTCTTTTAATAATTTTCTTCCTTTTAGTAATAAGAGAAACTTTATTTTGAGGTCTCTAAAAAGAATGGAGACAAAAATCATAAAAGATGAACCTAAGGATATGTTGAAAGAATTTATACATAGATCATTTATGCCAAATTATATGAATAATAGTTTTAAAAATATCTTTTATAAAAGTTTAGAGAGTTTAAATAAAACTCTTCTCTTAGATGATTTAAAACAACTTTACATCAATAGAGATTTTCCAGTATTTTTAAAAAAAGATTGCAAAATTATTTTTATAAAATCAGAAAATGATTTGATTCTTGACAACGAATCAAATAATAACTTTTTAGATTCCTTAAATAAAGCACTGGATAGGAAACCAATTTTAATTAAATTAGCTCAACAAGGTCATTGCTTGAAAAATTTAAATTTATACGAGATCTTACTTAATACACTTAATGATTGAAATGGATAGTAAAAAGTGGAATGAGAAAATAAAAAATAATTTTAATGATGCTGCATATCGGTATTTCGAGTATTCAAATATTCAGAAATTTTTTGCAAAAAAGATTGTTCAATTTATCAAAGAATTAAATCTCCAGAAAAAAGGTGAATGGATAGATCTAGGATCAGGACCAGGAATATTAGCTGATGAAATAGAAAAAAATTTTTCCTCCCAAAAAGTAGCCAGAATTGATTTCAGCAAAAAAATGCTTCTTGAGAATAAATTATCTAGTAAAAAAATTTTATGGGATTTGAATAATGATTTACCTCCTGAAATTAATAACTGTTCTCTATTAACATCTAACTTTTGCATCCATTGGTTAAATAACCCAGAAAAGATATTAAAAAATTGGTTTAGTAAATTAATATCTGGAGGTTTTTTAATCATTTCATATCCAACAAAAGATTGTTTTCCTGAATGGAAAGATACTTGTAGAAAAATTGATGTTGAATATAGTGGACTTAATTTCCTTTGCTCTAAAAAATTATTAAAAGACTTCAAATCAACTGAAATTCATTATTCAGAAAAATTTAATTATCTTGAAAATTTTGAAGATGTATATAAGCTTTTTAGAAGCATTAAAAATGTAGGAGCACAAACAACAAATTGTAAACGCAAAACAGTGAAGGAGTTAAAAAAAATTCAAAAGTTTTGGCCAAAGAATTACAATAATACAGTGAACCTTTCATGGCAAATTGAGATTCAAATCATAAAGAAATTATGAGTAATCAGGATAGTTTTTTCAAATTTATAATTTGTGGAACAGATACTGATATTGGAAAAACTTTAATAAGCTCTTTTTTCGTTAAAGGATTAAATTCCTTTTATTGGAAGCCTATTCAAAGTGGTATTGAATCGCAAACTGATAGTCAAACTGTTGAAAAATTTGCACAAGTAAGTAAAGAGAAAATCATCAAAGAAGCTTATGTCTTTACAAAACCTCTATCTCCTCATTGGGCTGCTGAAATAGATCAAAAAACTATTAACTTTGACAAGTTGAGATTGCCAAATGTGCAAGGCTCATTAATTGTAGAAACTGCAGGTGGATTAATGGTTCCAATAACACGCAATTTTTTGCAAATAGATCAAATAAAAAAATGGAATCTTCCGGTAATACTTGTATGTAAGAGCTCCCTTGGCACTCTTAACCATACTTTGCTTAGTATTGAGGCCCTAAAAAGAAGAAATATTGAGATTTTAGGTTTAGTAGTAAATGGCGACAAACATCTAGATAATCCAAAAACTCTAGTTGATTTTAGTGGTATTCCATTAATTGCTGAATTGCCTTACATCAAAAAAATTGACTCAAATAATTTAGATATACTATGGAAAGAACTAGACATCAAGAATAAGTTGATCTCACTTTTAAACTCAAAAATAAGTTAAATGAAATCTTTGGATACAAAAACTCCAAATCAAGATTGGCACCCAAATATTTGGCCGCCTTTTACACAAATCAATAACAGCAAACCTCAAATAGAAGTAACTCATGGTAAAGATGCCCTCCTATTTACTAAAGATCCTAAAAAAGAGCTAATAGATGCAATTAGTAGTTGGTGGGTAACTCTTCATGGTCATAGTAACGAATACATTGCGGATGCCATTTTCAATCAATCAAAAAAACTTGAGCAAGTTATATTTGCTGATTTTTTACATCCACAAGCAAAAAAATTGGCGGAAAGACTTAGTGAATTAACAAAACTAGAAAGATTATTCTTTTCTGATAACGGTTCTACTGCAGTGGAAGTCGCTTTAAAAATTGCCTTCCAATCATGGCAAAATAGAGGAGAGAAAAGAAATCAAATAATAGCTTTTAATGGCGCCTATCATGGCGATACATTTGGAGCAATGGCTTTAGGTGAAAGAAATATTTTTAATGAGAATTTTGATAATCTCATGTTCCCAGTTAGGAGAGTCCCCTGGCCTTCAACTTGGATGAACGATAAAGAAGTTGAAAATAAAGAAAATGAGGCAATCCAAAAATTAGAAACTCTACTTAAAACTCCCACAGTTGCAGTAATCCTTGAGCCACTTGTTCAAGGAGCAGGAGGAATGAATATGGTTAGGCCTCAGTTTATAAAAAAAGTTTCGGAAATTATAAAAAATAATAATTCTTTGTTAATTGCCGATGAAGTTTTGACTGGGTTTGGAAGATGTGGAAGTCTTTTTGCATTTCAAAAGGCAAAAATTGTTCCTGATTTAATAAGTATTTCAAAAGGCTTAACTGGTGGATTTTTACCAATGGGAATAACTTTATGTAAAGAAAAAATTTTTCAATCCTTTATTGATGATTCCCCAAGAAAAACTTTTTGGCATGGACATAGTTTTACTGCTAATCCTTTAGGTTGTGCTGCGGCAAACGCTAGCCTTGATTTATTAGAAAAAGAACCACACAAATACCTCTCATTTGAAGAAAAACATTTATCTCATTTAATTAAATTTAAAAACTTACCTTATATAAAAAAGATAAGGGTGTCCGGCACAATCGCTGCTTTCGATTTAGAAATTGATAACAAAAAAGGTTATTTCAATAATATTGGGAAAGAAATAAAGAGTCTTGCAATGGAGCAAGGTTTATTTATTAGGCCCCTTGGGAATGTTATCTACCTCTTACCGCCTCTATGTATAACCGATGATCAATTAGAAAAAAGTTATTGGATAATAAAGCAAATCTTATACAATCTATAGATAGAAATTTATGGTCCCTGCAGTATTGCATTTTCCACATCTTCTCTATTAATGCAATAAGAAAATAGTCTTTTAGTTTCATGTCCTTCACTTTCCCATATAACACTTAAATCTTCTTGTTCAAATATAATAATTGCATTCCAATTAGAAAGTAACAGGTACCATTTAGATGGATTATTAACATCTTTGACAGCACCTAAATCAGTTAGCCACAATTCTAATGATTGAAGTGAATATTGGTTAATAGGTTTTGTAGGAGGATTCACAGACTTTTTAAAGTATCATTTTACTAACCAGATAGGTATTGTATCTAATTCTTTGCCAGTAAAAGAGGCAATAAAAATAGAACAAATTAAACTAATAAAAATGATAATAAATAAAAGAAATAAGGAAAACAATTCCCCATTTGAAAAAGGTCTTCTGTTCCCTACTAAATTTTGATTATTTGAATCGATTATTAAATTATTTAAAACTCCAGTATTATTTTTAATTCTAGATTTTTCCTTTAGTTTATCATCATATATTTTCCTCAAATTACTATTATTCAAATTTTCATAAGCTTCCAAAACTTCTTGAAATTTACTTTTAGCTGCGTCTATTTCTAAAGAAGTTGTATCAGGATGCAGTTCAATGGAAAGTTTGCAAAAAGCCTTTCTTAATTCATGATTTGAGGCATTTTCATCTACACCTAAAATTTTGTAATAAGAAATTTCCCCTTTCAAAATAATCTTTTGCTAATAATTTAATTCTAATAAATTTTTAATAAATAAAATGTATTTAATGAAAAGTAAGAATTTATATTTTTAACCAAATGAAAAAACAAAACATTCCCGAAGAAATTTTTGACTTAATAACTGAAGAAGAAATAAATATTTTTCAAGAGTTGCAAATTAAAATTAAAGAATTAAATAATAAAACCAATCTTACTAGATTAATTGATGGGAATGATTATTGGGTATCTCAAGTTTTTGATAGTATTTGGCCATTTAAAGCTTTCCAGAATATTAATTTTAATAATAAAAAATTTTTAGATATTGGATCAGGCTGTGGCTTCCCAGGTTTAGCTTATGCAATAATTCATCCTAATTCAGAGATATACCTTATTGATTCTTCAAAAAAGAAAACAAATGCACTAAAAATATTAATCAAAGAGATCAATCTCAAAAACAATATACATATAATCAATGATCGTATTGAAAACTTAGCTCATCAATCTTCAATGAGAAATAGTTTCACTATAGCTACCACTAGAGCTGTGAGTAATCCTTCAACAGTTTCAGAATATATTCTACCAATGCTAAAAAAGGAAGGGTTAGGAGTTCTATATTGTGGGAAGTGGACTGATGAAGAAAGTAAAAATCTAGATAAAACTTTAGAAATATTAGAAGGAAAATTTAAAGAGAAAAAGAAGATTTTGTTACCAAGAAATAAAGGTACCCGAAATATTATTATTATTCAACCAAAAAATATTTGCCCTAAAATCTACCCAAGAAAAGTTGGCAAACCTGAGAAAAATCCATTATAAAATTATTTTTTTGATAATCTTTTAGCACCCTTATCCCCAAACTTTTCTTTTAAAGTTCTCAATTTTCTTATAACTTTTTTTGGATTTACATGACCTTCTAACACTTTCAATAATTGCAATTCAGAAACATCCGTATCTAATAAATTAGAGTTATTTCCTGGAAACCAGTGACTTCCATTACCAAGTAACTGATATCTAGCTTTTGCAAACCCTTCCATATCCATCCAATCAATTAAATTCGAAAGCCAAAGCAGAACGGGGATATTAATATTTCCTGGCGTATTTTCCCAACTAGGCAAATTTCTATTCCAATTTTGATGCCACTCTAAACCCAAAGAATTTATTGATTCCTGCCTTAATCTTTTTATTATCTTTGGAACATACTTCTCAGAGTCTGATAACAAAGAGACAGCTTCTAAATGCAAATCAAAATCCGCCTCTTTTGCAATACCCACACTAAGAGTATGGACATTTTGATTTCTTAAGCAAAAAAGATCATTAAAAACTATGGGATGAAGTGGCTTACAAAGTTCCAACATTTTTTTTGAGGGAGTATGAAGATGTCCCCCTTTATCAGTGGGACTTATTATAAAAACCCCAAGATCATACTTTTTTGCCAAATTAATAACCTTTGTATTTTCTTGATTGATGAAATACCAGTGCAAATTTACATAATCAAAAAAGTTTGTTGATATAGCCTTCTCAATGAGTGAAGATTTTCCATGAGTTGAAAATCCAATAGAGCCGATTAAATTTTCTTTTTGCAAATTTCTTAAAATGTCAATACAACCTCCATTTTTAATAGCATGATGTAAGTGTTCATCTGTATTAATGCCATGTATTGCCAGCAAATCAATTCTTTTAACTTTTAATTTTTCAATACTTGTCATAACATCTCTCTTAAAAATTTCTGGATCACTATCTGGAGGGATCTTAGTTTGAATAATGTTTGGGATTTTTTTTATATTTTTAAAACCCATTCCTAATTGCACCTCAGAGGTTCCATAATATTTAGCAGTTTCGACATGACTTAAGCCATATTTGTTTGCTAGATTTAAAATATTTTCTACCTTATTTTGTTCGTCATTAGAAATCTCAGAAAAATCTAATTGTTCCCAACTTTTTTGAAATCTCATACCGCCTAGAGATAAAATAGGGATCTTCAGATTGGTTCGACCAAATCTCCGATATTGCATCTTTTTAAAAATTAATGTTTATTCATTCTTGGAGGTTTTCCAAATGATTGAAACATATCCCTATCGAGACTATTCTCTAGATCATCCAATTCTTCAAAATTGACCCAGTGAATACAATCAACAGGGCACGTATCTATTGCTTCTTGTATTACATCAGAACTATCTCCATCTTGTCTAATAGCTTTACTTCTACCATGAAACTCATCAACAAGGAATGTGTTCGAAGCTACGTGTACACAATACTGGCAACCAATGCATTTTGCCTCATCGACCCAAACTGCTTTTTCTGCTAACTTTCCACCAAGTACAGGCTCCAAGCCTGTAATTTCAACTTTCTCTTCGAAATTATCAAATGGATCTGTTAAATCCATAATATGATGTTAATTTTCCCACTTGGTTAAAACCAATTCAATAGAGCCATCATTTTGGTTTTTTTGTTCTACTATTTGATAACCTTCCTCTGTTGTCTTAGAAATAATTGTTTCATAGGCATACATTTGGGTAACTTTAGAGATAAACCTTTCTACTGGGAGATCAAATTTCCACAAATCTAAATCAGTAACTAATTCATATGAATTTGAATTATTGTCGCATTTAAATCCAACTTTAGTATCGCCGGGTAAATTCATGCTTATGTCAACAGCTGTAAACTTACCTTTGTAGCCTTTAACAAACTTTTCTTCTTGGTTGATTATGTAACCAAGATTATTTAAGGCTTTAATTAATGGCTCTGCATCTTTGAGCTGGGTTTTAATCGTACTAAAGTGTGACATTAGATTCGTGGTTAAATTGTTTTAATTTTTCATTTTGATTAGAGATGAAAGCATCAGAAGTTTTATTTTTAACTGTTACTTTACCAAGAGCATTTTCAAGATTTCTTGTAGCATCATTGCATGAACTACCAGTAAAACCTTCTACTGTCTCTTCAACTCTTCCGTCTTGATGAATTTTGAATCTCAATGTTTTTTGAGGCATTAAATTCAAGTACTGAGTACTTTTACTTTATATAGAATAACGAAATTTTTTTGTTTCAGTTGGTACAAGTTAATTATTTTTAATTTTTATATTGAATATCTAATAAATAAACTTTTTCAGTCGTGTACTTATAAAAAAAATTAAGAAATTTAATTGTAAAAACCTTGCATCCCCATTGAATCCAAGGCAGTTTTAGCTTCTTCCATAACGGAGGGTTCTTTATCAAAAAGAGCTATCTTGGTACATTCATCAACGAAACTTTCTTGAAATGTATTATTTAATTTTTCGTACAATCTACACAATGACCAGATGCAATTACTTCTTACACCCGGTTCATTATCTATTTTTAAACTTATTAAAAGTTGTTCTGCTGCCAATTGAGCATTTTTCAAAGAAACATTTCCGATTTCAGCTAAAGAACTAGATGACCATAACCTTACTGCAGCTACATCGTTCTTCAAAGCATTTATTAATGGCTCTAAAACAATTTGATTATCATAATTAGCTAAGCTCCATGCCGTCGCTCTTCTTACATAAGCATTATCGTCAGTCTCCAAAAGACTAACAAGTTTCTCCACCGCGATAGGACACGGATTACGACCCAAAGCATATACAACACTCATTCTTTCAACAGGACAAGGTTGATCAAGTAATGGTAACAAAAGGGGAAAAGATCTTGAATCTCTATATTCACAAAATATTCTTAATCCCTGTATTCTTTCTTCTCTGTTACCTTTTAGCATTTTTAATGCTTCATTGCACTCCTGAGTTATGTTTAAACCTTTTGGAAAAGAATCTTCATCAATTTGTTCTAAAGGATCTATTTCAATTTCTAAGGCCAATTCTCTCGCTAAAACATCTGGATCAACAGCGATATCAACTAAGCTTTCTTTATTAGGATCCTTATTTTTTGTCATTTTGAAAACTAAAAATATTAATTTATAGGGGCAGGTGACATCATATCTCCTGGCAGCCAAATTCTTGCACTAACCGCAAAGAAGGCAATACCAAAGAGTGAGACGATAGCGAAAGGTAAAATTTTTGTCTTAATAAAACCCAAAGATTTAAGATTAATTAACACAATAATAACCTGTTTAAGAGACTTTTAAAAAATTTTTATTAGATAATATTATTTATTTTTTGCATTTTGTCTGAGCTGACCACATGCAGCATTTTTATCTAGACCTCTGCTTTTTCGCAAGCTAACAGCGATGCCATTGTTAACAAGCCTAGATTGAAATAACTGGAGATTTTTTAAAGAGGTTCGTTGAAATTCAACCTCGTCAATTTGGTTATAATCAAAATTTAGTAGGGAACAGAAAACCTTTCAGCAAATTACTCAATTCATAAGCATGTTCTAATTTATCATTCACCCCACTTAGCATTAGATATTCAAAACTTACCCTTCGACCAGTTTCTCTTACGAATGTCTTACAGTCTTCGATTATATTTTTGATTTCATAGTTTTTTGCACTAGGTATTATCTTCTCTCTTGTTATTTGATTTGAAGCATGTAGGCTAATTGCTAATGTAAATTGACAATTACCCAAAATTTGAAAAGACTTTGCTGATAATTTACTTATCATTTTTGGAACAGCCACTGTGCTTACGGTTATCTTTCTCTGACTGATCTGAAAATCATTATTTATAGATCTAATAGAAAAAAGTAAGTCCTCAATATTCAAT
>CACGJI010000033.1 GCA_902573335.1 uncultured Synechococcaceae cyanobacterium | reverse complement strand
GGTTCTGTAAGAGTATTGAGTAAATTTATTCCCAAAACAAAAAGTGAAATTACTAAGGATATTCTCTATACAATGGATATAAATTGTTTTGAAAAATCATTTAGAGATGTTGATGTATCAATAGATGAAGCAACTAGTAATTTCAATGATTTAGCTAATTGGCAAGATCCAAATGGAGATAAACTGATTTTGGGTGTTATTGGTCAAGTTTGCAGAGTCGAAAACTAAAAATTTTAAGTTATAAAAAAAATACGAAAAAATAACGAGTTCTCAATGATTTGAAAATATAAAACCCTGTCCTCGACAGGGTTTTAAAGGTGCCAGGACCCAGATTTGAACTGGGGACACGGCGATTTTCAGTCGCCTGCTCTACCAACTGAGCTATCCCGGCTCCAACCTATATACTTTAAATTACGATGTGTAGTTTGTGAAACCCTTTTTATTAAAAATTTTATATCTTCATCAAATATCCCAAAAAAATATTATTTTGCATTAATCGCTAATAAGGCAGTGCCAAATGAAGTAGTTTTTTTACATGAAACTGTTGGTATATTGATAATTTTTTCTCTTATTTTCCTCCATTGTGGATTTTTTGAACCTCCACCAATAGTAATAATTTTTTTTGGAAGTGAACCTGTTAGTTCGCCTAGTTTTTCCCATCCTTTCAATTCGATCTTTGCTAGCCCCTCGAATAATGCATGTAAATAAAGTGAGTCGCTTACTGGCCTTGGATCAAGTATCGGCTCTAAATTAGCATTATTAACAGGAAATCTATCTCCTTTACTATTAAGAGGTAAAAGATTTAAAGAAGTATTTTTCGATGGATTAATTTGTCGACTGAGCTCCTTTATTTCTAAATCAGAAAAGAACTTAGACAAGATACCGCATCCTGAATTTGATGCTCCTCCACAAATCCAATCGCCGTTTACTCTATGAATTGTAATTCCTTGTTTTTTTATAGGGTTATCAATAATTTTTTTAACTACAATAGTTGTTCCTAAAATAGTGAGACCATCTTTTTTACCTAAACCTGCAGCTATTAAACCTGCATTAGAGTCAGTGGTTCCTGAGATTAATATTAATTTTTTATTCAAGTTAAATCTCTCTGCTAAATCAAAATTCACTTGTCCAAGAATTTTTCCACTTTTTATTATTTGCGGTAAGCATTTTTGCCATGAAATATTGAGATAGCTTTTTGGCCATGATTCTTTTTTTAGATCCCAACCAAGTTTTATATTATTACCTTCTTCTCCATGAGTCCAATCTTTTAAAAACCAACCAGTGATCCAATCAGATTGATGACGTAAAAGTATATTTGTCCCATATTCATTAATTAGTTTTAATGCTTTAGCAAGACTACTGTATGGAGTTCGTAGATGATCTTCTCCAGAAGTTAAGGATTCAAGAAGGATCTTATTTTCGCTACATGCTTGGTCATATGGTATTGCTTCACCTAGCGGCTCTCCTTGCAAATTTGATGCTGTTAAAGTTCCTGAGGTACCGGAGATAGCCAATTTATTTAGATTAATTTTCACTTCATTAGGTAAACTAGCTAAGAGATTCTCACAAGAATTGATCCAAGATTTTGGATTTTTAAAGCTGTATGAATAAGGTACTGAATTTGAATATACTAATTTCTTATGAAAATTAATTATTGATATTCTTGCACCACTGGTTCCAAAATCTAACCCTCCATAAAAATTTTCAGGCATAGAAAAAATATTTTATGAAAAAATCCTAGAAGCCTCTGCTAATTGGACTGCTTTTTCTTCTACATTTTCCCATGGGAGCTCAAGATCTCTTCTGCCAAAATGTCCATAGGATGCAGTTTTTCTAAAAAATTTGCCTCCCATTTTTTTTGGTAGATTTCTTAAGTTAAATTCTTTTATTATTGCTGCGGGTCTTAAATCAAAGTGCTCTTTAATTAGCTCAGTCAAATTAGCTTGTGAAATAATACTTGTATCAAAAGTTTCCACGAGAATGGAAATTGGTTTTGCTACTCCAATGGCATAACTTAATTGTACTTCTGCTTTTTTTGCTAATTTGGCCTTAACTATGCTTTTAGCTACATAACGTGCTGCATAAGCGGCTGATCTATCTACTTTTGTGGGATCTTTACCAGAAAATGCCCCTCCTCCGTGTCTTGCATATCCACCATAAGTATCTACAATAATTTTTCTGCCAGTTAGCCCCGCGTCTCCTTGGGGCCCTCCTACTACAAATTTTCCCGTGGGGTTTACTAGAAATCTTGTTTGGCTAATGCTTGGTTTGATTTCTAAATCTTCAGTAGCAGGAATTACAACATGCCTCCATAAATCTTCTTTTATTCTTTGTCGAATTTCTTCTTCATTTGTTATCCCATCAATCTCAGGATTATGTTGAGTTGAAATTAAGATTGTATTAATAGAAACTGGTAAACCTTTTTCGTAATCAATGCTTACTTGAGTTTTACCATCAGGAAGTAGATAATTAAGGACTTTTTCATGCCTCACTTTGGCAAGTTGAATGGCTAATCTATGAGCTAAGCTAATAGGTAAGGGCATTAATTCAGGCGTCTCATCGCATGCATAGCCGAACATTATGCCTTGGTCACCAGCTCCGGTATTATCTTCCAAATCATCGTTAACATCATCTGCGTCATTTACTCCTTGTGAAATGTCTGGTGATTGCTCATCAAGTGCTACTAAAACAGCACAACTATTTGCATCAAAACCACCTGCTTTATAGTCTTCATATCCAATTTCTTTAATTACATTTCTAACAAGTTTTATATAATCGACTTTTGCTTTCGAAGTTATTTCTCCAGTAAGTAAACAAAGACCAGTATTAACAACAGTTTCACATGCAACTCTGCTTTCTGGATCTTCTGTCAATAAAGCATCTAAAACAGCGTCACTAATTTGATCACATATTTTGTCTGGATGACCTTCAGTTACGGATTCTGAAGTGAAAATGAAATCACTCATTTACAAATAATTTTTAATTAGGATATATCCTAATTTAGACTATCGTTAAAAATCAATTATTGTAAATTAAATAATAGTTGCACAAGGATAAAAAGGCTTAAGTTCTGATATTCGTAAACAAAATAAATAAGTGAATTTATACTGTTTCAGCTGACGATGTGGGAATTTCTTCGTTATCGTCAGTTTGTTCAAATAGCATTTGTTTGTATTTTGCAGCCATTTCTTCAGCTTTACTAAAAACTTTTTTAGGGTCAGTTAGCATATCGCCTGGTTCAGGTTCAAGTGCTTTAGTAGATAATGAAATTCGTCCTCTTTCTGAATCAAGGTCAATTATCATTACCTTCATTTGATCATTAACATTTAAAACATTGTGAGGAGTCTCAATATGTTCATGACTAATCTCAGATATGTGCAATAGTCCACTAACTCCACCAATATCAATAAAGGCTCCATATGGTTTAATACCTTTTACAGAACCAACAACAACCTCGCCTACCTCAAGACGGTTCATTTTTTTCTCAACCAAAGCTCTTCTATGACTTAGAACTAATCTATTTCTCTCTTCATCAACTTCGAGAAATTTTAAAGGTAAATATTCACCTTCTAAGTCATCTTTAATTTTTCGAGCACTTATATGAGAGCCTGGAATAAAACCTCTCAAGCCTTCTACCCTCACAAGAGCTCCTCCTCTGTTTGTTGCAAAAACTTCAGAATATATAGTTGCATCTTCTTTTTGGAGTTGTCTTACCCTTTCCCATGCTCTTTGATATTCAATTCTTCTAATGGAGAGGGCTAATTGGCCATCTTCATTTTCTTCGCTCATTATGAAAAATTCTCTACTTTCTGAAGGTTGTAAAACATCGTTAAGTCCTTCTACTCTATTTATTGAGACCTCCTGAACAGGCATAAAAGCAGCTGTTTTTGCACCTATATCTATCATGGCCCCTTTTGGTTCTAAAGCAAAAACGGTACCTTTAACTAAATCACCAGGCTTAAAGTTATAGTCATATTTACCCAAAAGTGATGCAAATTCTTCTTGTGTGAATCCTGCATTGTCAAAATCCGTATTTGTTCTGCTAGAGGAAGAATCTGCTGAAGGGATATCGCTCTTTTCGAATGATAAATCTTCCTCATTTTGGGATGCTGAATCATTGTCTAACTCAGACGAATTTTTAATTTCTTGATCCTCGGAAAGTTCTTTAATGGTTTGGGAAGAATTTTCGTTCATTTGTTGTATCGCAGACTACCTAAGGTAGTTAGAAAGGAATGCTACTAGCCTGCAAACCAATAGCAAAAAACATTTGTGATATGTATTCTACACTTTAAGATGCTGTATTTTATGAAATTGAAGCTAATTGGCTTTTAGAACTTCCCTTTAGAGATTCAAGAGTAGAAATAAAATCTTTCACCCCATTAAATTTTCTGTAAACAGAGGCGTATCTTATATAGGCGACTTCGTTTTCTTTCCTAAGATTTTTAAGTATTAATTCTCCGATATGTGAAGTCTTAATATCTTTATTAGAGTCTTGAACGATTTGCGATTCAATTCCATCTACGAAATTAATAATTGCTTCACTACTGAAGTTAGTCTTTTCGCAAGCTCTTGATATACCAGTAAATAGTTTTTGTTTATCAAATAATTCTCTGCCACCATCTTTTTTTATAACTGAAACAGGCATTGATTCCACTCTCTCGTAAGTTGTAAATCTAAAGCTGCAATTTAAGCACTCTCTCCTTCTTCGAACACTTTTACCACTATCAGCAGATCTTGATTCCAAAACTCTGCTATCTGTGTTTTGACAGGTTGGACACTGCATGTAGTGAAATAAGATTAACTGTAACTCTAATAGTAGAGTAATTTGCTAATTATGAAAAGTAAAATAAAAAGACCTCTTGTTACAGAGGTCTTTTTATTAAGGTCATTTTTTGTCGAATTTAGGTGGATCTCTAAAGGCGACAGCAAAGAATAAGGTAACAACTGCGAGAGTTAAAATAAGAACGTAAGCAAAAGCTTCCATAAGATTAAGTAATAAAGTTTAGATTAAACCCTTCCTGGGATTCTTCTTGTGGATTCGTCACCAAGTTTCTTGAATAAACCAAATTCAACTTGGTCTCCAATCTCAGCATCAATACCAGCAAAGGAATTTCTGTAAAGAGTTCTTGAAGCATGCCACCAGTGGCCGAACAAGAATAGCAATCCGAAACATAGATGCGCATATGTAAACCAGGCTCTTGGGGAGCTTCGGAATACACCGTCAGATTTATATGTCTCTCTGTCAAACTTGAATGCTTCTCCAAGTTGAGCTTTTCTAGCTAATCTTTTAACTACTGCGGGATCAGTAAATGTTTGACCATTAAGATCTCCACCATAGATAGTTGCAGTAATCCCAGTCTGTTCAAATGAATACTTTGCTTCAGCTCTTCTAAATGGAATATCTGCTCTTACATTACCTTCTTTGTCTTCAAGGATGACAGGGAAGTTTTCAAAGAAATTAGGTATTCTTCTAACTTCTAAATCGTTGCCTTCCTTATCTTGAAAAGCAATGTGACCTTGCCAACCAGTTGGTAAACCATCACCATTAACAAGAGCTCCAACTCTGAATAATCCTCCTTTAGCAGGACTATTACCAACATAATCGTAGAAGGCTAATTTCTCTGGAATCGAAGCATATGCCTCTTCTTTGGTGGCACCATCATCAATAGCTGCTTGAACCCTTCTATTAATTTCAGTTTTGAAATAGCCGGAATCCCATTGATATCTTGTAGGACCAAATAATTCTACTGGAGTTGTTGCTGAACCGTACCACATCGTTCCTGCAACAACGAAAGACACAAATAATACTGCAGCTAGAGCACTAGCTAGTACTCCTTCAAGACTTCCAAGTTTCAATGCTCTATACAGTCTTTCTCCAGGTCTATTGGTGATGTGAAAAATACCTCCAATAATCCCCATAAGTCCAGCAGCAATATGATTAGCAACAATTCCTCCTGGATTAAAAGGATTAAATCCATCAACTCCCCAAGAAGGGGCTACAGGCTCTACATGACCAGTTAAACCATAAGGATCAGAAACCCAAATCCCTACGTTTGCGCAGTGAAATGCTCCAAAACCAAAACATGTAATTCCTGCTAAAAGAAGGTGAATTCCAAAGATTCTTGGCAGATCAAGAGCTGGCTCACCTGTTCTTGAATCTTCCCATAAATCTAAGTCCCAGTATGTCCAGTGCCATATAGAGGCCAACATCAATAGTCCACTAAATACAATGTGTGCTGCAGCAACCCCTTCAAAACTCCAGAATCCAGGATCAACTCCCGTAGCACCGGTTATATCCCATCCGTTCCAACTACTTGTGATACCGAGTCTAGCCATAAAAGGCATGACGTACATTCCCTGTCTCCACATAGGATTGAGAACAGCATCAGATGGATCAAAAATGGCTAATTCATATAGAGCCATAGAACCGGCCCAGCCGGCTAATAATGCAGTATGCATAAGATGCACAGCAAGTAGTCGACCTGGGTCATTAATAACTACTGTGTGAACTCGATACCAAGGCAATCCCATCGGTTAATTTCTAGTAACTATGCTGAATAAACAGCTAAACATCACGATAGTAAGGGTTTTTTAGTCTTTCAGGGATTTTTGTAAATAAATTTATTTTCTCGAAAAAATTGGGTAAATCAATTTGCATTACTGAGTTTTCAAGGAATTTTTGACTAAAAAATGTTAATATTTTGGTCACAATTCTCAAAGTAAAACGCCAAAATAAGAAAAATAACTAAAAAAAATGGCAACTATTAGATTCATCCGAGAGGATTTAGAAGTTCAATGCAATCCTGGGGAAAATTTAAGGGAACTAGTAATGAAAGAGAACTTAAAACTTTATGGATTAAAAGGTATTCTAGGAAATTGTGGAGGGGCAGGACAGTGTAGTACCTGCTTTATTTCTGTTGAAGGAGGAAGCAAAAATTCCCTAAGCCCGCTAACATCTGTTGAAGAAGAAAAACTTAAAAATAGACCAGAAAATTGGCGACTTGCATGTCAAACCTTAATAAAATCCTCTGCAGTAATTTTAACAAAACCACAATCTCCTCCCTCAAACTTGGAAGAACTTAAAAAAGATAGTGAAAATAAAAAATTACCTCGTTAAATTGTTTAAGACTGTTAATCAGTTAATAATATTTATTGATTTTTCCACTTTAGTTCAAGTTAAATGTCTATAGTCTTATTACCTATTAGAAAAGTAAATTTTAATGGAAACAACTAATTTTGGATTCGTAGCTAGTCTTCTATTTGTTGGGGTACCAACAATATTCCTTATAGGTTTATTTATATCCACTCAAGATGGCGAAAAATCAAGCTTCTACTCAGATTCTGGTAAAGGTAAGCTTGGACCAAAACGCTAAACTTTCATAAATGCCTAGCATTTCAGTAAAAGAATTTTTATTTTGGAAAAAAATACAACTTTCTAAAGGGGGAGATCATCAATCTCTTGCTCTTTTACTTGATTCTGTAGGCGGAATATCAAATAGTGACCTCAACTTATCTAGGATTAATTCTGGAGATAATTTGTATTTAAGAAAAAACTTAGATTTTTTAGAATCTATTTGGAAAGATCATTTATTAAATTCGACCCCTATCCAATACCTTTGTGGGACAACTTTTTGGAGGGATTTAAAATTAAAAGTTACAAATAAGGTACTTATTCCTAGGCCAGAGACTGAACTTATAGTTGATATTGTCTTCAAGATATTTGGAAAGAAATCACAAAAATTACTTTTTGCTGAATTAGGAACTGGATCTGGTGCTATCAGTATCGCTTTGGCATTAGCATATCCATTGTGGGATGGAATAGCCACTGATATAGATCAAGATGCATTAGAAATAGCCACTAAAAATTATATAAATTCTTCTGAACAATCAAATTTAAGATTTTATTGCGGAAATTGGTGGACCCCTTTTGAAAGTTTTAAAGGCAAAATAGACCTCGCTATTTCAAACCCGCCATATATTCCTAAAGATACTTATGAAAAATTACCCAAAGAAGTTAAAAATTTCGAACCTAAAGTTGCTTTATTAGGCGGCGAAGATGGTTTAAAACACATTAGGGAAATAATACAAAAAGCTCCTTTATTCTTAAAAGAGAAGGGCTGGCTAATTTTAGAGAATCATTTTGATCAAGGCGAAAAAGTAAAACAACTTCTTATTAAGAATAAATTTACATCAATAGAAATTGTGAAAGATCTTGCAGGTATTGGTAGGTTTACCATTGGAAGATATAAATAAATTATTACAGGTTCATAATTTAAATGAATTTAGTAGACTGCAAATCCGCTTTGAAATCTCTTAAAAGTGGTTTACCTATAATCTTCCCAACTGACACATTACCTGCGATTGGATGTTTGCCAAAATTTTCAAATATTATTTATGAGTTTAAAAAAAGAGATAGAGATAAACCCTTAATTCTTATGGGATCAGAACATAAACAATTAATTGATTATGTTCACGAATCAGCTAAAGAAGATTACGAAAATATAGCTTCAAAATATTGGCCTGGAGCTCTGACAATGGTTATTCCTGCTGCAGAAAAGCAGACTAAAATCCTCACAAGCAATGATCTTACTCTTGGATTGAGGATTCCAAATTCATATATGGCTCAATCTCTAATGAGAGAAACAGGCCCATTGTTAACTTCAAGTGCAAATATTTCAGGTTTTAAAGGATCAACTACAGTTGAAGGTATTGCGCAAGAATTCCCTTCTTTAAAAATTTTGGGTCCTATCCCCTGGGGAAAAAGAAGTGGAAAAGCTAGTACTATTATATTTTGGAAGAAAAGTGGAGATTGGAGACTGATTAGAGAAGGAGAAGTATTAGTTAGGGAGTTGTATTAATGTTTTTATTATTATTTTTTGTTTTATTAATTCAATTTTTTACCTATTGGATATTTGAACCACTTGCATTTTTTTTAGAGTATGTTCTCGAAATAAGATTTTTTCCTATTATTACTCTGATAGTTTTAGTCTTTTTATTTTCAGTAAAGAATATTGAACAAAACTAAATAAATCAAAATGCCGGCTAACAGATTTGAACTGATGACCTTCGCTTTACAAAAGCGCTGCTCTACCGCTGAGCTAAGCCGGCAATCTCTTCATCTTACAATTAGGAAGGGTCAATTATCAGTATTTTTTTTGCTTTTTTTAAATTTATTACTTTTTGATATCTTTATTAGCTTTATCAGTTTTATCAGTTTTTTTGAATTTTATTTCTCCTGAAATAGTTCTTTTGATTGGTAAATTTGCAACTAATGCAGTCATTCTATCCTCAGTCTCTAAACTTACTGCAACCTCGTCAAAATCAATTTCAACATATTTAGCAACAACATCAAGAATCTCTTTTCTCATTTTATCTAAAAGATCAGTTGTTAAAGAACTCATATCAACTCTGTCATGAGCAAGTACAAGTTGTAATCGTTCTCTAGCTGTATTTGCACTAGACGTTTCTCTTCCTAGTAATTTATTTATAAGATCTCTGAGAGTCATCATTTTAAAAAACCTTTGTTTGCATTAATCTCATGAATTTATCTTTGAGACTTTTTCCTTCTTTTTTTGGATCGATAATTGGTACATCTTTATTTATAAGTCTTTGAGAAACATTCAAATAACATTTTTTTGCAGGAGATCTACCATCTGAAAGTGTCAGTGGCTCTCCCCTATTTGTACTTATTATTACCTGTTCATCTTCTAAAACAATACCTAATAAAGGCAAAGAAAGGATCCCTTGAACATCTTCGATGGATAACATTTCTTGACTAGCCATCATGTTAGGGCGAACTCTATTAATTACAAGTTGGATAGGCTCAATATCTGAAGTATTAAGAATACCTATTACTCTATCTGCATCACGCACTGCGGATAATTCTGGGTTAGTAACAACAATAGCTTCTTTACAGGCTGCAAGTGCATTTTTAAAGCCATCTTCTACACCAGCAGGACAATCTACTAAGACAAAATCAAACTTCTCACTTAGTAGCTCACTAATTTTTTTCATATCTTCGGGCTTCATCCAATCCAACATCCTTGGATCTCCAGCAGGTAGAAGAGCTAAATTAGGTTCCTTTTTATGTCTAACCAACGCTTGGTCAAGACGACAATTCTTGTCTAGAACATCTTGAGCCGTATAAATGATGCGGTTTTCTAATCCTAAAAGAAGATCTAAATTTCTTAAGCCAAAATCAGCATCTAATACAGCAGTT
>CACGJI010000032.1 GCA_902573335.1 uncultured Synechococcaceae cyanobacterium | reverse complement strand
ATCTCGAAGTAAGAGTCACTAAAGAAATTCAATATTTACTATAAATATTAAACTTAATTAAATACTTTTGCCTCATTTAGAAATGTAATGTCAGAAATGTATTCAAAATAATCTTTTAATAAATGAAAAATTATCAAATAAATTTTGATTTTTCTTTATAAAATGCCTAATTTATGTAGAGGTCCAGAGCCTGAAATAAGTTCAATAAAAAGCACAAGAAAAATAATCATTGCAACCCTTCCATTCCACACTTCTGAACTATTATTCCAACCCCATTGCCACTTCTCTTGAGGATAAAGTTTAACTTTTTCAGGCAACTGTGAAGCCTCTTCTATATTAACAAGAGGTCCTTCCAAACAGGAAATCACTAGATCACTAAGTCCTTCAATAAAAGTAGGATGAGTATTTAAAGCTTTAACTCTCCGAAAATTTTTAATACCAGACTTTTCAGCAATTTCTTTGTATTCAATATCAATTTCTTGCAATGTTTCGATATGCTCTCCAACGAAACTTATAGGGACCACAATCAGATCATTAACATTTGACCTTCCAAGATCAGCTAACACTTCTTCTGTATAAGGCTTCAACCATTCAACAGGACCAACTCTACTTTGATAAGAAAGTGTATAAGGGTTACCATGCCCTAAACATTTTTCCAGCTCATTTATAATTAATATAGAGCAATCTTCAATTTGTTGTTTGTAAGGGTCTCCAGCTTCCTCTACGTAACTCTTAGGAACTCCATGAGCAGTGAAAAATATATGGGCATTTGAAGGTGATTCACAAAGTGAAATTTGTTCAGAAATTAATTCAACCATAGACTTTAAGTAACCTGATTGACTGAACCAACTCCTAACACATCTCATTGGAACCTTCTTAAATTCATCATCAGAATCACGCAATTTTTTTAATTCCCTAAAGCTCGAACCACTGGTACTTATCGAAAAATGTGGATACAAGGGTATTACAACAACTTGATCTATGCCATCTGCTTTCATATCAGCAATTGCTGATTCTGTAAAAGGATGCCAATACCTCATAGCTATGTAGGTAGTAGCATTAAATCCCTTGTTCCTTAATTTAGATTGTAATTCTCTTGCTTGTTGCTCAGTTATCCTTCTAATAGGTGAACCTCCACCTATAGAAAGGTAAGCCTGTTGTGAAGTAGTACTTCTGAGAGTGCTAATTAACCAAGCTAGGGGCTTTTGAAAAGCAGGGAAAGGTGTCCTGATAATTTCTGGATCAGAAAAAAGATTGTATAAGAATGGGCCTACATCAGTAATGCGTTCAGGCCCTCCTAAATTCATTAGTAAGACGCCTATTTTATCCATTTAAAATTTATGAAGATTGAAAATCAACATTAAAAACGTCATTATATGGTCAATTATATAAGTAAATGAACGTAATTCAGGAAATTAATAATGTCAATGATAAATTTGCTACTCAAGGCAGCAAGCTTAAAATTGAGAAAAGAGGAGAGAAATTAAATATTCGTGGTTCACTACCCTCCAAAGAAGATAATAATAACTTTAAAATTCAAAGAATATCTCTTGGGTTAAAGGCTGATATTTCTGGATTAGAGGAGGCCAAAAAAAAATTACAATTAATCAATTTGCAATTGGAATTGAATCAATTTGATTGGATTAATTGGATAGGCAAGCCTTATCAAAAGAAAATAAAAGATGGGTTTGAATTTCCAAAAAGATTAAATCAATTTGAGGAATTTTTTTTTAAAGAAAATAAAAGTGATTTTCGAACCAGTACTAGGAAAACTACTTGGAGAAGTTCTTACAGACCATATATGAAAAGAATCCTAAATATTTACCATGACTATGAGAATGAAGCTTTAGAACAAATATTTCAAAAAACACTTGAAAGTTATAAGGAAGGTACTAGAAGTAGGAAACAATGCGCTACCTCTTTAAGCGTTTTGGCTAAGTTTTTGGACATTAAACTACCAGAAGATTGGAAATTAAATTCTAGAGGATATGGTCTGAACAAAGCAGGATTTAGGGATTTACCTAAAGACGAATTAATAGAGAAATTGTGGGAGACAATACCAAACAAGTCTTGGAAATTTGTTTTTGGTCTGATGGCTACATATGGATTAAGGAATCATGAAGTATTTTTTTGTGATTTAAGTTCTCTTACTAATTTTGGGGACAAAATTATTAGAGTTTTACCTACGACTAAAACTGGGGAACATCAAGTTTGGCCATTTCATCCTGAATGGGTGGAAAAGTTCGAATTATCAAAACTTGGTGAAAATCCAGAACTTCTACCAAATATTAATAGAGACCTTAAAATTACAACCTTACAGAATATTGGAAAAAAAATTACAGACCAGTTTAAGCGTTACTCTTTACAAATAAAACCTTATGATCTAAGGCATGCTTGGGCAGTTAGAACAATTTTTTATGATTTACCTGATACTGTGGCTGCCAGAATGATGGGACATTCGGTTAGTTTACATACTCAAACTTATCACCACTGGATTACTAAAAGAGATCAACAACAGGCAGTAAATAATGCACTTTTAAAAGTTAAAAGAGTAAAAAATATTTAAAGATTTATAATAACTTAATAAAAATAAAGGTCATATGCAAGAAAAACCTTCATCTTCCGAGAAAATATTTAACCTCGATAATCAAGCAAATAAAATTGGAATGGGAGGTAAATTATCACCGGATATCGATGAGAGCTCATATAAAAAAAGAATGCAGCAAAGAAAAGATATTCAAGCCGAAAGACTACAAATTAGAAAAACAAAAAAAGGATTACTGATTGTTTTCACAGGTAATGGCAAGGGCAAGACAACTGCATCTTTAGGTATGGCTTTAAGGACTATAGGGCATGGCTATAAAGTAGCAATAATTCAATTTATCAAAGGAGGCTGGACCACTGGAGAAGAAAAAGCACTTAAAAACTTTTCTTCAAACATATCCTGGCATTCATTGGGAGAGGGATTTACTTGGGAAACACAAGACAGAATAAGAGATGAAAAATTAGTTCAAGAGGCCTGGCAACTAGCCAAAAAATACATACAAAACAAATCTTATAAACTTATCATTCTTGATGAAATTAATATTGCGACAAAACTTGGTTATCTTGCACCCGAAGAAATAATCACTTTTTTAAAAAGCTTAAATAATAGAAAAAATCAT
The DNA here is from genome assembly GCA_902573335.1 of uncultured Synechococcaceae cyanobacterium. GTDB lineage: Bacteria > Cyanobacteriota > Cyanobacteriia > PCC-6307 > Cyanobiaceae > Prochlorococcus_A. The sequence continues at coordinate 7,763 of CACGJI010000032.1, read as the reverse complement.
ATTGTTTTAACTGGAAGAGGAGCATCTGATTTAATCATCAATTACGCTGATCTAGTTACAGAAATGAAACTAATAAGACATCCTTTTAAAGAGCAAGGAATAAAAGCACAAAAATGTGTTGAATTTTAGTTGAAGTAAATTTTTTTTTGAATTTTATTTAGGCAGGTTTAGAAATGTTTAAAGACGATAGCAATATAAGAACAAAAAATAAATTTGGCACATTTACTTGCTAAGGTCTTAAAAGTACAATTATTGAATGACTTACAAAAGAGTTCTCTTAAAACTTAGTGGTGAAGCACTAATGGGTGAAAAACCTTATGGTATTGACCCTGCTATAGTTCAGTCAATTGCAGAGGATGTTTCAAAAGTAGTCGAAAATAATGTACAACTCGCAATAGTTGTTGGTGGTGGAAACATTTTTAGGGGGCTTAAAGGATCTGCAGACGGAATGGATCGTGCGACTGCTGATTATGTAGGGATGCTAGCAACAGTAATGAACGCAATTTCACTTCAAGATGGTCTTGAAAGAGTAGGAGTTGCAACCAGAGTTCAAACAGCAATCGAAATGCAGGAAATTGCCGAACCCTACATCAGAAGAAGAGCCATGAGGCACCTAGAAAAAGGTAGAGTTGTAGTCTTCGGGGGTGGATGCGGAAATCCATTTTTTACAACTGACACTACGGCAGCTTTGAGGGCAGCAGAGATAAACGCTGAAGTTGTTATGAAGGCTACTAAAGTTGATGGAGTATACGATCGTGATCCTAATCAATTTAAAGATGCAAAAAAATATTCCTCTCTTAGTTATCAACAAGTTCTTAGTGATGAAATTGCAGTAATGGACAGTACTGCGATTGCACTTTGCAAAGATAATAATATCCCAATTATGGTTTTTGATATATTCAAAAAAGGAAATATTTCCAAAGCTGTTGCTGGTGAGCCAATAGGCTCTTTAATTAGTTAAAGATCATTTAATTTTTTTAATTATGAAAGAAAAAGAAATTCAAGAAAATATGAATAAAAGTATTGAAGCCACACAGAGAAACTTTAATACAATCAGGACAGGCAGAGCTAATGCTTCCCTGTTAGACAGAGTAAGTGTTGAGTACTATGGAGCAGAAACACCAATCAAATCGCTTGCCACTATAAGCACTATTGATTCTCAAACAATTTCAATACAACCTTTCGATATTTCATGTTTACAAGCGATAGAGAAATCTATTTCTATGAGTGATTTAGGTATTACTCCAAATAATGATGGGAAAATAATAAGAATAAATGTTCCTCCTTTAACAGAAGAAAGAAGAAAAGAATTTTGTAAATTAGCCTCTAAATATGCAGAGGAAGGAAAAGTAGCTTTGCGAAATATCAGAAGAGATGCTGTTGATAAAGAAAAAAAAGGCGAAAAAGATGGCCTTGTTTCTATTGACGAATCGAGAGATAATCAATCTGAAATTCAGAAAATTACTGATAAATATATTGCTTTAATAGAAACTAAATTGTCTGAAAAAGAGAAGGAAATTCTAAAAGTTTGATAGGATTTGACGTTGTAATAATTGGTGGAGGTTTATCAGGATCTTCCACCGCTCTTAACCTATCAAAGAAAGGATATTCAGTTTTAATTATTGAAAAAGAAAAATCCCAAGATCATAAACCATGTGCAGGGGGGATGGCATCTTCAATGCAAAGATTTCTTCCTTTAAATATTGAAGATTGCATAGAATCAAAAATTAAGAATGTTGAATTCAGATGGAAGGCTGCAGATAATGTAACTGCTGATCTGACTGGTGAATCCCCATTTTGGATTGTTAAAAGAGAAAAACTAGATCAATTATTACTTGATGAATCCTTGAGTAATGGAGCTCAGATGATAAGACCATTATTGATTGAAAAAATCATAAAAAAAAATGATAAATGGGAAATTACTTGCAATAACAAAATAAAATATATTACAGAATTTCTTGTAATTGCAGATGGATCCCAATCGAAATGGGCGAGTTATTTCAATTTAGGGCCAAGAAAACCGAAATTTGCAAACACACTCTCATTAAGATTAAAAGGGTTAGGTGAAATACCTAGAGATGCAGTTAGATTTGAGTTTGGATTTATAAAATATGGCTTTGCATGGGCATTCCCCCTAAGAGAAAGCTTAAATATTGGTTTAGGTACTTTTATAAATAATGGTCTTTTAGAAAATCAGGTTATAAATAAACAAGTAATCAGAAGCTTCGGTTTTGATGATTTTCCTCATAAAACAATTAGTAAGAAACTGAGAATATGGAATGGCTTCCACTCAATTAATAGTGACAAAGTTTTAGCGGTTGGCGATGCCGCATCTCTATGTGATCCATTTTTAGCTGAAGGAATTAGACCATCTTTAATTAGTAGTTTTTATGCTGCAAAATACATAGATCAGTGCCTGTCAGCAAAAGTAGATGATTTAAATCTTTATACAAAAAAAATTAACAACATTTGGGGGAAATCAATGGCTTGGGGTAGGAGAATAGCCCAAGTATTTTATAGATTTCCAAGAACTGGGTACCAATTAGGCGTCAAAAGAAAAACAGCACCTAAACGTATTGCTCAAATATTATCAGGAGAAATGAGTTATGAAGATATTGCAAAAAGAGTTATCAGAAGGCTTTTAACAAAAAGTGGGACTTAATTCTTTTCAATTCAAACTTAAATTTAGTTGGCAGAAATCAATTTATGATTTTTAATCTCTGAATATCTCTCTAGTAGCAGCTCTTCCAATTCTTCTATAGCCTTACTGAAGCCAGTAATACCTTCACTAAGCTTTTCACTTGCCATTTGATCTTCTAACATACTTAATCTGAAATCTTTTTCTTCAAATTCGTAGTCAATAGAATTATTTATTGGGGTACTTACATCTAATTTTCTAACTAATTCTCCTTTTTCTTTTTTCAGTTCCTCAAGAAATTTTGGTGCAATTGTTAAAAGATCGCAACCTGCTAATTCTTTTATTTCATCAAGATTTCTAAAACTCGCTCCCATTACTTCTGTCTTGAATCCCTTTTCTTTAAAGTACTTGTATATTTGCGTAACCGAAATAACACCAGGGTCTTCAGTACCAACAAAACTAGTTTTACCAGTTTTTGCTTTATGCCAATCTAATATACGGCCAACGAAGGGAGAAATTAGAGTTATTTTTGCATTGGCACATGTTACCGCTTGGCAGAAGTTAAAAAGTAAAGTTAAGTTGCACTTAATACCCTCTTTTTCCAATATTTCAGCTGCCTTAATTCCCTCCCAAGTTGCTGCAATCTTAATCAAAATTCTTTCCTTTTCGATTCCAAAATTTTTGTAAAGATTGATCAATTTTCTCGCTTTTTCTACCGTAGCTTCGGTGTCAAAGCTCAGTCTTGCATCAACTTCTGTAGATACGCGCCCCGAAATAATTTTCAATATTTCTTTTCCAAAAAATACTGAAACTTGGTCAACAGTTTCTTTGATTAATTCAATTTCGGTGAATCCTTGGGGCAAGGCATTTTCTGAACTTTCTAAAGCTTTATCAATTAATTTCACATAATCAGGGTTCTTAGCAGCAGCAAGTATTAGCGATGGATTGGTGGTGGCGTCCCTTGGTTGAAATTTTTTTATCGAATCTAAATCTCCAGTATCAGCGACAACAACGGTCATTGATGACAATTGTTCTAAAATTGATTTCATATCTAGATAATCATATATATACATAAACTAGCTTTTATTTCTGATGAAATCATCTGATAATGAACTAAATATTTATAAAATTGGAAAATTTTAGGGTTTTTTAACAATCATTCCATGATCTTTAATCTTGGGAGGTATTTTTTCAATTACTATTAAACTCTCGATAATTTCTTTAGCAACTGGTACTGCAACAGTTGAACCATATGCATAAGATTTAGATGGCTCATCAACGACTACAAGGACAGCATATTTCGGATCGTTAACTGGTAAGGTCGCCACAAAACTGCAAACTTTTTTACTTGTATAGGAACCATTTAAGGCTTTTTGGGAAGTCCCCGTTTTCCCCGCTATCCTGTAACCCTCGATTTTTACTCCAGATCCACTACCTTTATCAACTACGCTCTCCATCCATTCAAGAACAGTTTTAGAGACTTCGTGTGAAAAATATTGTTTTTTTGGATTTTTATTAACTCTTTCTTTAAAAGTTGAGGTTACATGTGGAGTTACTTCATAACCACCATTTGCTAGAGCCGCATGTAGTTGAAGCAATTTAAGTGGCGAGATTGAGAAACCTTTGCCAAAAGAAGTTACAGCAGGCTCAATTGATTGATTTACAAATAAATCTTTTCTCTTTAGTTGGCCAGCAGTTGATTCAAATAAGTCAGTCTCTAAATTTTTATTTATACCTAAATTTTCTAGCCAATCCCAATAAATTTTAGGGTCTAAATTTTGCATTATTTTTACCATCCCAACATTACTTGAAACCTGCAAAACTTTTGGATAGTCAATGTATCCATTACCTTTTTTATCCCAATTAGAAAGTGTCCATCCTCCGACATTAATTTTTCCAATATCTTCAACTACTCCATCTTTCAGGATTACTTTTTCTTCTAAAGCTAAGGCAAGATTAATAGGTTTAAAAGTTGAACCAGGCTCGAATAAATCTTGAGAATACCAACCCCTATAAAGTCCAGAATCATACTGCCAAAATTTATTTGGATCGTACGACGGGACTGTAGCCAAGGAGAGAATCTGACCATTATTAACATCCATAACTATGGCAAATCCCTTCTTTGCTTTCCATTTGCTTACTTGCTTTGATAATGCATTGAATGAAGCTTTCTGTAATTTTGAATCTATAGTTAGCCCTAAACTTTTGTAATCAGATACAAAATCACCTGGAGCTGAATAATCCGGTAAAGGAGTTCCATCTCCTCCTCTTTTTATTAAATTACTTTTATTAAAAACTTTAATTTGATTATCTAAATGAAGCTCTAAACCTGCTGAAGCTATATTCTCATCATTAACAAAACCGACAAGATTAGAGTAAAGCTTCCCTTGTGGATAATATCTCTGCGAATATTTAAATAAATCAATTCCGCTTATTTGAAGGTTTTTAATCTTTTCAGCCTTTTCTTCGGAAATTTTATCCAAAAGCTTGATACCACTCATTTTATTAAATTTACTCAATAGTATTTCACCATTTATATCCAAGATAGGTGACAATTTTTCTGCAACTTCTTCAATACTGCGAACTCTGTTAATTGAATCACCAGGAAAATTAAAATATTTTGGATGGGCCCATAATTTATAGAGCGGTTTATCGTAAGCAACTAGTCTATTATTTCTATCAACAATTGCTCTTCTTTTTTTTAAGGCATTAGTTTTAGAAGACTGTATTAATCTAGCTTTCCTTTGCAAATCAGAGGAGTTAAAGGCTTGCAATTTAACTAACCTACCAAACAAACAAAATATTAATAGTAAGCTAAAAATATAGAGAAATTTAAATCTTCTTTGATCAAGGGGTATTAGACTAACAATTTTTTTGTATTTTTTCATCAATATCCCCTTTGATATTTGCTATCACTAAAACCTTCAATGAAACTACTTAAATTTTTCTTAAACAAACTTTCTTTTTTTTCTGGAAGTTTATCTAGATAGATTAAATCTTCAGGTTTAGTTTTTCTATAAATATTGAGAGACTCAAGTTCACTTATATAAAATTCCTCAATTTTAGAAATATAATCAATGAGATTATTATTGATAGTTCTTATTTTAGATAAGTTTTTAAATGTATTTGACCATTGTCTTTGACTATTAAAAGATAAGAAAAATAAGGTGAAAATTAATACCAAAAGAGAAATATTAATGGTGTCGAAAATTTGATGTATTAATTTAATATTAATTATGGATATTTTTTCAGAATTTTTTTTACTTTCATATGAAACTTTTTTTTTAAAATTAAGTTGATTCCCATAAGGTTTCATCAATGATTTATTTTTTAAATAAAAGAAGTGTTATTAATTAAATAAACATCTTTTTGTTTGATTCGCAAGTAAGAAATTAAATTCTTTATGTCCTCAATAAGAACAAATTTAAGAAAGTCAATCCATTCCATAAAGAATGCATGATAACTGAAGAAAACAAACTTCCTGAAGCAATTCTTGTAATTGCTAAACCAATCCCTAGAACAAATAATGGCGGCATTTCTCCCAAACTTAAATGGGCTAATGCAAAGATAAAAGCTGAAACTATGATGCCCGAAATTACTCCAAAATCTCTTGAAAGAGTTGGGAGTAAAATACCGCGAAATATAATTTCCTCAAATAGAGGGGCTAATAGAGTTGTTGTTACAAATAATAAAAAAAATGACAGGAAATTAGTATTATTAAGAACAATTTCTAGTAAAGGGTTACTACCATTCTGATTATCGATCAGACTATTCATAATTAGAGAAATCAATAAAACAAAAGGAACAATTGTTAACCAACCTTTAATTCCCTGAATAATTGCATATTTTATTGGCAAGAAATTGAACTGTAAATAATCCTTTTTAAAAGTGAATTCACCATTCAAAGATTTAATTTGATAATAAACTATCCCTAATGGCGGAATAGCCATAAAAAGATATCCAAAGAATATTTTAAAAGATAGCGACAATTCATTAGAAATATTTTTAGAAAAAAATTCAACCAAACTTATAGAAAACAAAGGTGATATTACTTCTCCTAAAACAACAAATCCACCTGCAATTAGTAAAACCATATCTATTAATTCTAAATCTAGGGATTTAATTTCTTGCCAACCAAACTTTTTCAAAGATATGGTGTTCCATAATATTTTTAGAGCCAGTATGGAGCCAATAAGTATTGACAAAAGTGGTATTAGTCTAATGGCTAATATTTTTAAAAACATTTTGCTTGAAAATGATTTTGTTATTAATGAACTATCGTCAAAATCAAATTTCCGGCTTAAAAGGTGATATAAAAATCTATCATCTTTAAATAAATCAAACTTATTAGAATTTGGCATATAAGAATTATTATTAGATTTTTTTTCTATCTCATCAATCAGAAATTTATAGTTTTTATTTTCAAAATCTTTGGATACATTTTTATAGATTATGGGATCATTTGATTCTGAAGAAATTACTCGAATTAATTTATTTCTTTCTGTTAGCTCTTCAAATGAGACCTCAGAGAGTGATTTATTTATTTGATCAACAGGATCATTTATGAAAAAAAACTTTTGAAGATCTACAGGTATTGATTGAACTGATAATTCAGCAATTTCTTGCTCTTTTTGACTTATATCAAATGAAACAGACGGTCTATTTAAACTATCTCTTAAGCCTTGCTGCCACACAAAAAAAGTTATGACTATAGAAATAGAAGCTAAAGTGAGTTTTGACTTAGAAACATTTTTAAAGATCATAACTCATTATATTTTTAAAACTATACTTAGTTATCATTGAAGTTCGTGATGTTTATGTATCTATTTTAATCACGCCATGAGATGATTAAATTATCTTAATTTTCAAATATATATTAATGGCTATACGATTAGTTTTAGTTAGGCATGGACTAAGCAGTTTCAATGCAAAAGGATTAATTCAAGGAAGAACAGATGATTCAATACTAACTGATGAAGGATACGAACAAGCCCGAAAAGCAGGAAAAGCATTATCAAAAATAAACTTCGATAAAATCTATTCCTCCCCACTTGTGAGGGCGGCAGAGACTGCAAAAACAATTAAAAAGACCTTCAATAAAGAACAAAACATTGTATTTGATGAT
>CACGJI010000031.1 GCA_902573335.1 uncultured Synechococcaceae cyanobacterium | reverse complement strand
ATCCCATTTTTTTGCGGTTTCTTCTCCTAATAAAAGAAGATTCCAACTGATATCGCTAAAAAGTTCAGGACTTGATGTAAGTGTTTCTCTCATAAACTATAAAAACTATAGTTGAATATTAATTAATATTCTAAATAGGATCTGCATTAATAATCATCCAATAATTTTCAAATTGTAAGATGAATTTGAAAATTATGTTTTCGAGAGGGTTTGCGAGGACTTTGAATTAGATAAAAGCTTTAACTAATATCTAAGGCGTTCTGAAATTATAAGATTATAGTTGGTTAAAATATATATTTCAGATATTAGCCAAATAGTTCAGCTATTTATAGGATTTAAATAGTAGTAATTAAATTGTGAAAGAAACTATTGATTTCCTTATTGACACTATTGAAGCAAGGCAAGTCCTTGATTCAAGAGGTAATCCAACTGTAGAGGCAGAAGTATTTTTGGAATGTGGTGCAAATGGTAGAGCAATTGTTCCCAGTGGAGCTAGCACTGGTGCTCATGAGGCACATGAATTAAGAGATGGTGGTTCAAAATATATGGGAAAAGGTGTTTTGAATGCTGTTAATAAAATTCATGAAACAATATCCCCGGCTTTATGTGGTTTGTCATCTTTAGATCAAACTGCAGTAGATAAATTAATGATTGAAATTGATGGAACTCCTAATAAGTCTAACCTTGGAGCAAATTCAATCCTTGCAGTAAGTCTTGCAACTGCCAGAGCATCAGCAAATGCTTTAGACATTCCCCTATACAGATATCTTGGAGATCCATTATCCAATCTTCTTCCAGTCCCATTGATGAATGTAATAAATGGTGGTGCTCATGCACCAAATAGTCTTGATTTTCAGGAATTTATGCTTGTCCCACATGGAGTTAATAATTTCAGTGAATCATTAAGAATGGGTACTGAAATTTTTCACTCATTAAAATCATTGCTTGATCAAAAAGGTCTATCTACTGCTGTAGGCGATGAGGGTGGATTCGCCCCGAATTTGTCATCGAGCGAAGAGGCAGGGGACTTATTATTAGAAGCAATTCAAAAAGCCGGGTTTAAGCCTGGTGAACAGGTATCTTTAGCTTTAGATGCTGCTAGTACCGAATTTTATAGTGATGGTACTTATAAATATGAAGGGAAAAGTTTAAATAGTTCTGAAATGATTTCATATCTTTCAAGACTAGTTTCTAATTATCCAATAGTTTCAATAGAGGACGGTTTAGCTGAGGATGATTGGGAGGGTTGGTCAGAATTAAACAAAGAATTAGGAAATAAAGTTCAGCTTGTAGGTGATGATTTATTCGTTACCAATACAGAAAGGTTAAGTAAAGGTATTATGGAAAAATCTGCCAATTCAATCCTAATCAAGGTAAATCAAATTGGAACATTAACTGAAACTTTGGAAGCTATTGAGTTGGCTAAAATGTCCGGTTTCACAAGTGTTATTAGTCATAGAAGTGGTGAGACTGAAGATACAACAATTGCAGATTTATCTGTCGCCACAAGATCGGGTCAGATCAAGACCGGCTCTTTGAGTAGAAGTGAAAGGATTGCAAAATACAATAGGCTTTTAAAAATTGAGGAGGAGTTGGGAAATCAAGCAAGATTCGCTGGAGCTTTAGGTTTAGGACCCAAAAATATATAGTTTTTTTAGCGCTTAAGTTTTTCTAAACGTGAGCCTTTGCTCATACTTAATTGGCATTTTATCCAATCAATACTTATTGGTAGTGCAAACAAAAGTGGCAACAATGCAAAATTATTTTGTTTATTGGTTACAAGTAAAGCAGATGCAATTGATAAGCTTCCTATAAGAATTGAATGGCCTAAAGTTTTTTGAGCAGTAAACATTTTTTTGAATTGCCTATCAGACTCTCCCATTCTTATTTGTAATTGCAAATCGCCCTGCTCTAATCTTTCTAAACTTTCATCTATTCTTTTGGGAATTCCAACAGCTTTAGATCCTAGTTCACCTACTTGCCTTCCAAATTGGTTAATTAAATCGTTAGGATTTTGATTATTTGAAGTCATAAGTTCTATTAAATAAGGCTTGGTAACTGATACAAGGTTAAACCCTGGATCGAGCATTCTGCCAACTCCTTCAAAAGTTGATAAAGCTCTCATCACAAAGATTAAATCTACTGGCAGTTGAAAAGGTGTTTCATAAACAAGTTCGTATAAATCTCCAGATAATTTTTCAATAATATTTGGACTAAATGGTGGAGTTAAGGCTTCTTTAAGCATCAATCTGACTAATCTTCTAACTGGTCCTACATCAATATCTTTTGAAATTAACCCAGCTTGTTGTAATTGGTTAACAAGTGATGAGGCGTCTCTTAAAGCAGCAGCCTTAACCATTCCCCCTAATCTTGTTTGAAGATTATTTGAGATATTGCCCATCATTCCAAAATCATAAAAAATCAATTTACCTTTATTTGAAACTGCTAGATTCCCTGGATGAGGATCTGCATGAAAAAAACCGTAATTTACTAATTGTTTTAAATAGCTGATGGCACCTATTTCAGCAATTTTAGGTAAATCAATTTCTTGTGATTGTAATTTTTCTAAATCGCTTATTTTTGTTCCTTCTACATAACTTAAACAAAGCACTTTTTCACTGCTCATATTCCAAATAACTTCAGGAACTTCAACATTTTCATCATCAAGAAATTGCTGTCTAAATCTTGCTGCATATTGTGCTTCACAATTAAAATCAAGCTCCTTCATGAGAACTTTCCTACATTCTTTAGCAATCTCAACCCAGTTTCTACCTCGACTCCAATTCTTATTTTTCTGCAACAATCCTGCTATTTGCTGCATTATGCCCAAATCGATGATAAACAATTCTTTTAAATTGGGTCTTTGAACTTTAAATACTACTTTCTTACCATCTTTTAAAGTCGCCCTATGGACCTGAGCTAGTGATGCTGATCCAACAGGATCATATGTTATTTGATCTATTTCATTAAACTTAGAACCTAGTTCCTCTTTTATAGTTACTTCAACTTGCGCAAATGAAAAATTAGGAACTTGATCCTGCAATTTAGACAATTCCTGAATCCAAGTATTAGGAATTAAATCAGGTCTCGCTGATAATAATTGTCCAATTTTTATAAATGCTGAACCAAGTTTTATTAATTGATTAGTAAACCACCTAGCTCTTTTAATTTGAATCCTACTTTTTTCATTACTTTTAGTTTGAAAAATTGTAAATCTAATACTATCTATCCACAATTTTATTAAAAGCGAAATCAGAGTTATCCAGATAAGAAAGGCTCTCTTCAATTTTTTTAAACGATAATGAAGAATGTGATGACTCATTTAATTTGATTATTGATGATTTTATTAAAGAGATCAATTTGCTTATTGATACCTTCAATTTCATTTAAAGCTTTTTTTATTTTGGAATCTTCATAAGTATTAGTGGACTCATTTTCTTGAATATTTTCGGCTTTCTCCATTCTTGAGGCTTCTTCGATTATGGATTCTTTCAAACTATCAAATTCTTTTTTAAGAATTTCTGGGACATCTTGAGCGATATTTGTTGCTTCTTCAATTTTTCCAACCAATATCTCGTTTAATTTCTCGGTTACTTTTTTAATAGCAGCTTTTAAAAGGTAGTCAGAGTTGGTCATGAAAAATATAATGTTTCTACTGCAAGTGATTTTTCGATGTGACTTAATAATAGATCAATACAGAACATTTCACGTAACTGTTCATTTTGATAATTAATTTTTTATTTTTTCCTATGTAAGTTTGTTTCTATATTATGCTTTTTTCTTTTTTTTCTTTTAACTTATATCTATATACAAGGTTAGGTATTTACATTAAAGATATCTTCTAACCAAAAGCTCATCTAATTAACTACGAAAAAGGAGTTTTATTAAATTGGAAATCATTGAGTCAGATGTAGTTATTATCGGAGGAGGCCCTGCCGGATGTACTTGCGCACTTTATACATCTCGTTCAAACTTAAAGACAGTCATTTTAGATAAAAATCCATCTGTTGGTGCCTTAGCAATAACTCATCAAATAGCTAATTATCCAGGTGTTCCAGTTGATATAAGTGGGGAGAAATTACTTACTCTAATGAGAGAACAGGCTGTTCAATACGGCACAGACTATAGGAGAGCACAAGTTTTTGGAATAGACGCTAGTGGAGAATGGAAAATGGTATATACACCCGAAGGTACTTTCAAAGCTAAAGCACTTGTACTTGCAAGTGGAGCTATGGGTAGGCCTGCATCATTTAAGGGCGAAGCAGATTTCCTTGGCAAAGGAGTAAGTTATTGTGCTACGTGCGATGGGGCTTTTTATAAAAATAGAGAAGTTGCCGTTGTTGGAGTGAACAAGGAGGCAATTGAAGAGGCAACTGTTTTAACTAAGTTTGCATCAACTGTGCATTGGATTACATCAAGTGATCCTAAATCAGATAATGAAGAAGCTATGGAATTGATGGATAATTCAAATATAAAACATTGGAGTAGAACAAGATTATTGGAAATATTGGGTGATGATATGGGTGTTAATGGGGTTGTTGTAAAAAATAAGCAAGACGAAAATCCTATCAATTTAAATTTAGATGGAGTCTTTGTCTATATGAGTGGTTCAAAGCCTATTACTGATTTTTTAGGGGATCAAATTGCTTTAAAAGAAGACGGAGGAGTTATTGTGGATGACTTTATGTCTACAAACTCTGATGGAGTATGGGCTATTGGAGATATAAGAAATACACCATTTAAGCAAGCAGTTGTTGCGGCTTCTGATGGATGTATTGCCGCGATGTCAATTGATAGATATTTAAATAGTAGAAAAAATATAAGAGTTGATTGGATTCATTCTTAAAAATAAATATTTCTTCTTCAATTTAAAGGGGTGTTGCTTCAGAAATATAAGCGACTCCTCCGTAGTAACTTAAATCGTCCCTGATGTTATCTCTCATTTTATCTATTAATTCTTGCTCACAAAAAACAATTACATGAGCATTTGATCCATATCCAGTAAATTCCATATCTTCAGTAACAACTCTTTCAGGCCCTCTGCCTGTGGCGTGTTTCATAACTGTATATCCAGGAACATTAGCTTTTTCTAATGTTTTAATGATTGCATCTAGTTCTCTTTCACTAAATATCAAGTCTAATCTTTTCATTTTTATAGAGGGGAAAGTGGGATAATAGTATTTACTAAACTCATATATATGGGAATGCCGAGAACTATATTGAATGGGAAAGTTAGACCCAGTGTAGTTGAAATATAATAACTAGATTTAGCCTCTGGAACTGTCATCCTCATCGCTGCAGGAACTGCTAAATAAGAGGCGCTTGCACATAGAACCACAAATAAAAGGGCGTTGCCAGGTCCTAAAGATAAAAATCTTGCAACGAAAACACCAATAAATGCATTAAATAAAGGCATAAAAATAGCAAAGCCAATCAAGAACGAACCCGCATTCTTTAGTCTTGGCAATCTTTGAGCAGCGACTATTCCCATATCTAACAAGAAAAAGCATTCTGCTCCATAGAATAATTGTCCAGTAAAAGGCTCCATTTTTGCAATCCCTGAGGGATTACTGGAAGCAGTAAGAAATCCCACAACTAAACTTGAAAGCAATAAATAAACTGATCCATTCAAAAGGGATTCATGTAATATTGCGCTTAAATGCATTTTTCTTGATTTTGGTCTATTTTTTGGAGCTGCAAATTTTACAAGTAATAAACCCACAATGATGGCAGGAGACTCCATTAAAGCTAAGGCGCCAACCATAAAGCCATCAAAAGCTATTTTTTGACTTTCTAAAAAACTTTCTGCAGAAATAAATGTAACAGCACTTATTGAGCCGTATGCTGCTGCTATTGCGGCTGAATTAAAGACATCAAACTTAAATCTTAAAATTAAGAATCCAATCAGAGGGATTACTAGTGACATAAGTATTGCAGCACTTAAAGTCGGCAATACTTGATCAGTAAACCCACTTTTCTGTATTTCTATACCTCCTTTAAAACCAATAGCTAGTAGAAGATATAAGGAGAAGAGTTTAGGTAATGGAGCTGGTATTTCTAAATCAGATTTAAAGAGTACTGATATTGCTCCAATTAAAAAGAAAAGTACTGGCGGGGCTAATACATTTTGCAGAATTGGACTTATTTCCATAAGTTATTAGGCTATTTCATTTAAAGCGGTTTCTAAAGCTTCTTTTCTTGTCTCAATGATGCCTTCAACTCCAAACTTAGCTAATCTATCTTTTACTTTTTCATTTGCCCCAGCAACAAATGCTTTTCTGGAATTATTTTTTGCTTCTTGCATCATATCCTCAATTGCGAGAGTCGCCGTCACTCCAAGTCTTGGTACATCAGTGATATCTAATATCAAAACCTTGTAGTTTCTTACTAGCATCATCCTCTCAGATATACCTTTAGCTGCTCCAAAACTTAGTGGTCCTTTAAGTCTAAATAACATTACTTCACCTGAACATCTATCTAGTAGTGCTTTTTCATCAGCAGGTAATGCATTTTTAGCTTGATCATCTTTTGATAAAGGATTATCCTCATCCATACCTTCTAGTTGGGTTTCGGTTATTGAATCAATTGTGAGCATATTGGCTATGAATACACCAACTAAAACTGCCCAAATTAAATCCCAAAAAACAGTCATGAGGAGTACGCCGTACATTACAACTGCAGTTTTTAAAGATAATTTGTGAGCCCTCCTCAAGAACCCCCAATCAATAATATCCAGACCAACTTTTATAAGAATTCCTGCTAGCAAGGCAGTTGGTATTTGCTCAGCTAAAGGACCTGCGCCAACTAAAACTATCAATAAGACAACTGAATGAACCATACCAGAAATGGGAGTGGATCCTCCAGATTTAACATTAATAACTGTTCTCATTGTCGCTCCGGCTCCGGGTAAGCCTGAAAATAGACCTGCTATAGCATTTCCTATTCCTTGACCAATAAGTTCTCTATCAGAATTATGTTTTGTTTGAGATATATTATCTGCTACTAGAGATGTTAGTAGGGAGTCAATTGCACCAAGCACTGCGAGGACTAATCCTGCCTTAAAAATAATTGGAAAATATTGATTAAAACTTGGGAAATTTAAAGATGGAACTCCCCTTGGAATTTCTCCAATTCTATCAATGGCTCCATCTCCAAAAATTAAAATTGATATAGGAGTTACTATCAATAGTGCTAAGAGAGGAGAAGGAACCCACTGACTTATTTTTCTAGGAGTAAGAAATACAATACCTAGCGTCATTATTGCTACTCCAATAGCAGCACCGTTTGGCTGGAAATTTGAAAATACAGTAGATAATGATTCGACTACTCCACCACGAGTGCTTATTCCTAATAATGGACCAATCTGCAGTGCAATGATTATTACTCCAATACCAGACATAAATCCTGAAACAACAGAATATGGAACTAAAGTAATATATTTACCTAGTTTTAAAATCCCAAATAATATTTGCAGTAAGCCCCCAATTACTACAGCTGCCATCACTAAAGGTAAAATTTGACCTGCAGTCAGATCTCTTGGAACTCCCACTGCTGCTAAGCCTGCTACTACGCCAGCAACAGTTACACTCATAGGACCGGTAGGCCCACTAACTTGAGCAGGTGTTCCTCCGAATAATGCTGCTAAAAAACCAACTACTACTGCCCCATATAGTCCATAAATTGCTCCGCCAGGTCCTAACGCTGCATTACCAAAAGCAAGAGCGAGAGGCAAAGCCACCACTGCGGCTGTGATCCCTCCGAGAATATCGCCTCTTACATTCTTTAGATTAAATCCATTAATTATTTTCAAAGATACTCTCCTTAAAATAAACACTTAACTAAAAGATATTATCTCTTTATGACGTAAATTTGTGAAAAATGAAGTTTGTGCAAAATATTTTTGTAACTTTTTTTTCTCTTATTAGATAAATTTTAGTTAATTTTCCTGAACAAAAGTAGTCTCTGATTGATTTATGTGCGAGGCAAGCGATTAATGTATTAGATAAATATTTTTCAATTTAAATAATATTCAAATGAATTCGATTATGCGTCCAAGAAGATTAAGAAGAACTGAGGCAATTAGAGATATGGTTAGAGAAAACCATCTAAAGGCATCGGACTTTATATATCCATTATTTATTCATGAAAAAGATGTTAAAGAGGAAATTTCAGCAATGCCCGGAACTTATAGATGGGATATTAATGGCTTAATAAAGGAGGTTACTAGGGCATGGGAACTGGGAATAAGGTGTGTGGTTCTTTTCCCAAAAATTAACGATAGCTTAAAGACTGAAGATGGAGCAGAATGTTTTAATGAAGACGGTTTAATACCTAAAGCTATTCGAATATTAAAAAAAGAGATTCCTGAAATGGCAATTATGACAGATGTTGCCTTGGATCCATACTCTTGTGATGGCCATGACGGATTAGTTGATGAAACTGGAAAGATATTGAACGACGAAACAATCGAAATTTTAAAAAAACAAGCTCTAACACAAGCAAGAGCCGGAGCTGATTTTATTGGTCCTAGTGACATGATGGATGGGAGAGTTGGAGCAATTCGGACTGCTCTTGATAGTGAAGGATTTAGTGATGTAGGTATTATTAGTTATACAGCTAAATATTCATCTGCTTATTATGGTCCATTTAGAACTGCTTTAGATTCGGCTCCTAGAGAAAATAGTAAGAAAATAATTCCAGACAATAAGTCTACATATCAAATGGACCCTGCCAATTCTAAAGAGGCTTTAATTGAATCTGCATTGGATCAGTATGAAGGAGCTGATATTTTGATGGTAAAACCAGGAATTTCATATTTGGATATTGTTTACAGACTAAGCACATTTTCAAATAAGCCCATAGCTGCATATAACGTTAGTGGTGAGTACTCCATGGTAAAGTCTGCTGCTATGAAAAACTGGATTAATGAAAAAGATATTGTTTTAGAAACGTTGCTTAGTTTCAAAAGAGCAGGAGCAAAACTGATACTCACTTATCATGCTTGCGATGCATCTCAATGGTTGCAGGATAATTAAAAACTCATTATTAACAAAAATTTGGTTTATTCTTAGATTAATAATAAATTAAATACTTTGTTTTGAAGTTATCACAAGAAGTAAATAGGATTGGTCACATCGCACTTAGAGTAGAGAATCTCGAAAGGGCCAAATCTTTTTATATTAAGCTTGGTATGAATTTAGTTTGGGACGATAAAGATTGGTCTTATTTAGAAGCTGGTAAAGGGAAAGATGGACTTGCGTTGTTAGGCCCTAGCTACAAAGCTGCTGGACCACACTTTGCTTTTCATTTTGAAAATAAAAAAGAAGTGGAAAATATTCAAAATGATTTAAAGAATTCTGGTGTAAAAGTTGGTCCTTTACATGAACATAGAGATGGAACAGCATCTTTTTATATGAAGGATACTGAAGGAAACTGGCTCGAGATGCTTTATGTTCCTCCTGAAGGGATTCAATCGAATGTTTGATTCTTTTTTTTTTGTATGCAAGAGAAAAGTTATTCTAAAAAATCATATTCAGATAACACCTTAGAAGAAGAATCTATAAGCCTTTTAGAGTGGGATTCATTAAAAACGCATTTATCTTCATTCGCCTCAACGGAAATGGGTAAACGAGCAATTTTAAGTTTTGGTATTCCTTCAGAATACGAAGCCTCTAAAAGACTGTTGAATGAAACTGTTGAAATAAATGAGTTAGAAAATAATTTAGATAAATCAATTAGTTTTTCTGGTGTTTTTGATATTAGTAGAAATATTGAAATTTGTTCCAAGGGAGGTGTAATTTCATCTTCTGAATTGTTAGAAATAGCAAAAACAATTGCTGCAGCAAGAAATTTAAAAAAAATCTTATTAGATTTTGAAGAAAGGCCTTATATTTCATCATTTACAAAAAATTTAATTGACCATCAGAATATTGAAACCATTTTTAAAAAAGGCATTGAATCTAATGGAAGGATTTCAGACAATGCAAGTAATGAACTATCTATTCTTAGAAAAGAATTATTATCTAAGAAACTTGAAAGAAAAATATTAGTTGAGAAATTTATTCAAAAGAATTTAGCTTATTTGCAAGATACTACTATTGGAGATCGATATGGTAGGCCTGTTTTAGCAGTCAAAGTTAATTTTGTAGATAAATTTAAAGGCATAATTCATGACTCTTCATCCTCAGGAAATACAGTATATTTTGAGCCTGAAAGTGTAGTAATTAAAGGTAATAAGATTGCTTCTTTAGAGGCTAGGATTACAGCAGAAGAATTTAAATTACTAAAGAAATGGTCCCAAGTTGTTAGTGATAATTCAGAAAGTCTTACTGAAATGGCATTCATTCTATTGAGATTAGAAAATGCTTTAACTCGTTCAAGATATTCGAAATGGATTGGAGGCAAACCTCCTACCTTTGATAAAAATCCTATTATTTCTTTAATTGGTTTTTCTCATCCGTTATTGATTTGGGAACATAAGAAAAAAGGAGCCCCTCTCCCGGTTGCTGTCGATTTTCATATAAATAGAAATATTAAGGTTGTAGCTATTACAGGTCCAAATACTGGAGGTAAAACGGCAGCTTTAAAAGGTTTGGGTTTGTCTTTACTAATGGCTAGAGCAGGATTATTAATACCCTCAACTAATAACCCTATTATCCCTTTTTGTCCAAATATATATGTGGATATCGGAGATAATCAATCATTAGAAGAAAATTTATCTACCTTCAGTGGGCATATATCCCGCATAAAAGAGATATTGGATTCACTTGATAATAAGAAAGGATTATCTGTTGTTTTGTTAGATGAGATTGGATCTGGTACAGATCCTCTTGAAGGAAGTGCTCTTGCGATGGCTTTATTAAAAGAATTTGCAAATAAATCTGATATCACTTTAGCAACTACACATTATGGAGATATTAAGGCTTTAAAATATAATGACTCAAGATTTGAAAACGTATCAGTTGCCTTTGATGAGGATTCTTTGAAGCCAAAGTATATACTCAACTGGGGTATTCCTGGGAGAAGTAATGCTTTGTCAATTTCAAAGAGAATTGGTCTCGATGAAAGCATACTTAATGAAGCTGCAAATTATCTAAAGCCAAAAGAGGTTGATAATATTA
>CACGJI010000030.1 GCA_902573335.1 uncultured Synechococcaceae cyanobacterium | reverse complement strand
GTATGCATTAGAGATTGATAAAAAGCCTCTTGAATATTCGCTTAAGAATGAATCTTTCTTTAAATTATGGGCTCCAAAAGTCAGAGCAATATTTAAATCATTGTATCGTAAAAATTACTTTGAGGATCATTTTTTTAAATGCAGTGTTTTATGGGGTGATGCTAGAGAAAAAATCAAAATTATTCCTTCATCTATTAAATTCGATCTGATTTATTTAGATGGGTTTTCACCTCAAAAATGCCCACAAGTATGGACAATTGAATTTTTATCTAAAGTGACAGAAAATCTTAAATCTCAGGGTTATTTAATAACTTATTCTTCTTCAGCGGCAGTAAGAAAAACTTTAAGAGATCTTGGATTAGAAATTTTTACTATTAAGCCAAGTTTTAAAAACAGAACTGTTTGGAGTCAGGGAACTGTCGCAATATCAAAATTTGATAAGAATGAATTGAAACCTAATTTCAATTTTGAAAAGTTATCTTTAATGGAAGAGGAACATCTCTTGACTAAAGCTAGTATTCCATATAGAGATCAAGATTTAAACTCAAGTAAAGACGATATAATTAAAAGAAGATTAAATGAGCAATTGTTCTCAAATCTATTATCTACAAAAAAATGGAGAGAGAAGTGGGGAATGACGAAGTTATCCGTTAAGAGTTAGATTTAAATAAGTATTTCAAATAAACATGTTAAGTGTTGCGATATTGGCGGCGGGCAAGGGCACTAGGATGGAAAGCTCTTTGCCTAAAGTTTTACATAAAATTTCTGGCAAAAGTCTTCTACAAAGAGTAATTGATTCATGTGTCGAATTAAAACCTGATCAAATTTTCGTAATTACTGGACACAAAGCAAAAGAAGTACAAAAATCGATCCCAAAAGATAAAAAAATCCATGTTGTCATTCAAGAACCTCAATCAGGAACGGGTCATGCTATCCAGGTCCTTTGTAGAGAAGTAAAAAACCATGAAGGGAACCTTTTGGTACTTAACGGCGATGTGCCACTCATTAGGCCTAGTACTCTAAAAAGACTTTTATATTTACACGATTCAAAAAAAGCTGATGTTTCTTTAATTACTACAAAGAAAACAAATCCTCATGGATATGGCAGAGTTTTTTTGAAGGGGGATTTTATAGAGAGAATTATTGAAGAAAAAGATTGCAATGATCTAGAAAGAGAAAATCCATTAATAAATGCAGGTGTTTACTGTTTTAATTGGGGTAACTTGTCAGAAATAATTAATACCTTGCGAAGCAATAATAATCAAAAAGAGATTTACTTAACAGATACAGTATCTATACTAAAAAGTTCCTTAAGCCTCGAGGTAGAGGATAATGGAGAGCTTCAAGGAATTAATAACAGAATTCAACTATCAGAATGCGAGGATAGTATTCAGAATTCAATTAAAGAAAAGCATATGCTTAATGGTGTAACTTTTATAAATAAAGCAAGTTGTTCAATTAGTGAAGAAGCGGAAATTGGTAAGGATGTAACTATAGAAGCTAATACACATATAAGAGGAAATACCAAAATAAATAGTCATTGCATTATAGGACCAAACACTTTTATTGAAAATTCTAATGTGGGATTAAATTGTGAAATTTCAAACTCTACTGTTTATGCTTCTCAGATAATGGATTATATAAAAATTGGCCCTTATAGTCATATAAGACCTAATTCCAAAATATCTTCCTTTAGCAAAATAGGAAATTTTGTTGAAATCAAAAATAGTCAATTAGAGGAAGAATCTAAAGTAAACCATTTAAGTTATATTGGCGATTCTATTATTGGAAGATCTACAAATATTGGGGCAGGTACTATTACTGCAAATTTTGATGGCCAGAAAAAACATCAAACAAAAATTGGTAAAAATTCCAGTATTGGTGCAAATACAGTTTTTGTAGCGCCAATAAATCTCGGGGAATCAGTTACAACAGGAGCTGGATCAGTAATCACAAAAGACTCCAAAGATAATTCATTAGCAATCTCAAGAACTAAGCAAGTAAATATAGAAAATTGGGAAAGAAAGAAATCCTGATCTAATTGATTAATTCAATAATTTTTTCAAGTTGCCAACATCTGCTCCCTTTTATAAGAATAGAGTCACCTTTTTTTGTAGATTTGTTTATCTCTTTGGGTATATCTTTAATATTATTTAAAACTAAAAATTTTTTCTTATCTTTTAGATAATCGATGTAAATTTTTTCACTTTTTTTATCACAAATAAATAAACACTGTTCTATGTCTGAATTATTTATTAAGTTGAATATTTCTTTGTGATATTTTTCAGATTCTTCTCCCAATTCTTGCATACTTCCAAATATGAAAAATTTATTTTTCGATTTTTCAAGCAGGTTTTTAATACATGCTTTTACTGACTCTGGCGAAGCATTATATGATTCATCATATATTGTTGTTTTTACTGATTTCAGAATTTTATTCCTTCCTCCTAAAATTGCAAAGTCAAATTTATTAAAACTTGCAAAATCAATACCTAGCTCTTTGGCAACTGCATAAGCAAATAAGAAATTCGAAGCATTGTGAAATCCCTCAAGTGAAATTTCAAAAATATTTTCTTCAATTTCAATTGTTTTATTCGAAGGATTATAAAATCCTTGCAAATTATTATCTTTCTTGTAACTCTCCTTTTTATTTTTTATATTTAATAGATTTACTCTCATAACTCTGCCTTTCCAAACTTCTTTTAAAGTTTTTTCTAGGAATGGATCATTTGCTGGAATTATTACAACTCCTTTGGGATTTAAGTACTTACTAATTTCACACTTTGCATAAGTAATATTTTTTTTTGAACCTAACAATCCAATATGAGCTGTGCCAATGTTTGTAATAACTGCAATATCGGGTTCACTATATTTAGATAAATTCTCGATCTGTCCAAGCCCTCTCATCCCCATCTCAAGAACTAAAGCATTATCCTCTATATCTGCAGCAAGAATAGTAAGACCAACTCCAATCTCATTATTAAAATTTGCATGAGATAATTTAATTTTACCAAGTTTACTTAAAACTCTTCCAATCATTTCTTTTGTTGTTGTTTTACCCACTGAACCAGTTATTGCGACAATAGGGATATTTAATTTTTTTCTTTTTAGCAATGTTAATTTTTGAAATGCCTCTAATGTGTCATTTACAACCCAATAAGGAAAATTACTAGGAAGTAATCTCTGCATACCTTTTTTTATTACTACTGATTTAACTCCTTTATCTAAAACATTTGGAAGAAAACTATGTCCATCAAAATTTTTACCCTCTATAGCTATAAAAAGATCATTTTTTAATAAAGTTCTACTATCAATACTTATATTTTGAAAATTCAAAAAATCTCTTTTCCCCTCGCTCAGATTTTTAATATCCCCCAAAACATTGTTTAATTCTGATAAAGAGAATTCCATTCAAAAATTAAGTCATACTTTTTTTAAAGATGGATCAGCCGATTGTCCGTAAGAGAATTTTTCAACTTCAGCAAAATCTGGAGATGGTTCTTTTATTCCACAAACATCTTTATACATAATTTCGTATTCGAGAGCGGATCTTTGCCAACTAAACTCTTGGCTCATTGCTCTTTTTTGCAATAATTCCCAACTATCTTTATGCCTAAAGGCCTCCCAAGACCTTACTAAAGATGTATAAAAATCTATAGGTTCAAAGCGATCGAAGCAAAAACCAGTGCCACTATTATTTTCTGGATCATGAGGTAAAACTGTGTCAACTAAACCTCCTACTCGCCTTACTATTGGAATAGAACCATATCTCATAGCAAGTAGTTGACTAATGCCGCAAGGTTCGAACCTACTTGGCATTAAAAATGCATCAGAGCCACCATATATTAGTCTTGATAAAGAATCATCATAAGTAAGAAATACAGAAAATCTTCCTGGGTAATCTAATGCAAGTTGCCATAATCCTGACTCTAAATATCTATCCCCAGTTCCTAAAACAACTATTTGGGAATCTGTATATGCTAAAAGTCTTCTTGAAACTTGTAGAAGTAAGTCAACCCCTTTCTGATCAACTAACCTACTGACCATACCTAAAAGATATTTTTTAGAATTAACTTCGAGACCCATTTCTCTCTGCAGAATTTTTTTATTTTCTAGCCTATTTTCTAAATTCTTAATACTAAATTTTGCAGGTAAAACTGGGTCTTTGGCTGGATTCCATTCATCAAGATCTATACCATTAAGAATTCCCCTTAATTTACCTGAAATGTAATTAAGTAATCCTTCAAGGCTTTCCCCATATTCATGGGTTTTAATTTCATCTGCATAAGTCGGAGAAACAGCATTCACCCTATCTGCGTACAACATTGCCGCAGCCATTGTGTGGTCTCCATGCATATACCAAGGACACCAAGTCATTTTTTCAAGTTTCCATCTCCAAGGACCTTGGTATTTTAAATTATGAATTGTGAAGACAGTACTAATTTCGGGGTCCTGATGCATCCACACAGGAATCATGCCAGTATGCCAATCATGGCAATGGAGAACTTGAGGTTTCCAACAATTCCATGCAAATTCTGCAGTGGCACTTGCAAAAAATGTAAAGCGCCAGTCCTCATTTTCGCCTCCGTATATTTGGTCAGAGTCAAATGTTGGATGACCCACAAGGTAAATCACATAATTATGAATAGGATGTTTTGCTTCATATACGGCGAAATCAGTGCCCATTGTATTTGCTCTAAAGACTGGTTCATTAGATACCTCTAAAAGACTCCACAATTTTCCATATCCTGGAATTATTACCCTTACATCGTGACCAAGTTTTATCAAAGATGGAGGTAAAGATCCAACCACATCTCCCATACCTCCAACTTTGATCATTGGAGCACATTCAGCAGCGGCAAGAAGAATTCTCATTGATAATTATTAAAAAAGTTCTTTTGAAAAATAAACTAGGGTGTCCACTTATAGTCAGAAAAGTCTGGTGGACGCTTTTCAAGAAAGGCATCTCTACCTTCTTGAGCTTCTTCAGTCGAATAGAATAATTGAGTTGTGTATCCAGATAATTCTTGAATACCCGCTATCCCATCATTCTCCGCATTGAAGGAAGCTTTAAGAATACGAATAGCAGTTGGACTATTTCGTAAAATCTCTCTTGCCCAGATTACACCCTCAGCTTCTAATTCTTCAATCTTTGTAATTGCATTTATCAAGCCCATCTTAAGAGCTTCCCTAGAATTATATTTTCTACATAAAAACCAAATTTCTTTTGCTTTTCTTTGACCAACAAGTCTTGCTAAATAACTAGATCCAAAACCGGCATCAAAACTACCAACTCTTGGACCTGTTTGACCAAATATTGCATTTTCAGAGGCGATACTTAGATCACAAATCAAATGAAGTACTTGGCCTCCTCCAATCGCAAAACCAGGAACTAAGGCAATAACCACTTTAGGCAAACTTCTTATTAATCTTTGAAGTTCAAGTACATTTAATCTCTGCTTTCCTTCATCATTTTGATATCCATTTTCACCTCTTACACTCTGATCACCTCCAGAGCAAAAAGAATAAATACCTTTCTTGTCAGGTCCCGCACCTGTAAAGAGAACTACGCCAATAGTTTCATCATTTCTTACGATATTAAATGCGTTAATGAGTTCATCTACAGTTTGTGGCCTAAATGCATTTCTTTTTTCAGGCCGATTAATTGCAATTCTCGCAATTCCTTCATCTGATTTGTGAAACAATATATCTTCATAAGATTTGCATTCTGACCAATTTAAAGTTGTTTTACCAGGTAATACTTTCATGAAACCTAATTATTCAAAGATAGAAAATGATAAATTTAACTGCCAATTATTTTTTCTAGCAGGGCATTTTTTTCACAAATTTCATTTTCTGGATCAATATCAACTTTAATTATTACAGATTTCTGGATAGAAATGCTCCAATCGAATGCCTCTCGTAATTTTTTAAAATTTGCCACACATTTAAAGTTTACATTATAACCATCTGCGAGTTTTGGCCAGTTTATTTCTTTTGGCATAAGAAAAAGTTTTTTTAATTCTTCTTCTTTTAAATTTTCTTTATAAATACGTTTAAATATATTTCCTCCATTATTATTTATCAGAAGAATTGTTAAATTCATGTCGATTGAATTTTCAATCAGCCAACCGTTTATATCATGAATAAAAGCCAAATCTCCAGTGACAAGAAGTAGAGGATTTTTAATTCTACAAATACCTAAGGCAAGAGATAAAGTCCCGTCTATACCAGAAGCTCCCCTAAAGCTAAAACAATTTCTTGTTAAAGTACCATTCTCAGAAAATGTAAGCCAATCTCTAATCGGACTACTCGCAGAGAGCATTATAGGATTTTCAGCTGGCCAAAGTTTTGGGACAAGATTCGCAAGCATATACTCAGTAATTTGATTATCTTGAGTAATTTTCTCTTTTAAAATTTCTTTAATCTGCTCGCCTTCCTCTATTAGATTCAGAGCCATCGGAGTAAGAGACTTTTTGCTTTTTTCGTAAATTGATAATTCTTCTAACAATAGAGTAGTAAAATTTGACAGCCCAAAATCATATTCAAATGATTTTTTTATAGGGTCCAATTTTCTATAGTTTTTTTCTTTTATAAGAATTTGTATCCCTTCGAAGTTTATTAAAAACTTCTCTAAATCAATTGAAGATGACATAGGGCCAAGCCTCAAAAGTTGATGACAATTTATTGAATTTTTATTTTTTCTTAAGACTAATTCCCAATTCACGACTAATCCTTTCAAATCAGAATAAACTCCTGAAACAGGATCAGCAAATACTGGCCAACCAGTAATCTCTTGTAATCGTTGTAAAGATTTATTGAAAGAATTTAAATCATTTATGGAACCTTGATATGGACCAACCAAAATAATTCCGGATTCATCTAAATTTAAACTTTCTGAAATTTCTAAGAATTTGTTTTTATCAGACTTTATTTCAACTTCTTGAAATATATATTTTTTCTTTAAATAAATTCTCTCAAAAACCTCTAAAACATTTTTTTTATTCAAAAATGAAATATCTAAAGGCTTATCAATTGGAATATTTAAATGAATAGGACCTGGGAAGGTTGATATTTGTTTCTCAGTAATTCGAACTAAATTCAAGATTTCATTTTCTTGTGTTTCATGAAGTCCATTTAGATTTGTACTTAAAACCCTTCTGCAGACTGAACTCAAAAAATCTTCTTGATTTACAGTTTGATTAGCGCCACAATCTTTTAATCTTAAAGGTCTATCAGCAGTAAGAAATATAATACCTTTACAAGATCGGTCTGCCTCAACTGCTGCTGGTAATAAGTTACTTACAGCAGTCCCAGAAGTGGTAATGACTAAAGAAAGATTACCTGATGCAGCAGAAATCCCAAGAGAGTGGAATCCCGCAGATCTCTCATCTATTGAATTAAAAATATTTACTAGTCCTAATTTATTTAATTCTCCAGCAGCTATTGCTAAAGGTGCTGATCTACTACCGGGACATAGTATTAAATTTTGAACTCCTATTTTTATAAGAAGATTCAAAAGTTGTAAACTTCTAAGAAAATTTTTGCATTCAATAGATGATGTCATAATTTATATAAATGCTTTGGGATTTTCCTTATAACTGAATTAAATAAAACATGTCTACAACTCAAGAAAAAAGAAATTCAATACTAAAGGATTTAAAAAATCTTTTAATCTGGATATTTATAGCTTTAATTATACGATGGCAGGTAATAGAGCCAAGATGGATCCCATCCGGTTCAATGCTTCCAACTCTTAAAATACAAGATAAAATTCTTGTTGAGAAACTAACCCCCAAAATCACACCCAAATCAAATCTTTCAAAATTAAAAAATAAAATAGTTGTTTTTAACGTTCCAGAACAATTAATTAATGCTGGTTATGAAGCAGATACTGCACTAATAAAAAGAGTAATTGGAATACCTGGAGACAAGGTAGAAGTAAGAGATGGTAACCTTTACTTAAATGATATCTCTCAAAAAAATTACTTTTTTGACAAAAATATTAATTATTCTACAGGGCCTTTTATTGTCCCAGAAGAGTCATTATGGGTGATGGGAGATAATAGAAATAACAGTATGGACTCACATATTTGGGGATTTTTACCCTATGAAAAGGTTATTGGTAAAGCTATTTTTAGATATTGGCCGTTTAATAAAATTGGACCTATTGGGTCCCCTGCCCTTAATAATTTAGATTAATGGGTACGTGATGTTGTAAGGTTTTTATATCTTGAAGTTGTAGAAATGTTTAATCCAGAATTTCTTGCTACTGAAAATAATGATCCAAACGATGAGAATGATTTAATCCAATATTTACAAAAACAATCTCCAGAAGTCTTACAAAGAGTAGCAAAATCAGCTAGTGAAGATATTCAAGAAATTATTAGACATAATGTTCAAGGTCTTCTTGGAATGCTTCCTTCAGATCAATTTGATGTAAAAATAACATCTTCAAAAGACAACATTGCTAATTTATTATCTTCTGCAATGATGACAGGATATTTCTTAAGACAAATGGAGCAAAGAAAAGAGCTGGAACAAACTCTTAAAAATGATGAAAACATGTCTATTGAAGAATAATAGTTTTTAAAGATTTACTTCTTCGGGAATAATTCCTAGTTCAAACAATTTTTTATATAAACCCATTAAAAATTTATTATCATCAGGAAGTTTGTCCCACTTTTGGGAATTAATTTCATTAATTAATTTTTGACAATCTTCTGTTGTAAATTTTATAGGTGCCGTGAAATGAGCTGGAATTAAATATTCCATATCTTCAAAAGACTTGATATTTTCTAACCATTTAAGTAAAACTTCTTTTGAACGCGGAAAAATTAATTTTTGCAAAACTGGTGCAATTTGAATCTTAGGAGTATCTTTGCCCATTATTTCAACAAGAGAGGATTCCCAATCTTCGTCCCATAAAAAGGGATAAATACCGAAATGAGATCTCCAATTTCTAAGATCTTTTTTGAATGAATACGTAAATATTTTTTTGAAAGGTGGAATATTTAATTTACCTGGTTTCAAAAAAGATGAAAATAAGACTAACCTTTTCCATCCTTTTTTTCTTTGTTCGATGGAGTCAATCAAAGGTTCATCTCCTCTTTCTCTAGAATGAAAAAGAAGTGGTGTTGGATCAAAATTAAATATCTCAGGTGGTGTAGAGTCTATTCCAACTATTGCGTCTGTTACATGAAGAGTTTTCGTTGGATAATGGAAACAGCTTATTTCCTGATATCTTCCAAGTCCTAAATTCAGTGGGCCTAATGAAGACCATTTAAAGTAGTTTGAATGTGGAGTACCTTCCTCAAACAGTATTCTTGATCTTTTTGATGGAATTCCTAAAAAATCTAGTGGTAGATTTATGGGGAAACTCCATTGTCCAGGACAAAGCCAAATTTCTGCATCTTTAAAAATTCTTGAAAGAGCTGGCAGTCCGATTTTATGTTCTAGTCCAGAGGCACTCGGTAAAATTATTGTTTTTACGTTGCCGTGAATCGCAATTAGTTTTTCTAATTCATTTATTAATTCTTTTGTCGGAGGCAGTGGATTTATTAGCATCATTCCATTATCAACCTTTATTACCGTCATTCTTATTGGAACCGCAACATAATAAAGTCCCTGTATTTGTTCCAAGGACCATATTTGATCAGGAATTAATTCTCTTAAAATTGTTTTCTTTTTTCCATAAGGATATAAGGGGAATAATGGCCACCAATTCCATTTTTTATTTAAAGTTTCTTCAAACACTATCATTTATACCCAGCAAATAATTTCTTTAACTTAAATATTCCGTATCTTGGAGCGAATAAAAAGGCAAATAAAAATATAAAAGTTTGTGCCAATACAATTGATCCACCTGTTTCAAGATCAAACCAAAAACTAACATAGATTCCTATAAGGCTTGAGATAATTGCACTTAATACTGAAATTACTGTCATATTATCAAACTTATCAGTAAGTAAATATGCTGTAGCCCCTGGTGTAATCAACATTGCAACTACCAAAATAATTCCAACAGACTGCAAGCCCACAACAGCTGCCAAAGATAAGCATGTGAGAAGTAAATAATGAAGAAAAACCACGTTAATCCCAACTGTTTTTGCATGCCTAGGATCAAAACAATAAAGCATTAAATCTTTTCTAAAAATTGATAAAAGGATTACTACCAATAAAGAAATGAATATGGTTTGTTTTACATCTGAAAGTGATATTCCTAATGGACTACCAAAAAGAATAGAGTGGAGATCAATATTACTTTTAATCTTAGAAACCAATACGATTCCTAAAGCGAAAAATCCAGTAAATACCAATCCAATAACAGTATCTTCCTTAACTCTAGATTTCTGTTTAATAAACCCTATCAATGCAACAGAACCAACCCCGAAAATAAATGCCCCTAATGAGAAAGGAAGACCTAATGCATAAGCAACTACAACACCAGGCATTACTGAATGTGAAACTGCATCTCCCATTAAAGCCCATCCTTTAAGAGTCAAATAACTTGATAAGAAACCACAAACAGCTGCAACTAATGAACTCATAAGAAGTGCTTTTCTCATAAAGTCATAAGTTAAAGGATCTGTAATGAATGAATCTAAAGTTAAAAAAGAACAGAGCTCCATATAATTTAAAATTTAGGATTCAGGTCCAAATAAGAAATCAGGTGAGATCCCTCCAAAAGTGGTTGTAATATTTTCAGGGGTAAACACTTCAGAGGTCTCACCATAAGCTACAACAGTTTTATTTATTAAAAGAACCAAATCACAAAATTCACGGACATGAATCATATCGTGCGTTGATAATAATATGGTTTTTCCCTCATTTTTAAATTGAATAAACAATTCGGAGATAAGTTTCTCAGTTCTTATATCAACACCTGAAAAAGGCTCATCAAGAAGTAATATAGTTGCTCTTTGCGCAATTGCTCTTGCTAAAAAAGTTCGTTTTCGCTGACCTCCTGATAAGTTTCCAATAGGTGTAGATAATTGATCAGTAAGATCAACTCTCTCAATAGCATCTTTAACCGCCTGAACATCAGACTCTCTAGGACACCTAAAAATATTCATCGAACCATATCTTCCCATCATCACTACATCCCAAACACTTATTGGAAATTGACTATCAATTCCCTCATTTTGAGGAACATAAGCAATTGTCTGATCTTTTTGAGCAGATCTTACAGACTCTCCATTTATTCTAATTTTTCCCTTTGAAATATTTACAAAGCCAGTTAAAGCATTAAAAAAAGTTGTTTTACCAGCCCCGTTCATCCCTACTAACCCACAAATCTGGCCAGGTTTCAATCTTAAATTGGCATCATACAAAGCCACCTTACCGTTGTAATCTACGCAAATATTCTCTGCATCAATCCTAAAGTTTTGATAATTGACTGTTTCCATAATTCAAAAGAGCCCTTTTTTAATCAAATACAAATTATGCTCAAGCATTTTTATATATGAACTAGCAGGCCCACTATCATCAGACAATGAATCAACAAAAAGATTTCCTCCAAAATTAGCCCCAGTTTCGTTTGCAACAACCATTTGAGACTCGTTGCTTACAGTACTTTCGCAAAATACAGATGGGACATTTTTTTCTTTAACTAGTGAGATTGTTCTTGTCATTCTTTTGGGAGTAATTTGACTCTCAGCATTAACTGGCCACAAATAAACTTCCTCTAATCCATAATCATTTGTTAAATA
>CACGJI010000029.1 GCA_902573335.1 uncultured Synechococcaceae cyanobacterium | reverse complement strand
ATTAAAATTAAAATTGGCTTTACAACATATTTGATTTGATCTAAATAAGTTTGAATGATTGGATAATTTTCACCAAATAAATAACCTGAATAAGTGAGAAGTGCTACCCATATCAGGCTCCCAAATGTAGTCCAAAGTAAAAATTTTCTTAATGGCATAAGTTCTATGCCAGCAGGAACAGAGATTAAAGTTCTTATACCTGGTACTAATCTGCCCCAAAAAACTAAAGAAACACCGTATTTATCAAACCACCTTTTACTTTTACTTAAATCACTAGGAGAAATACCCAGATATTTTCCTTTTTTATCTAGAAAATTTGAAAGTCTTTTTTCATTTACTAA
This sequence comes from uncultured Synechococcaceae cyanobacterium, assembly GCA_902573335.1. Taxonomy (GTDB): domain Bacteria; phylum Cyanobacteriota; class Cyanobacteriia; order PCC-6307; family Cyanobiaceae; genus Prochlorococcus_A. The sequence goes on along the minus strand of CACGJI010000029.1, from coordinate 11,608 downwards.
TCTACCTAAATAGTACCAAGGCAATGATCCTAAAATAGTTCCAATTAATCCCCAAAAAACTAAAATATAGAAATTTAATTTTTGTTGATAAACAAAAAAACCTCCTAATGGCATTATTATTTCCGAAGGGATTGGAGGTATTATGTTTTCCAAAAACATAGCCAAACAAATAGTGAGGTATGCAATTGTTGTATTCTTTTCAACAGCCAAACTAATATAGTCGGGAATTGAAGTAAGAAAATTTACAAAAATTAAACTCAAACTTAGTATCTATAAAGCTCTGGTTTGTAAGGTCCTTCAACAGAGACATTAATATAGTCAGCTTGTTCCTTAGTTAATTTTGTTAATTTTGCACCAATTTTATCTAGATGTAATCTAGCTACCATTTCATCTAAATGCTTTGGTAAAACATAAACCTCCTTAGCATATTTTTCTGACTTATTGAAAAGTTCGATTTGAGCTAATACTTGGTTAGTAAAAGAATTACTCATAACAAAACTTGGATGTCCAGTGGCACAGCCTAAGTTAACTAATCTACCTTCGGCTAAAAGAATTATTTTATTGCCACTTGGTAAAGTTATGTGATCAACCTGCGGCTTAATATTTTCCCATGGATAATCTTTCAATGAAGCCACATCAATTTCATTATCGAAATGACCAATATTACAAACTATGGCCTCATCTTTCATCTTGACGAGATTTTCGTTTGTAATTACTTGATAGTTCCCAGTTGCTGTAACAAAGATATCTATATCTTCCACAACATCGTCTAACGTAACAACGCTAAAACCTTCCATTGCCGCTTGAAGAGCACAAATTGGATCAACTTCAGCAACTTTTACTATTGCACCAAGTCCTCTTAGAGACTGGGCTGAACCTTTACCTACATCTCCAAAACCCATTACCAAAGCGACCTTCCCAGCAATCATCACATCAGTTGCGCGCTTTATACTATCTACTAAAGATTCGCGACAGCCATATAAATTATCAAATTTGCTCTTAGTTACAGAATCATTAACGTTGATCGCAGGGAAAGGTAAAGCATTTTGCTTTTGCAGTTGATAAAGTCTTGCGACTCCAGTTGTCGTTTCTTCAGTGACACCAATGATATTACTTTTAATTCTAGAATAGAAGTCACTATCATTTTCTAATTTATTCTTAATAGAATTGAATAAAGCAATTTCTTCTTCATTACCGGGATTATCTAAAACAGACAAATCTTTTTCCGCTTTACTGCCGAGTATCAATAAACCAGTTGCATCCCCACCATCATCAAGAATCATATTTGGAGAGTCTGAACCCCAATCAAGAATGTAGTGGGTATATTGCCAATATTCATCAAGTGTCTCACCTTTTTTTGCGTATACAGGAATTCCTTGATCTGCGATAGCCGCCGCCGCATGATCTTGAGTTGAAAAAATATTGCATGAAGCCCATTTCACTTCTGCTCCAAGATCAACAAGAGTTTCTATTAAGACCGCTGTCTGAATAGTCATATGAAGACTTCCAGCTATTTTTGCACCTTTTAGTGGCTTTTCTGATAGATATTTATCTCTAAGTGCCATTAGTCCAGGCATTTCTGTTTCGGCGATTTTGATTTCTTTACGGCCAAAATCTGATAAAGAGATATCAGCAATTACATAATTTGGTGTGGAGGTTTTAACTGAATTTGCGATAACCATATCTAGTAAATACATTTTCTATTAAACTATAAATGATTTTTGTGTAATTTTGTGTTTGTTGAGAATTTAAAAGAAACTTTAAATTTAGGGAAAAAACTCTCACACAAATTAAATCCCCAATCAATTGTTTTATTACAGGGTCCAATTGGGGCTGGGAAAACTTCATTCGTACAAGGGATTGCTAAAGGCTTATCAATCTCTGAGGACATTACAAGCCCTACATTTGCTTTATCGCATCACTATAACTCCGGAAAAATTCCACTAATTCACCTTGATTTATACAGGTTAGGAAATGTTTCTTCAGCAAAGGAAGTTTTTTTTTCTGAAGAAGAAGAGGCAATACAAAGACAAGCTATTTTAGTTATTGAATGGCCTGAATTAATAGAACCAGTTATTGATAATTTCTGGAAAATAGAAATTAGTTACGCAAAAGATTATGGAAGAAACTACGAAATAAGAGATCCCAAAAATTTATTAACCTTTTCATAATATGGCTGTTGTTCAATGGCCCCTTCACCAAGACAAGTTAATAATCCACAAACACCTGCGAACTTAATGCAATCTTCTATCTCTTGTTGATTTGAAGGATAGCCAGAGGCAATTAATTTTGAAATTAAGCCGGCTAGAAAAGCATCGCCTGCGCCAGTTGTATCAACAATTTTCTGTGAATTAAGAGTTTCAGAAATTCCCTGCAATCCATTGATATACCAATCAACAGGATTTTTTCCATCAGTTATTATTACATCTGGTCTATTAGACAACTGTTGAGATATTAACAAGGGATTTTCATCCTCAAAAAACAAAGTTGCTTCTTCTTTAGCAAGTTTTAAAACATTCGCATGATTTAAAAATTTCTTGATTAAATTAACTCTCTCGGCTTTACTAATTTCAGATGAAAAACTTGAGTGATCCCAAAAGACCTCTCTCCAATTCAAATCAATAACTATTTTGACTTCAAATTTAGTAGCCTGTTCAATAAGAAAAAAAATAGTCTCTGCTGATATTGGAGATGATAATAAGTTCGTACCTGTTACCAAATATTTTATTTCTAATAAAGATTTCTCCAAATTTAAAATTTCTTTTTCTATTAATTTCTTGCTAAGAACTTCGTCTGCATAGCAAGCATGAGAACTTTCCTCAAAGCCTGAAAAAAAACGATCTCCAAATTGATCTCTATCTACATTAACCACACGAGTAGATGAATCATTATTTAATTGCAAGAAATCTAAATTAACTCCCAATTGATCAAATTGCGAAATAAATTTTTTTCCATAATCATCATTACCCAAACTTCCCATAAATGTTGAATCTATTTTTAATTTTCTTAATGCACAAGCAACATTAGCCGGCGCACCACCAAAATAATCTTTAAATCCTTTATTTGACTTATTTCTGATTCTGTCTATTAAAGCCTCTCCAATACATATAACCTTTTTCCTTTTCATAAAATTAACGCTTTTTCTTAACTAAGAATAATTTATTAAAAACGAATAATTTTTTTTTGAATTAAAGTTTAATTAAAAGCATATTAATAGTGTCTTTAAATAAATCTGAAACTTGGAAGTGGAAAAATTGGGAAATTTCTTGGTCTTTATCCAAAGAATCTACTTCTGAAAAAAATATTAAAATTTTATTAGTACATGGATTTGGGGCATCAAAAAACCACTGGAGACATAATCAAGATTTTCTTGGTCAATTTTCTAACTGCTACGCAATTGACTTATTAGGATTTGGAGAAAGTAGTCAGCCTAGTGCTTTATTAAATTACGAACCTGACAAAGAAAACTCCATTAAATATTCATTTGACTTATGGGGTAATCAAATATCAACATTTTGTGAAGAGGTAATAAAATCTCCTGTTTACTTGGTAGGAAATTCAATTGGTGGCGTTATTGCATTGAAATCTGCTGAAATCCTCAAAGATAATTGCAAAGGTATTATTTTGATTGATTGTGCACAAAGAACTATGGATGATAAACGTTTAAAAAAAAGTGATATTTTAATGAATCTACTGAGACCCGTCCTTAAAACGATAGTCAGACAAAGAGTAATTAGTAATACACTTTTTACAAGAGCGGCTAATCCAAAAGTTATAAAGAAAATACTTGAACAAGCTTATCCTTCAGGAAAAAATATCGATAAAGAATTAATTGAAATACTTTATAAACCCTCTCAACGGAAAAATTCTAAAGAAGCTTTTCGTGGTTTTATTAACTTATTTGATGACTATCTTGCTACTGACCTTTTCGATAAAGTTAGTGCCCCAATCCAATTGATATGGGGAGAGGAAGATCCTTGGGAATCTTTAAATGAGGCAAGAGAGTGGAAGAAACAATTCAGGAATATTAAAAGATTAGATATTATTAATGGAGCTGGTCATTGTCCTCATGATGAAGAACCTGAAGAAACAAATAAATTAATAAATGAATTTATTCAAGAAACAAAATAAGCTTCTACATTATCACTAAGTCTTCTCAAGCCTCTTAATCCATCTCTTTCTAGGTTTCTAACTCTATCCCTACTTATCCCAAGAACCCTTCCTATACCTGTAAGAGACATTGGCTCATCTCCATCCATTCCGTATCTCATTCTTAAAACTCTACATTGCAGATCGGGCAATTGATGTAAAAGAGAATGCAGATCACCTCTCATACAATCCATCACAATTTGTTCGTCTGGCAAATCCTCACCCCCTGCCAGTAAATCTAATAGAACAGTATCTTCACCATCACCAACTTTGGTTTCAAGACTAACTGGCTGTCCAGCTTTGCACATCAAATCTTTAACATCATCTTCGGGAAGCTCTACGTATTTTGCAAGTTCACTTACAGTTGGAGTTCTAGACATTTCTTGGCTGAGCTCTCTTTGACCTTTTTTTAACTTATTCAACATTTCAGTTATATGAATTGGTAGTCTTATCGCTCGACTTTTTTCAGCTATTGCTCTTGTTATACCTTGTCTAATCCACCAGTATGCATATGTTGAAAATTTATAACCTCTGGCTGGATCAAATTTTTCAACTCCTCTGACCAAACCTATAGTTCCCTCCTGAATTAAATCTAAAAGTTCCATATTTCTTTTTGTATATTTTTTTGCAACGCTTACTACCAATCTTAAATTCGCTGCCACCATTCTTTCTTTAGCTCTCTGTCCAGCTCTCAATCTTTTTTTTATTATGGAGGAAGATAAATTTAATTTGATTGATAATTCATCAATACTAGGCTTCTCTCCTGTTAAATCAATAATTTCTAATTCAGTTCTTTCAACTTCCATGTACTCTTGCACTTGTCTACCTAGAGTAATTTCTTGCTCATGAGATAGTAATGGAACTCTTCCAATATCCCTTAAGTATGACCGCACAAGATCAACATCATTACTAGTTTTTATACTAGAGATTGAAGTTAGTTTATTTTCACCTATTGTTTCAGAAGACATGAAAGTTGAATGACATTTTGTAAACAATACCATTAAGAAATGTAAAGTTAAACAAAAAAATCCACATTTTTACAAAAATGAGAATAAATACCTAGTGAATTTAAGTCAATGATGAGTTTAACAGCCATTTTGCTGTACTGAGATAAATAAATACACCAGCAATATCAGTGACGGTTGTAATGAAAGGGGAGGACATTAAGGCTGGATCCAATTTCATTCTGTCAAACAATAAAGGGAGGATCGCTCCTGTTGTAGCAGCTAAAGTTGTTATGGATATTAAACTTATACCTACCGCTGAGGCGATTAAAGGCCCTTCTCCTTGCCACCAAGCGAAAGGAAATACTACGAGCATCATGAAAACACCTAAAAGAGCGCCTGTAATTGCTTCCTTAACTACAGCCTTAATAGCACCCAGAGACTTCAATTTTTGAGTACTTAAACCTCTAATGACAACCGTTGAACTTTGAGCACCAACATTTCCCCCAGTACCAATAAGTAGTGGAATAAATGCGGCTAATAAAACTATTTCTTTTAATATTTGATCATTCATAGCTATAACCTTTGTCGTTAAACCATTTGCCAAAACCAAAATTAATAACCATAAAATTCTTCTTCGAGCAATCGTAAACAAACTACTTTGGAAATAGTCATCTTCATCTCCTGGTTGCACTGCCCCCGCTGCGTAAATGTCTCTTGTTGCTTCTTGTTCTATGACATCAATTAAATCATCAACAGTTACTATCCCAACCAGTCTTTTTTCTTTATCAACTACTGGTAAAGCTAAAAAATCATATCTTTGTATTGCTCTAGCAACCTCTTCTTGATTCGTATTAGTAGAGATATTAACTACATCTCTTGTCATAACGTCACCAATTGGCTTAGAGGGATCAGCAGTTACAAGATCTCTTAAAGAGAGGATACCAGTTAAATGTCTTTCTTTATCTGTAACATATAAGCTATAAATAGTTTCAGTAAATGGGGCTCTTTTTCTAACTAAAGAAAGAGCGTCAGCTGCTGTTTGCATCTCTTTAAGGTCTATAAATTCAGTTGTCATTAATCTTCCGGCAGTTTCAGGCTCATATCCAAGTAATTCAGCTGTTACTTTTCTTTCACCAGGACTAAGAGCAGACAAAAATTTTCTTACAACTTTTGCAGGTAATTCATCAAAAAGTTGAACCCTATCGTCAGGCGACATTTTTTCAACAATCTCTAAAACCTCTCCTGAACGAAGTCTTTCTAATAAAGTTTGCTGAACTACTGGATCTAAATATTCATATACCTCAATTGCTTCATTTTTCTTTAATAATCGAAATGCCAATGCCTGCAATATTAGTGGAAGGCTTCCAATAGCATCTGCGATATCAACAGGTTGGGAAGGCTCTAAAAGTAACTTTGCCTCATCATAATTTCCTGCAATGAGCAATTCCTCAAGTTGAATAGTAATATTTTCTCTTGTATTTAAATCTGAAGATAACGATGTAACTGTTTCAAGATTATTTTCATTCATAAATATAATCCCCTATCAAAGTAACAACACCATTATATGAAATCTAAGTAATTTTTCTACTTATCCAGTACCCGAAAAGCATTGTAAATAAATTTACAATAATGATTAAATTAAAAAAAATTATAAATTTTATCCAATCCCCTTGATTTAAGATTTTATACAAAAAATATATAAATCCGCTAAAGGATGTAAAACAAGAAAAAAAACCACTCAATAAAATTTTTTCATTATCGTAACTTAATCTTCTACTAATAAAAAAACCCACTAAAAATGATCCAACTATTGAAATAAAAAAATTATTATTTATAGATAATCTTAAAAAAGTAGCTAGGTAAGCAGTCATAAGAATATAAATAAAACTATTTATTTTCACTTTAAAAAAACTTAATAAGAAAATAACCTAAATAAAAGAACAGGAATGAAAAAATTATCACTTCTATATAGTGGAAAAATAATTTTATGAATTGTCTGTTTTTAAATAAGTCAAATAATTGATATATAAAGGAAGAAAAGGTACTAAAACATCCTAAAAACCCACTATAAATTAAAACTAATATTTCGTTATCAATAAAATTTAAAGCTACTAAAATTCCTAATAAAAAAGATGATAAAAAATTTACTATTGAAGTATTTTGGATATCAAAACCTATACTTTTTTTAAAATTATTTTGTATAAATATTCTCAGTATTAATCCAAAAGTACTACCGAGTAAAATTATACTTATTGAACTAAAATTCAAAATTTACATTTTTATCCAGCCTTTTAATATCTTATTAGGATCATCTAAAAATTTATTAGAAGCTAATTCAACCCTCACCCAAGTTTCATTTTTGCTCACTTTCCAATTATGTAATACTGATAAAGTTGTACCTACATCAAGAACTAATAATTCCTTAGCATAAATTTCAGGACAAGAGTAAAGAGAGGTATTGGAACTCAATATAATTTCATTTGTATTGTAAGGGAACTTATTTTGATTTAAACTTTTTTGGATCCCACCAGCAGGTAATGTAATTGGAGCAATTAATGCAAAAGTAATTAAACAAAAATTCTTGAGAACATTATTAATCATATGTCTAAAGTTGCCATATCTAATTTGCTGCTATGAGTTTCAATAAATTCTCTTCTTGGTGCAACCTTATCTCCCATTAATATATTGAATATTCTGTCAGCTTCTAGTGCATCTTCGATTTCAACCCTTTTCATCATTCTCGTTTGAGGATTCATAGTTGTATCCCATAATTGTTTTGGCATCATCTCACCTAATCCCTTAAATCTTTGGATATTATAATTTGCATTTTCTCCAAAACCTTGGATTGTATCCTTTAATTGATTCTCGTTATAACAGTAATTATGATTCTTACCTCTTTCAACTTTATAAAGAGGGGGACAAGCAATGTATATAAAACCCTTCTCAACAAGTTCTCTTTGGTATCTGTAAAAAAATGTCAGCAATAAAGTTCTTATATGAGCACCGTCAACATCAGCATCAGTCATAATTACAACTCTATGATATCTCAAAGAGCTCTCGTCGAACTCCTCTCCTTTTATTCCTAATCCTAGAGCTGTTATTAAGGACTGTATTTCTGTGTTTTTATATATTTTAGTATCGTCAGTTTTTTCAATATTAAGAATTTTACCCCTGAGAGGCAAAATAGCCTGAAAATTTCTATCTCGTCCTTGTTTTGCAGAACCACCAGCTGAATCTCCTTCAACTATATAAATTTCTGATTCTGAGGGATCTCTAGAACTACAATCTGCTAATTTGCCCGGTAATGTAGAACTTTCTAGAACACTTTTTCTTCTTACTAATTCTCTAGCCCTTCTCGCAGCTTCTGCTGCATTAAATGATTGAATTGCTTTTTCGAGAATCAAGTCCAAAATTCCAGGATTAAATTCCATATATTTTGTGAGAGCCTCCCCAATGAGAGAATCCACAATTCCCCGCACTTCAGTATTTCCTAGTTTTGTTTTTGTTTGCCCTTCAAATTCGGGATCTGGAACTTTGACTGATAAAACAACAGTCAAACCCTCTCTAATATTTTCGCCAGCTAAATTTTTTTCAATATCTTTTCTCTTACCTCTTTTTTTTGCAAGATTATTGAAAGTTCTTGTCAGAACTGTTTTTAGCCCTTCAATATGAGTTCCTCCATCAATAGTTCTAATATTATTTGCAAATCCTAAAATATTATCAGAATATACATCTGAACACCATTGCAAAGCTGCTTCCACATATACATTTTCTTTCTGTGAGTCAACGTAAATTATTTCAGGATGAATAGAATCTTTTTCAGCATTCATGTATTCAACATATTCTTTAATACCTCCTTGATATAAGTAAATTTCTTCTTTAAAAGAACCATCTGATAATTGATTTCTTTCATCTCTAAAAACAATTTTTACTCCGCCATTAAGATAAGCTAGCTCCCTTAATCTAGATGAAAGAAGAGCATATTCAAATTCAATTCCTCCAGAAAAAATTGTGTTGTCGGGTTTAAAGCAAATAGTTGTTCCTTTCTTAGATGGTTTGCCAGTCTGCTTTTTAGTTTCCAATTCACCCTTTGATACGCCTTTTTCAAATCTTTGATTAAATTCGCTTCCATCCCTATAAACAGTCACATTAACCCATTCGCTTAGAGCATTAACTACAGATATTCCTACTCCATGCAAACCCCCTGAAACTTTATAACCACCACTTCCAAATTTACCTCCTGCATGAAGAACAGTTAGTACAGTTTCTAAGGCACTTTTCCCGGTTCTTGGATGAATATCTGTTGGAATACCTCGTCCATTATCAGAAATTAAAGCTGAACCATCTGCTCGAAGAACTATTTCTATGTGATCACAATGTCCTGCTAGTGCTTCATCAACCGAGTTATCAACTACCTCATATACTAAATGATGTAATCCCCTTGGGCCTGTTGAACCTATGTACATTCCAGGGCGTTTACGAACTGGTTCTAACCCCTCTAAAACCTGAATCTGTTCCGCGCCATAATCATTTGAGATTTTATTAGATCTTTTGTCCTCACTCATTTAATATAAAAAAAATATTAGACTTTTAAAATGTTATTTTTAAAAGGTCTTTCATTAAACTTACCACCGCAATAAGATAAAGGCTCGAAGTCAATGAAAGATTTAATCACTTTAATTATATAGCTAATATTTTTTTCTTCAGAAATTCATATGTCTTCGTATCTACCTCATGTAATAATTTTAATCGGGCCAACTGCAAGTGGCAAAACAGAATTAGCTATTGAAATTGCAGAATATTTGAAAACTCATATACACAATATCGATTCAAGGCAAATTTATAAGTCCATGGATATTGGAACAGCCAAGCCATCTAAAATCCAACAAAAAACAATAAAGCATTTTTTAATAGATATTGAAGAACCAAACAATCCAATTAATGTAAAACAATTTCAAGAAATTGCTCAAAAATCTATTAAGGGAGAAATTAAACAAGATAATTTACCTTTTCTTGTTGGAGGTAGTGGGTTGTATATGAACTCAATCACAAAAGGATTTTTTGTACCAGATGTACCTCCTCAAAATAATTTCAGAAGACAATTAGAAGAACTTGGTCAGGAAAAATGTTGGGACCTGTTAAAAAATTGTGATCCATTATCAACAAAAAACATCAATTTTGCTGACCAGATTAGAACAGTAAGAGCTTTGGAAGTCTTCTATGTAACAGGTAAACCTTTATCAACTCTGAAAGTTCAAAAACCGCCTAACTGGAAAATCCTAGAGCTTGGATTAGATAGAGATAATTTAAAAGAAAGAATTTTTCAAAGAACAAAAAATATGTTTTCATCTGGAATTATTGAGGAGACGAACCACCTTATCTCTAAATACGGATTTGATTTGCCAATATTAGAAACCATTGGTTACAGAGAAGCTAGGGATGTTTTAAATAACCGTTCAACAATTGACAAAGCGATTGAGTTGACTGCGTCAAAAACAATCCAATTTGCCAAAAGACAAAAAACTTGGTTTCGTAATAAAAATAATCCTCTTTGGCTTAATAACAAAAACCTGCTAAAAGATGCAATAATTAAAATAGAGTCTTTTTTAAGCTAACTTTATAAAAATAGATTTTGTTCATCATCCAATCAATTTATTTAATTAACTGAATGCCCCCACGCCCACGCTTTGACAGACGAGCTCCCGTTAGAGAGCTACCAAATATAAATGAAAGAATAAAATACCCTCAATTAAGAGTCGTTGATTCAGATGGAAAACAACTAGGCGTCATAGATAGATTAAAAGCATTAGAAATAGCATCTCAAAGAGAACTTGATTTAGTTTTGGTGAGCGAAAAAGCAAATCCTCCGGTTTGTAGAATCATGGACTACGGTAAATATAAATTTGAACAAGAAAAGAAAGCTAAAGAAGCAAGGAAAAAATCTCATCAAACAGAAGTTAAAGAAGTAAAAATGAGGTATAAAATTGACAAGCATGATTATGATGTTCGGATTGGTCAAGCTACTAAATTTCTAAAATCGGGAGATAAGGTAAAATGCACTGTGATTTTCAGGGGAAGAGAAATTCAACACTCAAATTTAGCTGAGACTCTTCTTTTGAAAATGGCTAATGATTTAGAAGAGCAATCAGAAGTTCAACAAAAACCAAAAAGAGAAGGAAGAAACATGATTATGTTTTTAAGCCCTCGAAAAACTCCTCTCATAAAAAAAATTGATGGGTAAAAAATTGTTACTATAAGGTATGACGAATGTTAAAGTGTCACTATGGTCAAAAATAAATTAGTCAGGGTTTTTTCCAAGTGAGATTCCATATTCAACAAGACAGTGATATCCCAGCATCTACTCAACTAAATAATCAAATTTGTTTCGCAATTGCAGCAAGACATTATCCTCCAGGACACAGACTTCCCAGTACGAGGCAACTTGCAATGCAAACTGGACTCCATCGGAATACTATAAGCAAAGTATACAGACAATTGGAAATAGATGGAGT
>CACGJI010000028.1 GCA_902573335.1 uncultured Synechococcaceae cyanobacterium | reverse complement strand
TGGATTGGATACAAAATGTATTTAGATTTAATAAAACCTTTAAAAAGGAATGATCAGGTTTTAATTGAAAGTAGACTTACTGAAGAAAAAGAGAGATGCAGTAAAGCAATTAAACTAGCCAAGGAAGGAATAAAAGTAGCTTTAATTTCTTCAGGGGAATCTGGATTCTATGGAATGGCTGGTTTACTTTTGGAGTTACTTCAAAAAGTCAAAAAAGAATATAGACCTTACTTTGAAGTACATCCAGGTATAAGTAGTGTTCAATTAGCTGCTGCGATTAGTGGCGCACCACTAATGAATGACTTTTGTTCAATAAGCTTAAGCGATAAATTAACTCCATGGTCTTTAATAGAAAAAAGAATTGAAGGAGCTCTTGTAGGTGACTTCGTAATAGCTTTATTTAATCCTCAATCAATTGAAAGAAATTGGCAGCTAAAAAGTGTAATAGATATATGTTTACAATCTAGGCATGGTGAAACTCCAGTTTTAATAGCTAGACAAGTAGGGAGAGAAAATCAAACCAAAAAATTTTTTACTTTAAACACTATTCCTTTTAAAGAGATTGATATGTTATCAATCATTATTATTGGCAATTCTCAAACAACCTTAGTTGACGAAATATTTCTCACTCCCAGAGGATATTTACAAAATTAAGTTTAGATAATCCATAATTTTATAAATAGAATGTTTTTCTTTGCTTTTTCTTTATAAGAATACTAATCTTTTATAATAATGATGTAAGAAAATTAATTGAAAAATATTGGTTTAATTTTGTTTGACATTGATGGGGTAATTCGCAGCGTAGAAAATAGTTACAGACTTTCATTAAAAAAAACAGTTTACAAATTTTCCGGATGGGAGCCAAGTTATATAGATATTGATAATGCAAAAAATGAAGGGATCTGGAATAATGACTGGGATTTAAGTTTAGAACTTATAAAAAGATTTATAAATAAAGAGAACTTAAACCTTAAAATTCCTCCAAGAAAGGAGATAGTAAAATGTTTTGAAGAGTTTTACTTCGGGGGAGATCCAAATAAAGATAGTAAATACTGGTCTGGTTACATAACAAATGAGGAGTTATTAGTTGATAAAAAGTTTTTTGATTTAATTCAAGGTAATGGAATAATCTGGGGTTTTGTTAGTGGTGCAGAGTCTGCTTCTGCAAAATTTGTTTTAGAAAAAAGACTTGGACTAAAATCACCACCATTAATATCTATGGGAGATGCCCCTGACAAGCCTGATCCTAAAGGTTTTATTAACTTATCAAAAAAGCTTATTGGAGATAAACTTGGCGAATCAAATATACCCATTGCATATGTAGGAGATACTATTGCAGATATAAATACAGTTATAAACGCTAGAAAGGAAATACCATCTCAGAAATTCATAAGTATCGGAATCGCTCCCCCTCATTTACATTTAAATTCCCGATTAAAAGAACGTAATTCTTACGAAACAAATCTTAAAGATGCAGGCGCTGACTTGATTTTAAATTCTATTTATGACCTTAAAGATATTAATCTTAACTTGTTTTAAAACAAATATTAATTAAAAATTTGCGAAATAAATCACGGAGAGGGAGGGATTCGAACCCTCGACAAAAGTTACCTCCTGTAACTCCTTAGCAGGGAGCCGCTTTCAACCACTCAGCCACCTCTCCAGTCCTTATACATTATCAATTTTTTTGCAAACATTCAAAATTTTTTATTTAATCGAAATGTCTAATCAACTTGAACTCTCGGTAATCTATTTTTAAAAGAACAAAGAATTTCCCAAGGTATAGTATCAGATTTTCTTGCCCATTCAATAGGAGAAATTGTTTTATCTCCATCAGATCCTAGTAATACCATAGTACTACCAACTTTAATTTCACTTGAACCTGTTATGTCCACCATCATTTGATCCATAGTTATGGATCCAACTTGGGGATAAAATTTATCATTATGAATAACGTTTATCTTCCCTGAAAGGTTTCTTGGTACACCATCTGCGTATCCAATACTTAATACAGCTAAATTAGTTTTTCTATGACTTACAAATTTGCCTCCATAACTTACACCAACACCTGGATCAATAGTTCTAATAAAAGCTACTTTAGCTTTTAAAAATAAAGCTGGTTTAAGTGATAAATTTTTATCTATTTTGTCTAAAGGACTGTATCCATACATAGAAAGCCCAACACGTACCATATGAAAATGAAAATCTTTGTTAATAAGCATTCCCGCAGAATTAGCCAAATGAATCTTAATTTTATTATTTCGATCAAGATTAATTTGCTTTAATAATTCATTAAACTTCAGTCTTTGTAATTGTGTAATACTTTTAGGATCTAATGCGTTAGCTTCATCTGCAGAAGATAAATGACTATATATTCCATCTATTAAAATGTTCTCAAAAGATTTTATTTTTTCAAATTGCTGAACAAATTTATTGTATTCGAATCCTAATCTTGCCATTCCCGTATCAACTTTAAGATGTAAGAGAAATTTCAATCCAAATTGCTTACCAATGTTATTGCAAATTAAACATTCTCTTATACTACTGATAGTTGGCATAAGATCATTTTTAAAACATATAATAAGATCCCTTTTTGTATAAAGATTTCCGAGGATAATTATTGGTTTTTTAACTCCAAAAGAACGAAGCTTAATGCCTTCATTTAATGTGGCAACACCTAATTGAGATGCTCCACCTTTGATAGCATACTCTGATACTAATTTCGCATCATGTCCATATCCATCAGCTTTAACGACTGCCATAAATTGACAATTTTTACTTAATTTTGATCTTAACTGTCTAACGTTTGTTTCTATTGCTTTACCTTTAACTTCAATCCATGCTCTTTGTTTTAGATCTATATCTTTTTCTAAATATGGAAATTTGTCAAAATTAAATACCTGATTTGTTTGCCTATTTTGCATTAACTTTGCACAAATATATGCGCTTATTGAAATATACAGTTAGCATGACATGTAAATTGTATTTTGGCATGGGCCAGACTCTAGTTTTAAATGCATCTTATGAACCTTTAAACATCACTTCTTGGCGAAGAGCAGTAATTTTAATGATTAAGGGTAAAGCAGAAAGCTTAGAGGAAGATAAAACATATTCAATTCATAGCGGGAAAAAGTTGCCGACAGTTATAAGACTTCGTTATTACGTCAAAGTTCCTTTTAGAGAGGTTTCTTTAACAAGAAAAAATATTCTTCTGAGAGATAATAATTCTTGCCAATACTGTAACTATAGGGGTAGTGACCTATCAATAGATCATGTTTTACCAAGAAGCAGAGGAGGAACAGATAACTGGGAAAATGTTACTACAGCATGTCTCAGATGTAATGTACAAAAAGGTAATCGAACCCCCGAAGAGGCGAATATGCCCTTAAAACGTCGGCCTTATCGTCCATTAAGTAATCTAAATTTTGAAGCTACAAGACAAATTGACTCTGGCAAACATAAAGAATGGAGTAAATACGTAATAGGGATTGCAATCTAATAAAAAAATCTTAATTTACTTCTTTATTAAAATCTTCCATCATTCTTTTTTGTTCTTGCGCTACGCATGCATTAATTACTTCTTCTAGTTGACCAGCAAGAATTGGCTCAAGAGAAAAATTGGAACCTAATCTATGATCAGTTGTCCTGTTATCTTTAAAATTATAAGTTCTGATTTTTTCACTTCTATCGCCTGTTCCAACCTGGGAAAGCCTTTGTGATCTCTCTTTTGCATTGGCTTCTTTTAATTGAATTTCATACAATTTCGCTCTTAAAATTTCCATTGCTCGTTCGCGATTTTGCAATTGTGATCTTTCTTGAGTACAAAAAACTCTTATTCCTGTAGGCTTATGGAGAAGATCAATAGCTGTCTCTACCTTATTAACATTTTGTCCTCCTGCACCTCCTGATCTTGCTGTTCCAACCTCTAGATCTGTTGGATCGATTTTAACCTCAACAGGATCAGCCTCAGGCATAACGGCAACTGTAGCAGTAGAGGTGTGAACTCTACCTTGAGATTCAGTAGCTGGAACTCTTTGGACTCTATGTACACCAGCCTCAAATTTAAGTTGACTATATACAGAATCTCCCTTAACGGAGATAACTAACTCCTTAAATCCACCCATATCTGACTCGGAAGCACTAACAGGTTTTACAGACCATCCAATTTTTTGTCCATATCTTTCATACATTCTTGCTAGATCACCCGCCCAGATACAAGCCTCGTTACCACCAGCACCGGCTCTGATTTCTAACATTACACTTCTTTCATCTCTTGGGTCTTTTGGCAATAAGGCGATTGTAGTTTTTTGAATCAGTTCACTCTTAGATTCCTCTAGAGTTATTAACTCCTCATTTATCAAAGATTCCATTTCTTTATCATTTCTATTCTCTTTTAGTAGATTTTTTGAATCTTCGATTTCTTTATCAGTATCAAGCAACTTATTAAAATCAATCACCAAAGGTTCCAATTTTGACCTTTCTCTTGCTATGGATTCTAATTTTTTTGGATCATTAGCTATGTCAGGATCTGCAAGTTGCACTTCCAAATTTTCAAAACTTTCTGAAGCAGTTTTCAACCTTGCAATTAATGTTGAGTATTCCAATTGAAATTGTGCTTAATTTTGAAAATTCTATTTTTTAGAATCTTTTTCTTCTTTTTGATCTTTTGATGTGGCTGAATTAGCTGAACCCATTCCATATTTTTTCATAAACCTATCAACCCTACCTTCTGTATCAAGAATCTTTTGGGTTCCGGTGAAGAACGGATGATTTCCACTCCAAACATCAACATGTAATTCAGGCTGCGTGGAGCCAGTAGTCATTACGACTTCTCCATTGCAAATAACTTTTGCATCTGGATACCATTTTGGGTGTATTTCTGATTTTGGCATAATTTAAATTCCTTTAACGTTTAGAGAATTGAGGAGCTTTTCTTGCTTTTTTAAGACCATATTTTCTTCTTTCCTTAGCTCTAGGATCTCTACTGAGATGGCCTTCCGTTTTTAGAGGTTTCCTATTGTCAGGAGATAATTCGCAAAGTGCTCGAGCTGCACCTTGCTTTATAGCATCTGCTTGGCCAGTCAATCCACCACCAAAAACATTTACCAAAATATCATAAGAATTTTCAAGGCCCAATGTTTGCAAAGGTGCTTTTATTGAATTTAAGTGCAGTGGATTAAAGTTTAAGTAATCATCTCCAGCACGACCATTAATTTTTATTAGTCCATTTCCTGGAATCAAGCGAACTCTAGCTACTGAAGTTTTTCTTCTTCCAGTTCCCCAATACACAGCTTTGTTTTTTATTTGACTATTCATTTTGATAAATTAACTATTTAATAATACAGGATTCTGAGCAGCATGAGGATGATCAGCACCTTTATAAACTTTTAGTTTTTTAAATTGCTGTCTTCCTAAAGAATTATGAGGCAGCATGCCCTTAACAGCTTGCTCGATGATTCTTTCAGGAATTCTTTCTTGTAAAGACTCAAATTTTTCAATTTTCATTCCTCCTGGTCTTCCAGAATGTCTCCTGTACAATTTTTGTGATGCTTTTTTACCTGTTACCTCAACTTTCTCGGCATTTACTACAATTACAAAATCTCCAGTATCTAGATGAGGTGTAAATGTTGGTTTATTCTTACCTCTCAATACAGTTGCAATTTCTGTAGCAAGTCTACCAAGCGTCTTATCTTTTGCGTCAACTAAAAACCAATTTCTTTCAATTGTTTCTAAAGATGGAGTAATTGTTTTATTCATTTACCAAATTTCTGCAAATAAATTTAAATTAGTATTAAATTCTACCTTATTGAATGAATATTAAACAACAGTTTTGAATGATTTACACAAAAAATTCGCTTAATTTAACCTTACTTAAGAAAAACCCTTAATTAAAAATACAGGGAAAAAATCATTGTTATTAATCTTTTTAAAAACATTTTCTTCATAAACAGCATTTACAAAACATAACCCCTTAGCTGGAGCAGATTCTTTAACATCATTTTTCTTTTTGTTTACCCATCTATCTGTAAAAATTTCTGGCGAAATTTTGTTTTCTCCAACTAAAACTAGTTGACCAATAATTAAGCGGACCATTCCATATAGAAAACCAGTAGCTTTAATATCAACAAAAATCAAATCTTCTACTCTTTTAATATCTATATTTTTTATTTTTGTAATTGAGTTTGTTCTATTGCTACCACTTTTCTGAAAAGCAAAAAAATCATGTTCTCCTATCATTTTCCTAGATGCATTTAACATTAAAACTTCATCTAATACTTTTTGATATCTATGCCATGACCAATTATTGATGAACAAGTTTGGGAATTTACTGTTATTAATAACATATCGATAATGTCTATACATTGCTGAATAGCATGCATGCCAACTATCTTTTACCTCAACTGATTCCAAGATCCTAATTGATGAGGGTAAAAGACTATTTAAGACATCAGAATAACTATTTCCTGGAACAACACAGTCAACATCAAAGTGTACAACTTGACCTGATGCATGAACCCCAGCATCAGTCCTACCTGCTGCAAAAGTCTTTACTGTATGATTCGTAATCTTTAAGAGAGCTCTGTCTAAAATTTCTTGAACAGTAGTTGCATTTTTTTGTTTTTGCCAACCTGAATAATGAGATCCATCATATTGGACTAGTAAAGCTACCCTTTTCAAAAGTTATTTTTTAATAAAAGCCCCTTTAATTAACTAACTTAAACAAGCTCGATAATGGCCATCTGAGCGTTATCACCTTTTCTAGATACAGTTCTTACTATGCGTGTATAACCACCATCTCTGTCTCCATATCTTTCCTTTGCTTTTTCAAATAATGAATGAACTAATTTTTTATCATAAATATATCCAATAGCCCTTCTCCTAGAAGCCAAACTTCCATCTTTAGCGAGTGAGATCATTCTTTCAGCTTCATTTCTTAAAGCTTTAGCACGAGCTTTTGTTGTAGTTACTCTACCTTCCCTAATTAATTGTGTAGTTAAACCTCTTAGAAGTGCTTTCCTCTGGTCAGAAGGTTTACTTAATAATGGAATTCTAAGTTGGTGTCTCATAATCTTTAAAATTGTTAAACAGATGTTCTGCTTTGTGGAATAGAAATGCCAATGCGCTCAAGAGCTTCAATAACCTCATCTGCAGATTTAGAGCCAAAGTTCTTAATTTCAAGCAGATCTTCATAACTGAAGCCCATTAAATCCGAAACTGAATTAACTTGTGCCCTTTTCAAACAATTATATGCTCTAACGGACAAGTTTAGTTCCTCAAGAGGAATTTGAGCTTCAGGAGATGGTTCAGGTTCTTCAGGAATTTCCTCAACCATTGTGACAGTAGCAAGGGGTTGAAAAAGTTCTATTAAATGATTTGCAGCTTCAGCAATAGCATCGTCAGGAGTTGTTGAACCATCTGTTACGACTTCCATTTTTAATCTTTCTCTTCCTGATCCGCCTTCTGCTACAGCAGTTTCATCAATAGTGAAATTCACTCTCTTTACTGGCATAAATACAGCATCTATTTGAAGCAAATCAATAGCAGTTGTCTCTTCACTCTTTCGGTCGATGGGTCTATATCCAACACCTCTTTCAACATGGATTTCCAACTCTAAGTTATGACCCTCCTGGATAGTCGCAATCGGTTTTTCGCCATCAACAATTTCAACTTGAGAGGAGAATTGAATATCATTCGCCTTCACCTCCATTGGACCACTAGCTACTAACCTACCGATTTCGAGCTCTGGATTAGTGCTATTTATTGATAGTTGCTTGCAATTAAGAAGAATATCTAAAACGTCTTCTCTAACTCCAGGAATAGTGGCATATTCATGATTAATTCCTGCTATTCTTACTGCAGTAACTGCACTCCCTTCAAGTCCTCCCATAAGGACTCTTCTAAGGGAATTACCCAAAGTTGTAGCTTGTCCCCTTTCTAGAGGGCCAATTAAAAAAGTTCCTGTTTGGGAGCGATCATCTGCTATTTGATGATCGATTCTGTCAATCTGGTATTGCAACACGGAAAATAATGAGGTTAAGAGTTTTTTAGGGGGGGGGTTGAGAATGGTTGAGAGCTAAACGCGTCTCCGTTTAGGTCTTCTACATCCATTATGAGGTAATGGAGTTACATCTCTTATTAGAGTTATTTCTAATCCGGCCACTTGTAAAGCTCTTATGGCCGTTTCCCTACCTGCGCCCGGTCCTCTAACTAATACTTCTATTTGTCTCATACCTTGATCAAGTGCTCTTCTAGCCGCAGCTTCAGCAGCTGTTTGAGCAGCAAATGGCGTACCTTTCCGAGCGCCTTTAAATCCACTTGCGCCTGCAGAAGACCAAGAAATTACATGGCCAGAGGTGTCAGTAATTGAGACGATAGTATTATTAAATGTGCTTTGGATATGTACCACACCATTAGGTACATTACGTTTAGATTTCTTTGAACCTGTTTTTTTTACTGTAGCTGCCATAATGTTTTAAGTTAATACGTCAATTTTTAGATAGATTTAGTTATTTATTTTTTTCTTCCAGCAACTGTTTTCCTAGAACCCCGTCTTGTTCTTGCATTGGTTCTAGTTCTTTGACCCCTTACTGGAAGACTCATTCTATGTCTTCTTCCTCTTACACACCCTATATCTTGTAGACGTTTTAAAGCCATTCCCTCTTTTCTTCTCAAATCCCCTTCTAAAGTGAATTCTTCTGTGGCACCTCTTAGTTTTTGCACATCAGAATCTGAAAGGTCTTTGACACGAGTATCAGGGTTTACACCCGTATTAGCAAGAATTAGCTTAGATCTCGTTAAACCAATTCCATAGACGTATGTAAGTGCAATTTCAACTCGCTTTTCGCGAGGTATGTCAATTCCTGCAATCCTGGCCACGTGTTTTGAATAAATAAAAGTTTGAATTTAAGGGTTGAAGTTTAACCCTGACGCTGTTTATTGCGAGGTCTTTTCTTGTTAATAACATAGATTTTACCTCTTCTCCTCACGATCTGATCGTCAGGACTAATTTTTTTGACTGAAGATCTGACCTTCATAAGGGTTCAACAAATAAAACGTTAATACTATATTCTACATCATCATCAAGCCATTTTTTGTTTGATATCAGAGGAAATAGTTTTTAAATCTCTATCAGCATCAATATATTCTAACAATGAGAGATCTTTAAAATATTGAATTAATGGTTCTGTAGTTTTTTTATAAATGTCAACTCTTGTTCTAATTGTCTCTTCCGTATCATCTTTTCTCCCTCTTAAAAGCAAACGCTTGATTAGTACTTCTTCTGGAATATCTAAATAAAAAACTAATTCCAAAGGTTGATTTATTTCATTCAAGACTTCATTCAATGAATTTGCTTGAGATAAATTTCTTGGGTAACCATCTAGAATCCAACCACGATTATCCTTGTCTAAATTTTGTCTAACTATCTTTAATACAAGTTCATCACTAACAAGTTCCCCTCTATTCATAATATCCTTTACCTGAATACCCAGGGTAGTATTCATTGCGATTTCTTTTCTTAATAATTCACCAGTAGAAAGGTGTAAATAAGAATTAGTTTGACTTAACAATTCCGCTTGAGTCCCTTTCCCTGCTCCAGGAGCTCCTAAAAATAGTAAATGTTTCTTCATTAATTGTTAATTAGTCCCTCATACCTTTGTGAAATAACATAAGTTTGAATTTGCTTAGCAGTATCTATAGCAACACCCACAAGAATAAGTAATGAAGTTGCTCCTAAACCTTGGAAGGTCTGAACATTTGTAGCTCTTTCTACTGCAGCTGGGATTATAGCTACTGAACCCAGAAATAATCCTCCCAATAAAGTCAATCTATTTTGTATACCTGATAGGTAGTTTGCTGTATTAGTTCCTGGCCTAACTCCAGGTATTGCTACTCCTCCTTTCTTTAAATTTGAAGCTACATCAACTGGATTGATAGTAAGAGAAGCATAAAAATAAGAGAACCCCAAAATCAAGGAGAAGAATGTAAGAGCATATGGCCATGGATTAGAAGATCCAGGATTTAAACTACTAGCTAACTTGATTAAGACTGGATTGCCCGTAACATTTGCAATAGTTATAGGTAAAAAGATTAAAGCAGATGCAAATATGATAGGCATGACTCCTCCTGCATTTAATTTCAAAGGTAGATAACTTTGTCTTGTAGGAAGTAGTGTTGAATTTCCTATTTGCCTTTTTGCACTAACAATAGGAATGCGTCTTGCTCCCTCTTGAACAAAAATGATCCCAACAATTGTCAGTAAAAATACTCCAAGTAAAACTGCTATACCTAAAACATCTCCTCTATCGCCAGTTTGAGCTTTCTCAATGGTTGAACTTAGAGCCTTAGGTAAAGTCGAAACAATATTCAAAAAAATTACCAATGAAGCGCCTTGACCTATCCCTTTCTCAGTAATAATTTCACTAAACCACATTACTAACATTGAGCCTGTAACCAAGGCAATGGAGGTTTGCAAGACAAATGTAGTTTCACTTATCCCCTCAATAGCATATTGTCTGAGAATTAAGGAAAAAATTATACTTTGCAAAAAACCCCATCCTAATGAAACATATCTTGTTATTTGAGCAATTTTTCTTCTCCCCGCTTCTCCTTCATTTTTTTGTAAATCTTCAAGCACAGGCAATGAAGCTGTGAGAAGCTGAATAATAATTGATGCGTTAATGAAGGGAAGTATGCCTAATGCGAATATTCCTAAGGTTGAAATTCCTCCTCCAGTGAAAATATCTAAAAAACCTATTAATTGCCCCCCTTGATCTATAAAACTTTTAAAAGCAACCCTATCAATACCAGGCATGGGGATATATATACCAAGTCTTACTAAAAGAAGAAGACCTAACGTAGTTAAAACTCTACTTCTTAGCTCTTTATTTAAAAATAATTGGGAAAGTATTTCAGAAGCGCTAGGATTTCTACTTTTGTTGACAAACATTTTGAAGCTTACCTAAATTTTTAGTAAATTTATTTATTATTTATAAGCTCGCAGGATCCACCTGCGTCCTCAATTTTTTGTTTTGCAACTTTTGTAAATGCATGAGCTTGGACTTTTAGCTTTACATTAATTTTTCCATTACCAAGAATTTTTAAAGGAAATTTTGGTTTGAAGATTAATCCCTTCTTAACTAGTGAGTCAAGGTTAACTATATCGTTATCTTTGAAATCATTTAATTTTTCTAAATTAATTATGGAAAAGTTCTTTTGATTAATTATTTCAAAGTGCTTTAATTTTGGAACTCTTCTATATAAAGGCATTTGGCCACCTTCAAAACCTGGACGTGTAGGTCTTCCAGAACGCGACTTTTGTCCTCTCATTCCGAAACCACATGATGCACCCTGACCGGCTGCAATACCTCTACCCTTTCTTAGTTTTTTCTTTCTCGAGCCAGAGTTTGATTTAAGTGTATTTAGTGTTGAAGTCATAATTTTAAGAGTAGAGCTGTTCAAGTGAGATCCCTCTCTCCCTTGAGGCAGATTTGTGTGTTCTTAATTGAGAAAGAGCTACCATAGCAGCTCTTGCATTATTCAATGGTGTTTTACTACCCAATCTTTTTGCTAAGACATTTTTTATACCGGCTAATTCTAAAACTGTTCTTATTGAACCACCAGCAATTACACCTGTACCTGGGGCAGCTGGTCTGATTAGTACATTAGCAGCACCATCTCGACCTTTAGATAAAGTCGGTATTGAATTATTTGGGGTTAAGGGAACCCTAACAAGATTCTTTTTACCATCTGAAACTCCCTTTCTCACAGCACCAATAACATCCCCTGCTTTACCGACTCCAACTCCAACTTGACCTTTCTCATTACCTACAACAACAATTGCTCTAAAACTCATTTTTTTTCCACCCTTAACAGTCTTAGAAACACGTCGAATTTGAACAACTCTCTCTTGCCAATCAGAATCTCTCTCAAGATTTTTTGAATCACCTCTTCTATTTCTTTTTCGATCATTACGATTATTCTTTTTTTGTTCTACGGGCATAGCTCCAGGAACGTTATCGTTCTTGGATTGAATTTCTTGTTTTGTTGGAGTGTCAGTCATAGTAAAAAAATTAAGAGTTAGAATTCTAGGCCAGCTTCACGAGCAGCGTCTGCAAGTGCCTTTACTCTGCCGTGATATAAATTACCTCCACGGTCAAAAATGACTTGCTTAATACCTTTTTTTATCGCTCTCTTTGCTAATAATTTTCCAACAATGGAAGAAGAATTACAATCAGAGGATAATTTCTCAGATTTTTCTCTCAATTCCTTATCAACAGTTGAAGCTGAGCAAATAGTTGTTTGAGCGCTATCATCTATGACCTGGGCATAAATATGGTTATTAGAGCGAAAAACAGATAATCTTGGACGCGTTGCATCTCCAATTAAGAATCTCCTTAATCTTCTATGTCTTTTTTGGGTTTGTAATTTCCTGGAAAGTTTGGTCATTTTTTTAATTCGAATTATTTTTTGCCAGATTTACCAGCTTTTCTGAGAATTCTCTCATCATGGTATTTAATTCCTTTTCCTTTATATGGCTCTGGAGGTCTAATTGATCTGATTTTTGCTGCTTCATTGCCAACAATTTCCTTATCAATTCCAGATACGGTAACGTTTGTATTACTCTCAACTTTGTATGTTATACCATCAGGGGGGATCATTTCTACAGGATGACTATATCCTGCACTAACAACTAGATTTTTTCCTTTTACTTGTGCTCTTGATCCAACGCCAACAATTTCTAGTTTTTTTGAAAAACCTTGAGTAACCCCTTCAACCATATTTGCGATTAAGGCTCTACATAAACCATGTCTCTGCCTTGAATATATTTTGGTTGTAGTAGGACTTACGACAACAGTATTATCTTTCTTATCAAAACTAACTCCCTCAGGCATGAGACGTTTTAACTCACCCTTTGGGCCTTTTACTGTAACTGTTAATCCATCAAAATCAACTGTAACTTTCTCTGGAATAAGTACTGGTGTTTTTCCGATTCTTGACATGATTAATTCTCCTTAATAAACATAGCAGAGGACTTCGCCGCCAATTCCTTGCTTTCTAGCATCGCGATCACTCATAACACCTTTAGAAGTTGAAATTATGGCAACTCCAAGACCTCCAAGAACTTTTGGCAAACCTCTAGTATTTTTATATATTCTCAAACCAGGTTTACTAACTCTTTGCATAGATCGGATAGTAGGAAATTTGTTTTTACCACTATATTTGAGACCGAGTATTATTTGTGATTTATAACCTTCACCTTCCTCATTAATATCAGAAATGAATCCCTCTTTTTGAAGCACTTTGGCGATACTTAAGGACATTTTTGAGCCTGGGATAGTTGTAGTTGTATGCTTTTTTTGACTCGCATTTCTAATTCGAGTAAGCATATCTGAAATAGGGTCGTGATTTGACATAGTTTTAATTTAATTCTTACTAAAAGGCATTCCTAACTCCTGTAAAAGAGCTTTACCTTCTTGATCTGATTTTGCACTAGTGACAATAGTTATATCCATACCTCTAATTGAATCTATTTTATCAAAAGAGATTTCAGGAAAAATCAATTGCTCTTTCACTCCAACGGTATAATTCCCTCTCCCATCGAAACTTTTTGGATTAACTCCTCTGAAGTCTCTTATTCTTGGTAAAGCTAGATTTATAAATCTCTCCAAAAAGGAATACATCCTATCTCCTCTCAAAGTAACAGTACAACCAATCGGCATGCCCTCACGAATTTTAAAACCCGCGATAGCTTTTTTAGCCCTAGTCACAAGGGCCTTTTGTCCTGTAATTGTTGCCATTTCGTTTAAAGAGGCTTCTAGAGCTTTCGAATTTGAAGCTGCCTCACCAAGACCTCTGTTAACGTTGACTTTGACAACTTTAGGTACTTGATGAATATTTTTAAGACCAAGGTCCTTTAAAAGTTTTGGTCTTATTGATTCTTTGTAGCGATTTTTTAGAGTCATAATTTTGTGTTAATTCTGGTCTTTGTCAGAATTGATAAATTAGAAAAAGTTGAAATCTGGTTTCTGATGAAAAATTAATCAATTACTTCACCAGTTTTCTTCA
>CACGJI010000027.1 GCA_902573335.1 uncultured Synechococcaceae cyanobacterium | reverse complement strand
TGATCAAGGGTCTACTTTAGAGAAAGGCGAGACTTTTGGAACAATAGAATCAGTTAAGGCCGTTGAGGAAGTCTATTTGCCTTTTTCAGGGGAAATAGTATCTGTAAATGAAAGTGTTATTGAGAACCCTGAGCTTTTACAAAATGATCCGATTGGGGACGGTTGGTTAATCATTTTGAAACCAGAATTAAAAGCATCAATTGCTGATTTGATGACTTCTGAGGAATATCAATTAAAGGTTGTGCCAAAATAAGGCAAATCTTTTTAAAAAGAGTTATTTTAAGTAAAACATTTAAATATGACATCCAAATTTGGGTCTGATTTGTTTATAGATAGGCATCTTGGGTTAGGAGATAATGATGAAAGAATTATGCTGAACAAGCTTGGTTTTAATAATATTGATCAATTTATAAATCAAGTTATTCCTGAAGATATTCAGCTTAAAGATAAATCTTCAGAAATATTGCCCCAAGGTTGTTCAGAAATTGAGGCCTTAAATGAATTAGAAGAGATTGCGAATAAAAATAATAAAATGAGATCACTAATAGGCCTTGGTTATTATGACAATCACATGCCTAAAGTAATCCAAAGACATGTTCTTGAAAATCCAAGGTGGTACACGTCTTATACTCCATATCAAGCAGAAATTGCACAAGGAAGATTAGAAGCTCTATTTAATTTTCAGACTACTGTTTGTGAACTAACAGGATTCCCTGTCGCCAATGCATCTTTGTTAGATGAGGGTACTGCTGCTGCAGAAGCTATGGCTATGAGTTTTTCCGCAAGAAAAAATAAATCTTCAAAAGTGTACTTAGTGGAATCAAATGTTTTTGATCATACTTTTAATGTTCTGCAAACCAGAGCAAAACCTTTGGGAATATCCTTAAAACGCTTTACTCAAAGCAATCTTCCTAATCAAGATGATGTTTTTGGAATGTTGTTGCAATTACCTGGTAAAAATGGGGAATTATATGATCCCACATTCTTAATATCCCAAGCACATAGATCAGAAATTATTGTTACGGCATGTATTGATCCACTGGCACAAGTTTTGATTAAACCAATTTCTGAATTTGGTGTTGATGTAGCAGTGGGTAGTATGCAAAGATTTGGTGTGCCAATGGGTTTTGGCGGCCCCCATGCAGCATATTTTGCTTGTAGCGAAAAATATAAAAGGCTGATACCCGGAAGAATTGTTGGGCAAACTCTATCTAAAAATGGGGAAAAGTCTCTAAGACTAGCATTGCAAACAAGAGAGCAACATATTAGAAGGGAAAAGGCCACTAGTAATATTTGTACTGCTCAATCTTTGTTAGCCATAATTTCTTCTTTTTATGCTGTTTATCATGGACCCTCTGGATTAACCCAAATTGCTAAGAGATTAGTGGAGTTAAGAATAAATCTAGAATCAAGTTTAGCTGCTTTAGGTTTTAATATTCCTGATGGGATTAGATTTGATAGTGTTGATGTTTATTCTGAGCACTCCCAGAGGATCCACAATGAAGCTTTAAAAAATGGCTATAACTTAAGAATTTTGCCGTTGGGATCAACTATTGAAAATTCAACTGGCTTTGGGATCTCTTTAGATGAGCTTAGTAATGAAAAAGAAATCAAAGATATTTTGACTTTTATAGCAATCCTTATAGAAAAAGAAGAAGATTTAGAGCATATAAAATTTGATAAAGTATTTCATCTTGAAAGTTTAGCTTTGAGATCTAGTGCATGGATGCAGCAAGATATATTCACAAATTACCAAAGTGAAACTGAATTAATGAGATATATATTCCGACTTGCAGAAAAAGATTTTTCTTTGGTAGATGGGATGATGCCATTGGGAAGCTGTACCATGAAGTTAAATTCTGCAGCAGAGTTAAATCCAGTCTCTTGGGCTAATTTATCTTCAATTCATCCTTTTTCCCCACCTGATCAAACTAAAGGCTATTCAAAAATCATATCTGATCTAGAAAAATGGATAAGTGATATTGTTGGTTTAAAATCAGTTTCTTTTCAACCAAATGCAGGCTCTCAAGGAGAGTTTGCAGGTTTATTGGCAATAAATTCTTATTTTGAATCAAAAGGTGAACTGTTAAGAAAAAAATGTTTAATTCCTAAAAGTGCTCATGGAACAAATCCTGCTAGTGCAGTTATGGCAGGTTTTGAAGTGTTAACTGTTGAATGTGATGAAGAAGGAAATATTGATTTTCAAGATTTGTCGATCAAGGTCAAGAAATTTGATAACCAAATAGGGGCTCTTATGTTGACTTATCCCTCTACTCATGGAGTTTTTGAATTACAAATCAGAAAGATATGTGATTTAATTCATTCTGTTGGAGGATTTGTCTATTTAGATGGAGCAAATTTGAACGCTCAGGTTGGATTATGTAAACCGGGGAATTATGGTGTTGATGTTTGTCATTTGAATTTACATAAAACATTCTGCATTCCACATGGAGGTGGTGGTCCAGGAGTAGGTCCAGTTGCTGCATCAGAAACTTTAAGCCCATTTCTTCCTACTCATTCTTTAATGGATAATGATTTATCTAATAGTTCCAATTACGTCTCTTCTGCCAAGCATGGGAGTGCAAGTATTCTTCCAATAAGTTGGATGTACATAAAAATGGCTGGTCTTAGTGGTTTAAGGAAAGCAACTGGGCATGCAATTTTATCTGCAAATTATATTGCGCATTCTTTAAAGCATAAATTCAAGATTCTTTATAAAGGAAAAAATAATTTTGTCGCACATGAGTGTATTTTAGATTTTAGAGATTTAAAATCCAAAACTGGTTTGAGTGTAAATGATTTAGCTAAACGATTAATAGATTATAGTTTTCATGCCCCAACTATAAGTTGGCCTGTTCCAGAGACCATAATGATAGAGCCTACTGAAAGTGAAAGTTTGGTTGAATTGGATAGATTTTGCGAGGCTATGCTATTGATTGGAGAAGAAATCAGCGAAATAGAAAAAAATAGTGAATTAAAGAATAATAATGTAATAAGTAACGCTCCCCATACTCTGAAAGAGTTAATTGCTGATAATTGGCATTATCCTTATTCAAAAGAAAAAGCTTCTTTCCCTTATAAAACTCCAACATCTATTAAGTTTTGGTCAGCAGTTTCTAGGATCAATAATGCATATGGCGATCGCAATTTAATTTGTTCTTGCAATATAAATCAAGGAGAGACTTTCGAAGAAAAAAAATGTGCTTAAAGGACTAGCGTCCTTATATTTCCTTAGTTATTATCAGTGAGAATAAAAATTTAATATTTTCTTATAGAATTTTTTTAAATTTTTTTATTACAATAATCGAGCATCAAATTTTTTGGGGTATTTGAAGCTATGACCAAAGATTTTAAATCTGGTAATGTTAAGCACCTGCCAGTTAAAAACGTCGACTTACCAAATTTTGTCAATAATTTTTCAGGAGATAACTCAAACATTTGTTCTATTGAGGGAACTAATGTTATAAGAGTACCTTTTGGTAAAAAATTTTCAAAGAAAAAAAGGCCTGAAAAGAATCAAAATATCGCGACTCTCATACTTCCTTTAAGTTCGTATAGCAGTCCTACGCCTCCACACGTAGCATAATTAAGATTAAATTTAATCTATTTCTTTTAGAGTATCTGCATAATAATTTTGCAGTTGTAGCGTTGCTTGATTCCAATCCCATTTTTCTGCTTCGTTTCGTGCTTCTTTCCTCATATTTTCTCTTTTATCTTCATTCTCTAGAATTTTTTTTGTTGCTGCAATCAAACTCTGTTCCCCATTATCTTTTTCATCAGGATCATATAAACAACCATTAATCCCATCGCTAATAATATCTGGAATCCCCCCCTTGTTGGCTCCGATAACTGGACATCCTGCTGCCATTGCTTCTAGTAAAACTAACCCAAGTGTTTCTGTACTAGATGGAAATAAAAATATATCTCCAGAGGCATAGGCGCTAGCAAGTTCATCGCCAGATAAATATCCTATGAAATTAGTCTTTGTATTTTCGAAGATTTTTTCAAGCTGGTTTCTATATGGTCCGTCACCTACAAGTGCTAGGCAAGCATTAGGAATACTTTCTAAGACTGGTTTAATTCTCTCAATTTGTTTTTCTGCTGATAATCTTCCTACATAAATCAACAAGTAATTAGCGTCGTTATATTCCCCAAATAATTTTTTTCTCATTTTCTCACTTCTCAAATCTGGTCTGAAACTGTAAGTATCTACTCCCCTTTGCCAAAGAGCAGTCCTTTGAATACCTTTATCTTTTAACTCATTTACCATAGCGGTGGAAGTACATAAATTTAACAAGGCTTGATTATGTGCTGCTTTAAGTAATTCCCACAAAAGTGGCTCTAACATACCCATACCGTAATGTTCCAGATATTTCGGAAGATGAGTATGGTAGCTTGCAATTAATGGAATGTTATTAGTTTTCGCTAACCATATTCCGCCTAAGCCAAGTACAGCTGGATTAACAACATGTATCAAATCCGGGTTAAATTTTTCTAACTTATCTGAGACTGCAGGACCTGGTAAACCAAGCTTTAACTCTGGGTATAAGGGTAATGGCATTGCAGCAACGCCAACTACAGTTCCTCCCATATATGATTCTGGACACCCCTCTGGACAAAAAATTATAACTTCATCACCATTTTTTATTAAAAATTCAATCGTTTTAGTCAGTCTTGTAACTATGCCGTCAACTTTAGGTAAAAAAGTTTCAGTAAACAATGCAATTTTCACTTTCTTAAGGTAGTTTTTTCAGAAATTTTAATTAGTCTTTATAGCCTCAGCTTGTTTTTTAGTCCAGGATGAAACACAAGGTATGCGGTTAAGATCGCATCTGTTGGAGTATTTTTTAGCAACTTCAACAACTTCTTCTAATAAGCCATTATCAAGAGTCGTTGGGTTTAAACCTAATTCTATAAAGCATTTATTATCAACAATTAGATCATTTTCTACTGCTTCATTCCTTGGATTTGGTAAATAATTGATTTCAGCTCCTGTTAGAGACGCAACTTTTTTAGCTAGTTCTCCAACTTGATGACTCTCAGTCATTTGATTAAAGATTTTGACTCTCTCTCCAGGTTTTGGAGGATTTTCAAGAGCAAGTTGTACACATTTTACAGAGTCTTTTATATGTATAAATGCTCTTGTTTGCCCTCCTGTCCCATGAACACTTAATGGATACCCAATTGCAGCTTGCATAAGAAATCTATTTAGAACAGTTCCATAGTCTCCGTCATAGTCAAATCGGTTTGTCAATCTCGGATCTTTTAAAGTTGCTTCTGTATTTGTTCCCCAAACAATGCCTTGGTGAAGATCAGTAATCCTTACAAGATCATTTTTGTTGTAGTAAAGAAATAATAGTTGATCTAAAGTTTTAGTCATATGGTAAACACTACCTGGACTTGCAGGGTGTAATATTTCTTCTTCAAACCGGCTGCCATCTGGTTGTGGAACTTCAACTTTTAGATAACCTTCTGGAATTGTTGCACCTCTATGTGATCCATATCCGTAGACTCCCATTGTTCCTAAATGAACAACATGAATATCTAAATTACTCTCAACTATTGCAGCAAGAAGGTTGTGGGTGCCATTAACATTATTATCTACTGTATATCTTTTAGTAAAACTCGATTTCATTGAGTAAGGCGCTGCTCTTTGTTCTGCAAAATGGATCACGGAATCTGGTTTTTCATCAATGAGCAAATTGAGTAATTTTTGATATTGTTTAGAGATATCCATATTAATAAATCTCATAGGCTTACCCCCAATCTCTTCCCATGCAGAAAGTCGTTCTGTTATCGAAGCAATTGGAGTTAAAGATTCTACCTCTAGATCAATATCAATTTTTCTACGACTTAAATTGTCGACAATAATTACATTATGATTTTGCTCTGCTAAATTCACCGCACAAGGCCAACCGCAAAAACCATCTCCACCTAGAACAATAACTTTCACTCAGAACTCCAGAATTAATAGATTCGTAATATATTTATTAAATTACTACAATGTGCTTCCAATTTGCGAAAAAACATTGTAAATAGTTTCAAATCTTCTTTCTTAAATAAGATAAATCAAATCATATTATAAATTTTTACTCTCTTTTAAAACTTTGCTTAATATAAAGAACTAGATAGATATATTTTTTTCAGGTGAACTTGCTACTGCAATGTCTTGTTTTTTAATTCTTCCTGAGAGAAAAGCTTGCCTGCCAGCTTTCACTCCATAATTTATCGCTTGAGCCATTAGAGGAGGATTTTCAGCTTGTGCTATTGCACTATTGATTAAGACACCATCAGCTCCAAGTTCCATAGCTTGAGAAGCTTCACTTGGCACCCCAATTCCTGCGTCAATTATTACTGGCACTTTTGCATTCTCAATTATTATCCCTATATTTGATAAATTTAATAAACCTTGCCCGGACCCAATAGGTGATCCTAAAGGCATTACAGTTGCACAACCTATTTCTTCTAGTCTTTTTGCAAGAATAGGATCTGCATTTATATAAGGAAGTACAGCAAAACCTTTTTTTATTAAAATTTCTGCTGCTTTAAGGGTTTCTATTGGATCTGGTAGCAAATACTTTTTGTCAGGAATTACTTCTAACTTCACAAAATTATTTTCCTCTTGACCAGACAATTTTGCAAGTTCTCTGCCCAAAATTGCTATTCTGACTGCCTCATCGGAATTAACGCAACCAGCTGTATTAGGAAGCATCCAGTATTTTTTCCAATTTATCTTTTCGAGTAAATTTTCTCCGGTTTGAACATTTTGAATTCTTCTTACAGCGACGGTTATAATTTCAGTTTCAGAATTTGTCAAACTTTCTACCATATCTTGAGTAGATTTATATTTACCAGTGCCCACCATTAATCTACTGGAAAATTGTTTTCCTCCAATTAGTAAAGATGAATAATTCTTCATATTTAGAATCCCTTATCTTTAATACCTTTATAAGGTTTGTAATTATTTCTTTTTTCTAACTCTTTACTTTTTTTTATTGCTGTTTTGTTTTTTGGATCTATCACCAAAACCTTTTGATATGTTGCATATGCCAAGTCATACTCAAGTAAACGCTGTTGTGCTGATGCGAGGTTGTTTAGGGCTATAGGATATTCTGGGAGTGATTTGATTGCAGAGTTATAGTATTTAATTGCTTTTTTAAATTCATTTTGAGCAGCATAAGAAAATCCTAAAGCGTTATTTATTATCGCTTTAGCTTCATCAGGTTCATTTTCATAATTTTCAATTGCTTTTAAAAAAGTTTTAATTGCTTCAGAATATAATCTTTTTTTTATCTGAATAGACCCAAATTCATATAATTCTGTAGCTTTAGTGAGAGAATCTAAACCGACTTGCTCGAATTTTACTAAATTTAATTCTTCACTTCTTGTTTTTAGAAATTGTCTGAATACAAAAATGGAAATTATTATTAATACAACAAAAAGAATTATTAAATAGGATTGAAAGGAAGAAATTTCCATTATTTAAAATTACTTTTTAAATTATATTCTTTTTTTTAATTACTAACGGAAGAAACAATTTTTTCAAAACACTTAGGGTCGTTTAATGCTAATTGAGCAAGCATTTTTCTGTTAATGATAATTTCTGAGTTTTTCATCCCATTTATTAACTTGCTGTAGTTTGTTCCATTTATTCTGGCAGAAGCGTTAATTCTAGAAATCCAAAGTCTCCTAAAATCTCTTTTTCTTCTTCTTCTATCCCTATAAGCATTACAAAGAGCTTTCATCACTCTTTGATTGGCGGTTCTGAAAAGATTTTTGTTACCTCCTCTGAAACCTTTTGCAAGATTTAAGATTTTGTTTCTTCTTTTTCTGGCTATGTTGCCTCTTTTTACGCGTGCCATGAATATCTAATAAAAATTGGTTAAAGATTTATGCGTATGGAATCATTAATCTTACATTATCAGCATCTCTTTCATCAACTACAGCTTTTGTTGATAGATGTCTTTTTAATTTGGAGCTTTTATGATCAAGTAAATGATTATGGAAAGCTCTTCTTCTCATGAATTTACCCGTCGCAGTAGCTTTAAATCTTTTGGCAGCTGATTTACGAGTTTTTAGTTTAGACATTTAAGTCAAATGTGTTTAATTAGGATAATCTAAACCTTTATACGCATTGGTGCAAATTAAAGTTTTTAATTGATAAGGAAAGTTCTAACTTATGAAACTTAAATTTGCACTTTTAAACTTATTTTTAGGTTGTATTTCTCTTTTCATAACTAATACTAAATTTACTTCTAATGTAAAAGCAGAAGAATTGCTAAAGGTTGAAATCAATACAGAAATTAAAAAAGGAAAATTTTTAATTGGTTTAAAGCAATATCTAGGTGGGGAAAATGATATTTTTTCTAAAAAAAAGAATATAACCTTTATAACGGATAAAGGTTTTTTAAACCTGATATCGTCTAACGGTATTAAACATAAATCAAAACAGATTAATATTTCCTGGGTGGATATACCCATCAAAAATCCAGAAATAATTGAAAGAATTGTTTTTGGTCCTTTTGCTAGCTATGAATCAGCAAAAAAACAAGCAGAAAAACTTAAAGATAAAGGATATGAGACGACTGTTGCTTACCCTAAAAATTGGGAAGTATGGATTCCATTTGAAGATGATCTTCCAGATTTTGAATTAAAAAATAAGATTTTCAGAAAAATAAAAAATTCTCAAATTACTCCTGTTCTTAGAAGTGAATATAATATTATGAAACTCGAAGGACCTATATATATATATTCTCAAGAAGAAATAAAAATAAATGGTGTCAATTTTGGTAAAAATTTTTATTTATCAAAAGATTCTTATGGAACTTGGACATTAGTACAAAAAATTGAATTTGACGATTATTTGGCAGGTGTTTTGCCATACGAAATTGGACCGAATTCTCCTTTGGAAGCACTCAAGGCTCAAGCAGTCATAGCAAGAACTTGGGGAATATTTAATTCTGATAGATTTAATATGGATAAATATCATTTATGTGTAAGCACTCAATGTCAAGTTTATAAGCCTTCTAAAATTTCAAATAAAAACGTTCAAAAAGCTATAGACGCAACTTCAAATTTAATTCTCACTTATGAAGATCAACCAATAAATGCTTTTTACCATGGTTCTAATGGTGGCGTATCGGCTACTGCAGGCGAGTCTTGGCAAATTCAAGATTACTCTTATTTCAATTCAATCATTGATGGTTCTAAATCATTAAATAAAATTTTTAGTCTTCCAATTTCAAATGAATCTGATTTAAATAAGTTTTTAGATTTTGATAAAGGACATTTCTATGGGAGTAATCATTCTCTTTTTCGATGGCATAAGAAAATTTCGAGTCTTGAAATTAAAGAAAAGTTAATTAAAAACAAACTTATAAATATTAATGATGATGTTTTGGATTTAAATTCTATTGAACGTGGGTCTAGTGGCAGAGTGACAAAATTGGAAATACAAATGGATAAAGGTAATAAATCTATTGTTCTTGTTAAAGATGATATTCGACGGGTATTAAATTTTATACCTAGTAATTTGTTTACTATTAATAAATTAAATGATGATTTATGGCTATTGAGAGGAGGAGGCTTCGGTCATGGTGTAGGTTTATCTCAGTCAGGAGCAATTGAAATGGCTAAATTAGGATTCTCTTATGAACAAATATTGAATCATTACTATCGTGATGCAAAACTGAAAAAATTTGAGATATTGTCTCAATGAATGTTTAGTAATTAAAAATTTACTTTTATGAGTAAGGGTTTTTATAAAAATCGAAGATTGAAGTCGTTTATATTTCTTAGTGCTTGTTTTTTAGTAGCTTTTATTCCTCATGCCTACAATATCGAAAATTTCTTTTACATTGTATTGACCGTTTCTTTTGTTATTGCTTTTTACGGTTTAATAGTTATTTCTAGAAATTTGAAAAGGAACAAAGTTTTAAATACTGTAAGCAGAAGAATAAGCAATAAAGAATTACCTGTGCTTGATATCTTAGTCGCAGCTAGAGATGAAGAGAATGTCATAGCACGATTAGTTGAAAGATTATTTAGTTTAGATTATCCAACGAATAAATTAAGTATTTACATAATCGATGATGGTAGTTCTGATAAGACGCCTTTAATTTTAGATCGATTATCTAGACAATATGACAAGCTAAAAGTCGTAAGTCGTTCTCCAAATGCTGGCGGTGGAAAGTCAGGAGCTTTGAATTATGCCTTGAAGTTTACTCATGGTGAATGGTTATTAGTTTTAGATGCTGATGCCGAATTAAAACAAGATTCTTTGATAAGGTTATTTAGTTTTGTAGAAGAGGGTGATTGGTCTGCCGTTCAACTAAGAAAATCTGTGACAAATGTAAGTAAGAATTTTTTAACTTCTTGTCAGTCAATGGAGATGGCTATGGACGCTATCTTTCAATATGGAAGATTATCAGTTGCTGGAGTTTCTGAATTAAGGGGAAATGGCCAATTAATTAAGAAAGAAACTTTATTGGCATGTGGTTCTTTTAATGAAGATACAGTTACAGATGATCTTGATTTAAGTTTAAGATTATTATTATCAAAATCTAGAATTGGAATTTTATGGGATCCTCCAGTAATGGAGGAAGCAGTTGAGAATTTAAATGCTTTATTAGCGCAAAGGCAAAGATGGGCAGAGGGGGGTTTGCAAAGATTCTTTGATTATGGAGATCAATTATTTACTAATAAAATCGATTATTTGCAGAAATTTGATTTAACTTACTTTTTCATCTTGCAATATGCACTACCAATTATTTCTATTTTCGATTTAGTTTTCAGTATTGCTTTATTAGATTCACCAATTTACTGGCCTATTTCATTTACAGCTTTCATGTTATCTGGGATTGCTTTTTGGTACGGTTCTTCTTGTAAAAGCGAAGTACCTGTATTGCAAAAAAACAATTTTTTGATGGTATTTTTATCGGTTTTTTACTTATCACATTGGTTTTTAGTAATCCCTTGGGTAACAATAAAGATGTCTATTTTTCCTAAAAAGATACTCTGGCGAAAAACTCTTCATACTGGAGTTTAATTTATTCATCAAGGTCTATAATTTCCCCATTAAAAAAATTTGCTAAGTTTTTTGAACTATCATCATAAGTTTTCTCGTTAGATATTTTTGTTGAGGAATTAGTTTTTGGTTCTATTTTTTTTATTGGTCGAAAATTATTTACTTCATTTTGGGTTATTTCTGGAGTGATTGTTGGGTTACTTTTATTTAATTGTTTGGTTGAAAAATTAAGTATTATTCCATCTCCAAATATCTTTTTTACAGTATTTTCAATAATAACTTTTCTGCTTTTTATCATATTTTCCCAGTTTGGTGATAATGCAATTGTGATTTTCTCCGAATCAAAACTTTCAAGTTCGGCTTGTTGTGAAAGTAACATTCTTGTAGATGGTAACTCTAATTTAGAAAGAATTAATTCCCATTTATCTTTTAAATTATTTGATCCAGAATTACTTTGGTTATTGTCAGAAATATTTTTCATACTTTCTTTTTCAAGAACGTCAAATTCCTCTAATTTTTCGTCTTTTTTTTCGATCAATTCCTCGCGAGTTATCTCTTGTTTGATACTTGGTTTTTGAATTTCATTAGAGATGTTTTCTTTATTTACAATTGCAATGTTTTTTCTAATTTCCTGCTTCTCCTGGGTCGTATTATTTTTACTTTCTTGCTTATTTTCAAAACTATTTATCTCCTGATTACTTAGAAGGCCAGTTAAGTGTATTTCAAACCAAAGCCTTGGATTATCACTTGTTTTTATTTGATATTCAATATTTCTCAGATTATTATGCCAATTAATTATTGTTGATTTATTTATTGTCTTCGAGATTTTATCCAATTCATCTCGAAATTCATCAGAAGTATAATAAAGATTTGAATATTTATTATTTGTAGTGTGCAGTAGTAGATCTCTTGTTATGTTTAATAATCCGTTAATTATTTGAAGAGGTTCGTTTCCGGCATCATATAATTTGTTGCAGGTGATAATTAATGACTCTGGATTATTCTCAACTAATGATTTAATCAGATTTGTTAATTCGCTTTCTGATACTTCTCCTAGGAGATTTTGGATATTATTAATTGTTATACCTTCTGGTAAAAGATTCAGTTGTTCAAGGAGGCTTTGTGCATCTCTCATACCTCCATTTGATCTTTTTGCAATCATTTTTAACGCCTGAACTTCATACTCAATGGACTCTTTTTCTGCTATTTCTGATAAATGTTGAAAAATGTCTTTAGGGCTTATTCTTCTAAAATCAAACTTTTGGCATCTGCTTTGTATCGTATTTAATACCCTCTCAGGATTTGTAGTCGCAAGGATAAATACTACTCTTGAGGGCGGTTCTTCAATAGTTTTTAGTAAGGCGTTTGAAGCTGCTGTTGAAAGCATATGACATTCATCAATAACATATACTTTCCATCTCGCTTGAGTAGGTGCAAATCTTGCTCTTTCTATAATTTCTCTTATATTTTCTACTCCTGTATTTGATGCCGCATCAATTTCGATAATATCTAGAGCGCTCCCATCTGTAATTTGTCTACATAGGTCACATTTGCAACAAGGAGTTATCGTAGGTTGGTCGAATGCCTGGCAATTTAGAGATTTTGCAAATATTCTTGCACTTGATGTTTTTCCAGTGCCTCTTGGACCATTAAAAAGATATGCAGGAGCAATTTTTTTTGTTAATAGTGCTTGTTTGAGTGTAATGGATATAAATTTTTGCCCAACTAGTTCGTCTAAGTTGTTTGGTCTATATTTTTGATGAAAAGGCTTATGTATATTTGGCATTTATTTTTCATTAATTAGAAAAATTGGGATGAAATTAAACTCTAATTTATGCAGACTCTTTAATGATTCTTTTTGAACCTGAAGGTAGTTTAACAATTTTAGATGAGAACAAATTATCTACCATTTTTTTCGTAATTGTGAATTCTTTTACATTTTCTTCAGAAGGCAAAGTGTACATTATGTCTAGCATTAACTCCTCAATTATTGATCTTAATGCTCTTGCACCTGTTTTTCTTTTATATGCTTCATTTGCTATCGCTTCAACAGAATCTGGCTCAAATGATAAATCAACATTATCCATACTTAGCAAAGTTTTGAATTGCTTTACTAATGCATCTCTTGGTTGAGTTAGAATAGATTCTAAAGTTTCTTTAGTGAGACGATCTAATACAGCACAAACCGGAATTCTTCCAATAAATTCTGGAATTAGGCCATATTTCACTAAGTCATCTAATTCTAAATTTTTAAGGGAATCTCGTGGGTCTACTATTTTTTTTGTATCAACTTTGTTTTGATCTGGATTGGTGGTAAATCCTATGGAGTGTTTACCCATACGCTTTTGAACGATATCCTCTAAACCTATAAAAGCCCCCCCCCACAAATAAATAATATTTGACTCGTATCAATTTGGATACAGTCATGATAAGGATGTTTTCTTCCGCCTTGTGGTGGCACGTTAGCAATTGTTCCTTCAAGCATTTTTAATAATGCTTGCTGTACCCCTTCACCAGAAACATCTCTAGTAATTGAAGGATTCTCGCTTTTTCTTGCAATTTTATCTATTTCATCAATATAAATAATTCCTTTTTGAGCTAGTTCTACATTCATTTCTGATTTCTGTAGAAGTCTTAGAAGTATGTTTTCAACATCCTCACCAACATATCCAGCTTCAGTCAAAGTCGTTGCATCAGCTACTGCAAAAGGGACATCTAGAAACTCTGCTAAAGTTTGCGCCAATAATGTTTTTCCACTTCCAGTAGGGCCGATGAGTAAAATATTTGATTTTTGTAATTTAGTTGCTTGTGAATCTGTTAAATTACTATTTTTACTTTCTTCTTTAACTTTCCAAGCTAATCGCTTGTAGTGATTGTATACGGCTACTGATAATATTTTTTTTGCAGATTCTTGTCCAACAACTTGATTATCTAGAAAACTTTTAATTTCTAATGGCTTAGGAATTGAGGTTAATTCTAAAGGAACAGATTTTTTAGGATTATCAGTTGGTAATTTCTTTTTTACTTGTGGAGAGTTGTTTGTGTTCGCTTGATTATCAAGTAGTTCTTCATCCAGAATTTCATTACAAAGGTCTATGCACTCATCACAGATATAAACCCCAGGACCAGCTATAAGCTTTCTTACTTGGTCTTGTGATTTCCCGCAAAATGAACATTTAAGATGGGCGTCGAATTTAGCCATCGATTATAAGTTTTTAAAGTGAAAGGTGTTAAATATTCCCTATTCCCTAGGATTGCTTATAAATATGGATTCGTCATCATATTTTTAAAAAATCAGTATCCCTTGTCACTTTTTGATAACTTTATCAATTAATCCATATTCGACTGCTTCTGGGGGAGATAAAAAGTAATCTCTTTCTGTATCTTCATTAATTTTTTCTAAAGGTTGACCGGTATGTTCCGCTAAAAGCGAATTTAATGTTTTTTTGAGAAAAAGTATTTCTTTAGCTTGTATTTCAATCTCTACTGCTTGACCTTGTGCACCTCCAAGAGGCTGATGAATCATAATCCTAGAATTAGGTAAAGCCAATCTTTTCCCCTTTGCTCCTCCAGAAAGTAGAAATGCCCCCATACTTGCGGCTACTCCAAAGCATATTGTCACTACAT
>CACGJI010000026.1 GCA_902573335.1 uncultured Synechococcaceae cyanobacterium | reverse complement strand
ACAAAATTAGAAACAAATTAAATTATCAACCAAGTGAAATATTTACCAGACCACAAAATCCAACCGAAAGTACTGCTGGCTTTACTCAAGCTCAAAAAATAGTAGGCAAAGCATGCGGTTTAGATGGAGTTAGGCCAGGAATGACCTGTGAGCCAATTATGACTACAGTTGGCAGTCAAGATACTACTGGACCGATGACTAGAGATGAACTAAAAGAATTAGCTTGTTTAGGTTTTACTGCAGATTTAGTGATGCAGAGTTTTTGTCATACAGCGGCATATCCTAAACCAGTAGATCTAGTTACCCATAAAGAATTACCTGATTTTATATCTCAAAGAGGCGGAGTAGCTCTTAAGCCTGGAGACGGCATAATTCATAGTTGGCTTAACAGAATGCTTCTCCCCGATACTGTTGGTACAGGTGGAGATAGTCATACAAGATTTCCTCTTGGTATTTCATTTCCTGGAGGATCGGGCATTGTTGCCTTTGCCGCTGCAATAGGATCAATGCCATTAAATATGCCGGAATCGGTACTGGTTAAATTTAAGGGAGAATTATTAGCAGGAATTACTCTGAGAGATTTAGTAAATGCAATACCTCTATTCGCAATTAAAAAAGGACTCTTAACTGTTGAGAAAGAAAATAAGAAAAATATATTTAACGGGAAAATAATGGAAATTGAGGGATTACCAAACTTAAAACTTGAACAAGCTTTTGAACTTACTGATGCTACTGCAGAACGCTCATGCGCTGGAAGCACTATACTTTTATCCCAAGAAACTGTTCAAGAGTATTTGAGAAGTAATATTTGCCTGCTAGAAAAAATGATCGAAAGTAATTATGAAGATTCAAAATCGATTTCAAGAAGAATCAATGATATGAAAAATTGGTTACAAAAACCATCATTAATTCAACCAGATTTTAACGCTCAGTATGAAGAAATAATTGAAATTGATTTAGCAAAAGTAACACAACCTATAGTTGCCTGCCCTAATGATCCAGATAATGTAAAAGAAATCACTGATGTAGCAAATACAAATATTGACGAGGTTTTTATAGGTTCTTGCATGACAAATATTGGTCATTACAGAGCAGCCGCGAAAGTTCTTGAAGGTGTAAAAAATTTAAAATCAAAATTATGGATTTGTCCACCAACCAAAATGGATGAAGAAACTCTAAAAGCTGAAGGCTACTATAAAATATTCGAAGATTGTGGTGCAAGGTTAGAGTTACCGGGCTGTTCTTTATGTATGGGAAATCAAGCCAGAGTAGATGAAGGTTCCGTGGTATTTTCTACAAGTACAAGAAATTTTGACAATAGACTTGGCAAGAATGCACAAGTCTTTTTAGGGAGCGCTGAATTAGCAGCAGTTTGCGCACTGCTCGGAAAAATACCGGAAGTTGAAGAATATCAGGATATTACTAAAAATAAAATTAATCCATATTCAGATGAACTTTATCGCTATCTTCAATTTGATGAAATACACGATTTCAGCTTGACAAAGTAATTATGGAATATGCCAAACTTTATAAAAGATAATATTCAAAAAACAAGTAATAATTCTTCTCGTAGCATCAAAAAATTATTAAAACAAAGATCTCTAGTCGTTGCATTTTCACTCTTATTAACAGGTTTGGGGGCCTCAATTACAAGCATATCTTTTAAAACTGGAATCTATTTTATTAATAATTGGAGATTAGCATTATTAAACCAATTCCCATCTATTGCGGTCTTACCTATTCTTGGAGCTATAGGAGGAGCTATAGCAGGATATTTGATCAAAAACATAGCACCTGCTGCAAAAGGTTCAGGTGTGAGTCAAATCATGGGTTTCTTAAGACATAAAAAAGTTCCAATGAATTTAAAAGTAGGATTAGTAAAGCTCATATCAGGAATTATTGCTATTGGTAGTGGATTCCCTTTGGGTCCAGAAGGTCCATCAGTTCAAATGGGAGGATCAGTAGCTTGGCAAATGGCCAAGTGGCTCAAAGCTCCTACAGCTTTCAGAAGAGTAATAGTAGCAGCTGGTGGTGGTGCTGGAATAGCTGCAGTATTTAGCGCTCCATTAGGAGGGTTTGTCTATGCAATAGAAGAGTTATTAAACTCTGCTAGACCAGTAATTTTGCTATTAGTTTTAATTACAACTTTTATTGCAGATTCATCTGCTGATATTATTCAAGCCTTGGGTTTAGATCCTAAAGCCGG
Source organism: uncultured Synechococcaceae cyanobacterium (assembly GCA_902573335.1). Lineage (GTDB taxonomy): Bacteria > Cyanobacteriota > Cyanobacteriia > PCC-6307 > Cyanobiaceae > Prochlorococcus_A. Next base: position 12,711 of record CACGJI010000026.1, on the reverse strand, counting down.
AGGCTTTGATTTTAACCTCGGATTTTTGATTCAAAAAGAATATGACCCATCAGTTTTTTTCTTACCTGTAGATTTTATTTACTTAGTTTTACTAGGAATAATTATTGGGATATTTGCAGAACTATACAGCAGATATGTTTTATTAATGCAAAATCTTGGGAAAAAGTGGTATAGAAATAAATTTGTTTTAAAAATGAGTATCTGTGGACTTATTTTAGGAAGTATCTACTCTTGTTTACCCAGTACATTTCATAATTTAGATGAATTACAGAAAATAATAGCTGAACAAAATACAAGTATTGGAATTGCTTTATTAGCAGTTTTAGTACTATTTATCACAACAGGTTTAGCTGCAGCATCTGGAGCTCCTGGAGGATTATTTTATCCAATGCTTACTTTAGGAGGGTCAATCGGACTAATAATGGGAAGCTGGGTAGAAATTGCAACAGGACATGCTCCAAGTACATACATTTTTGCGGGAATGGGAGCTTTCGTGGCTGGATGTTCACGAACACCAATAACAGCAATGTTTTTAGCTTTTGCTTTAACAAAAAATTTATTAATAATGAAACCTGTATTAATCAGCTGCATTGCCAGTTTCTTGATAGCAAGAGCTTTTAATGAAGAATCAATTTATGAAAGACAAATACAAATAGAGTTAGAAGACTAAGAAACTATTTTCAATCAAAAACAGCAGTTTTGCTGTTATAAACAAATACTTGATGATTTAGATGTAATCTAACCGCTCTTGCTAAAGCTATTCTTTCAATATCTCTTCCTTTTCTTATCAAATCATCAACTTCATCCCTATGACTTACATTAACTGTGCATTGCTCTATTATCGGGCCTTCATCAAGATCTTCAGTAACATAGTGAGCAGTAGCACCGATTAATTTAACACCTCTCTTCCATGCTCGATGATATGGTTGCCCGCCCTTAAATGCGGGTAAGAAAGAATGATGAATATTTATTATTGAAGAAAACTTTTTTAAAAAAGAGTCACTCAAGATTTGCATATATTTGGCTAATACAACAAGATCAATTTCATATTCTTTTAATAAATTTAAAAATTGATCTTCAACAATAGATTTATCAGAATTAAAGGTATCAATGTGGACAAATTTTGCATTAAAGTCATTTGCAATATTTTCAAGATCAGAATGATTAGAAATTATTAAGGGCACTTTCATTTTGAGTTCACCATTTCTTACTCGCCAAAGCAAATCAATCAAACAATGATTTTGTTTACTCACGAAAATAGCAACATTTGGAATTTCATCAGAATAATTTACGTTGAATTTTCCATTTACTTCATCTGCAATTTTTTTAAATTCTTTATAAATTTCCTCTCTATTAAAAGATGTATTTTTACTATTCCACTCAATTCGACTAAGAAACAATCCCGCATCTTGATCTGTATGATGATCAGAATGTTTTATGTTGCCGCCATAATTTGAAATCCAACTTGTAAGTAAACTTACAAGGCCAGGACGATCGGGACAAATAATTTTGAATATAATTGAGGAATGTTCCAAAAAATCTTTAACTATTAAGTCAGATAAGCAAGTATATCTAATATATCAATGAAAAGCTTAAAAGAAAATTTTCAAAAAGCACACATAGTTATTGTTGGATCAGGAATTATTGGAAAATTTAACGCCTTAGAATTATCAGAATTAGGTTTCCAAATAACAATAATAGATCCATCTCAACTCCAAAATAGTAGCAATGCAGCTTTAGGCTTACTAATGGGTAATATGTATCAAAAAAGAAGAGGTAGAGCTTGGGATCTCAGAAAACAAAGCAATGAATTATGGCCACAATGGATTACATTCTTGCAAAAATTTAATTACGAATTGAATATTGATAAACCATTAATACAACTAACTACTAATGAAGAAAAGTTTAAAAAATTTGAGAAATTTATTGATGAAAGTAATGATCTAAACTTACGAATTTTAGAAAGAGACTCAATATTTATCAATACTATAAATAAAGCATTCCAAACAAAAAACATAAAAGGAATAATTTCCTTCAAAGATGGAAGAATAAATGCGTTGTCGTTACTTAAAACATTAGATAAGTATCTAAAACATAAAAAGGTAAATTTTTTAGAGGAAGAAATAATAAATATCAGGAAATCAAACAATCAATGGATTTGTAGAACAAGAACTAATGAAAACATCAAATCTGACATGGTTATTTTATGTAATTCACTAAAAGCGGTTGATCTAATAGATGGCCTATCTAACAACATCAAATTAAAACCTGTTTTAGGTCAAGCTATGGAAATTGATATAAATGACGCAGAAGTTGATTTATTATCACTGCCAAGACAATTTAGTATAAATGGTAAAAATATAATTCCAAAATCAAAAAATAAGCTAATTATTGGATCAACTGACGAATATTGTACTAATCCAGAAGAAAATATATTCGAAAAACTCACGAATTTTCTGGATAAAAAACCAAATTGGCTGATGAAAGGAAAAATTTCTAAAAAATGGTACGGAATTAGGTCAAAACCTGACGGTGAGCCGTCACCAATAATGAAAAATCTTGAAGATGGACTAATTATATGTACAGGTTTTTATAAAAATGGGATTTTACTTGCTCCGGCTTGTTCTAAATGGGTTGTTAATGAAATTAAGAATTACCTTTGTTAATCTTTTGTTTCAGTGAAATCTGCATCAATTACATCATCTCCACCTTTTTCGTTTGAATCACTCTGATCAGGGCCGCCCGCCGCACCTGGTGATGGTGGCTGATTGTCAGGTTGCTGATAAACAGATGAACCAACTGCATAAAGTTCTTGCTGAAGTTCTTCGAGAAGTTTTTTCATTGATTCATAATCTTCTTTTGAAGTTGCCTCTTTTAAAGCATTACTTTTTTTTTGAACTTTAGACTTAGCTTCAGCATCAATTTTGTCTCCCAGCTCACCAAGTTGCTTTTCTGTCTGATATACAAGTGTTTCAGCTTGATTTTTTAAATCGATTTTTTCTCTTTTTTCTTTATCTGCAGATGCATTTGATTCAGCATCTTTTACCATTTTTTTCTACTTCATTATCAGAGAGAGTTGACGCACCAGTAATAGAAATACTTTGCTCTTTACCACTTCCTTTATCCTTAGCAGTAACACTAAGAATTCCATTTGCATCGATATCAAATGTAACTTCAATTTGTGGAACCCCTCTAGGAGCTGAAGGTATACCATCCAGTCTAAAAGTTCCTAAGCTTTTGTTATCAGAAGCCATTTCTCTTTCACCCTGCAATACGTGAATTTCTACATTTGTTTGACCATCCACAGCAGTTGAATATGTTTCAGATTTCTTCGTAGGTACTGTAGTATTTCGATTTATCATTTTTGTCATTACTCCCCCTAAAGTCTCTACGCCTAAAGAAAGTGGAGTAACATCAAGTAACAATATATCTTTAACCTCTCCTGCTAAAACTCCTCCCTGAATAGCCGCTCCAACAGCTACTACCTCGTCGGGATTAACAGTTTGATTTGGTTCTTTACCAATTATTTTTTTAACTAAATCTAAAACAGCAGGAATTCTAGATGAGCCTCCCACCATAACAACTTCATCAATTTCACTAGTAGAAATTTTTGCATCATTGATAGCTCTCTCAACTGGGGTCTTACATCTATCAATTAAAGAAGCTGCTAATTCCTCGAACTTTGCTCTAGTAAGGTTCAAATCCAAATGCTTTGGTCCTTCGGGCGTCGCTGTAATGAAAGGTAAATTTATTTCGCTTTGCGTTGCATTTGAAAGCTCTATTTTTGCTTTTTCTGCAGCTTCAGTCAATCTTTGCAAAGCTTGCTTATCTTGTCTGAGATCTATTCCCTCGTTTGATTTAAAAGTATTAGCTAAGTGATCTACGATGCATCTATCAAAATCATCACCACCTAAATGTGTATCACCTGATGTGGATAACACTTCAGTTACTCCATCACCGGCTTCAATAACTGAGACATCAAATGTTCCTCCCCCTAAATCAAAAACAAGAATTTTTTCATTTTCTTTATCCAAACCATATGCTAAAGCCGCGGCAGTTGGCTCATTAACAATTCTGAGGACTTCTAAACCTGCAATCTTTCCAGCATCTTTAGTAGCCTGTCTCTGGGAATCATTAAAGTAAGCTGGAACTGTAATTACAGCCTGTGTAACCTTGTCACCAAGATATTTACCTGCATCATCTGCTAACTTTCTTAAAACTTGAGAGCTAACCTCTTCAGGAGAAAATTGCTTATCCAAAATAGGACATTTTAATTTGACACTAGAACCAGATTTTTCAACAGAATAACTTACTTCTTTAGATTCTTCATTAACTTCATCAACTCTTCTACCAACAAAACGTTTTGCAGAATAAAAAGTATTTTCAGGGTTCATTACAGCTTGTCTTTTTGCTATTTGCCCAACAAGCTGATCTTGATTTTTTGTATATGCAACAACTGATGGAGTAGTTCTGAAACCCTCAGCATTTGCTATTACAGTAGGCTTGCCACCTTCCATTACAGCAACACAACTATTAGTTGTTCCTAAATCAATTCCTACTACCTTACCCATGGGTAAATTCTCAATATTTGTTATTCTCCATAATCGGTCATTAACGTCATTATTGTTACTCAAAGACGGGGTGTGGTTCCCGAACAGATCATTACTTTTAAGGTTAAAATTTTAAATATGATTTCAAGTAAGACATCTTTTATAGCATTAATTGGCAATCCAGTAAGCCATTCATTGTCGCCAATTATGCAAAATGCTGCCCTTCAATATTTAGGTTTAGATTTAATCTATATTGCTTTACCTTGCAAAGATGACGATCTAGGATTAGTTCTTAATTCTTTGAAAAAAATTAATTGCAAAGGTTTGAACATCACAATTCCACACAAACAAAAAGTATTTAACCTTTGTAGTGAAATCTCCCCTATTGCTAATAAACTTAAAGCGATTAATACCCTGAAATTAAATTCTGAAAAAGAATGGAGCGCAACTAATACCGACGTAGAGGGATTTATTTATCCATTAAAAAATTTAAACTTAGCCAATAAAAAATCAATAGTTCTTGGCTCCGGGGGTGCGGCAAGATCTGTTATTCAAGGTTTAATAAATTTAAATTTTTCAACAATTTCAGTAATATCACGTAACAAATCATCACTAGATGAATTAATAAAAAACTTTGAAAATCAAATTCAACTGCAGGGTTTATTAAATAGTGATGATCAAGCCCAAATTTTAATTCGGGAAGCAGATTTGATTGTAAATACAACACCAGCAGGGATGAAAACAACTTTATATGAAAATAAAGAAATGCCATATGGCGAAGCTTTTTGGAGATCTCTTAAATCGCAAACAATTGTTTACGATTTAATTTATAATCCAGCCCCAACCCCTTTATTAAAATTTAGCGCCAAAAAAGGATGCATAACTATAAATGGTTTAGAAATGCTTGTTTCTCAAGGAATAAAATCATTATCATTTTGGACAGACGGTTTAGAAGTACCTTTTCATGTAATGAGAGACGCACTAAAAAAATATCTTTAAAAATTGATCCTATTTTTCAAGAAATTGCCTATCGTAATGTATCGTAAATAATGAACAGACGCTCATCACATCAATTTATGAGCCAAAGACCTTGTCTGAAACTATGAACAATCAACAATCTTATTACGAAACCATGTATATCCTCCGTCCAGACATTGCGGAAGATGAAGTAACTAATCACATTGACAAATACAATAAGCTTTTAGAAGAATTTGGCGGTACGATTCTTGATAGTCAAATGAGAGGCAAGAGAAGATTAGCCTATCAAATAGCAAAACATAGAGAAGGCATTTACGTGCAACTAAGTCATCAAGGTGATGGACAACATATTTTCAAAATTGAAAAAGCAATGAGACTAAGTGAAGATGTTATTAGATACATGACCGTTAAACAAGTAGGTCCTTTACCAACCCCAAGACCTTCGAACAAAAGTACATCTCAATCAGAGAACAAAGATAATCCAGATGCCAAAGTTGAACCTAAAGAAAAACAACCAGTAGCAAGTTCAGATACTTCATCTTCGGTAAAAGATGATGCTGAAACTAAAGAAAATGCAGAATCTTAAATGTTAATCTTTTGTTTTTGAATTTAACTCAGCCCATATTTTATTAGACATACCCCACATATAAATAAAACCTTCTGCTAAAGAATGATTAAAGACATCATCTTTGCTATAAGTTGCCAAATCTTCCCTGTAAAGAGAATTATTTTCGGACATTCTCCCGATGATTATTGCGTTCCCCTTATAAAGTCTAATCTTTACTCTTCCATTAACTGAAGTTTGAGTCGATGATATAAATGCATCTAAACTTTCTTTAAGAGGTCCAAACCAAAAACCTTGATAGACTAATTGACCCCATTTTTTTTCCACTATTCCTTTAAAATCTACAACATCAGGATTTAATGTTATACTTTCTAATTCTTTGTGGGCTTTGATTAAAAGTGAGAGGCCAGGTGTTTCGTAAATCTCTCTACTTTTAATTCCTACTACTCGATCCTCAATCATATCTATTCTTCCAAAACCATGGATACCTGCAAGATTATTAGCTTTTTGAATAATCTCTACTGGAGTTAAAAATTTATCATTAATTCCAACTGGAACCCCATTTTTAAAAAGAATTTCTATATCTTGATGGGAATCAGGTGAATTATCAATTGATGATGTCATAGAAAATATATCCTCAGGTGCCTCTTGCATTGGGTCTTCTAATATGCCTGCTTCAATACTCCTACCAAGTAAGTTAACGTCTATTGAATATGGTGATTTTTTTGATACTGGTGCAGGTATACCAAATTTTTCTCCATACAATATTGCCTCTTCTCTACTCATATTCCACTCCCTTGCAGGAGTAATTATTTTTAAATCAGGACCTAAAGCATTAATTGCTAAATCAAAACGAACTTGATCATTCCCTTTACCAGTACATCCATGAGCTACTGCATCGGCATTTATCTCTCTAGCAATATTCACTAGATTTTCAGCAATTAAAGGTCTAGCAAGAGCAGTAGATAAAGGATATTTATCTAAATATAATGCGTTCGCTCTAATGGCTGGAAAAGCGTATCTCTCAACAAAACTATTCACTAAATTGCCAACGATTGATTGAGATGCACCAGAATTTAAAGCTTTTTGCCTTATAAGTTCTAAATCCTCGCCTTGTCCAAGATCTGCTACAAAAGTAACCACTTCTGAAATTCCATATTCATTCTTTAAATATGGAATACAGACACTAGTATCTACCCCGCCAGAATAAGCAAGTACAACTTTTTTTATCTGCTGCATCTAAATTTGCTCCATAAATTTAAATTTTGACGTAATTAAGAATTTGAAAACTTATTTAAAACTAATATTATTGTAACTAAAAGAGCTGGACCAAAAACTAGTAACAAGAGAAGAAAGTTATTAATTATTAAAACATTGGGGTATAAGTATCCAATAAATTTAAATAATCCAGCCAGCAACAATGAAATTATCCAGATAAAAAAGTATTTTAGATTTGCTTTATCAAACAAAGTTTTTCCGTATGCATCATTATGTATTATCTTAGATATAGAACATAACGTTTAATGGATTCAAATAAATTAAAACTAAGATTGGACGACATATCTGAAGTCAATCCTGCTTTAACTTGCTACCACAGAGATGATCCAGCTCCCGTATTGCCATTAAGAGAGGAACCTGATCTACTATCTTGGCTCGAAAATACAGGGAGACTTGTTACAGAAAAAGACGGAGATTCTCAAGAGATTAGTACAATAGAAGAAGAAGAACTTTCAGCTCTTATGGGAGAAAAAGAAGATTATAAAACTGAAGAAGATCCTTCATTACAAGATGATTGGGAAGATTAAAAAGTTTAACTTTGAATCTTTATTAATATTAAATACCTTTGCTTTAATAGTTACCTCCTATTTTTTTAATAATTTTATTTTTACAGGAGCTTACATACTATTCTTCTTCATTTCTATTTTCACAACGAAAATTGGTCTAAAGATTATCAAAAAATTTAATTTACTTCAAAATATTAGGAATGAAGGCCCAGCTACTCACTTTAAAAAAAGTGATACACCTACAATGGGTGGGATTTTTATGATAATCCCTTTTTTAATTTTTCTTTTGATAATAACCATAAATTTAAGCTCCCTAAAATTATTTCTTTTATTACTTACTGTTTTTGGTTTCTTTATTACAGGATTTTTAGATGATTATTTAAGCATTAAAAAAAAAGAGAACACCGGTTTAAAAACAAAAGAAAAATTTGCCCTTCAAAGTATCATCTCAATTATTTTTATATTTTTATCCTATAAAAAAAACTTTATAGATCCGTTCATTATGGTAACTGACTCTTGGGGAATAAATATTAATATTTTCATATTGCCAATTTGTTTTTTAGTGCTTGTTGGCATAAGTAATTCGGTAAATTTAACTGATGGACTAGATGGATTAGCAGCTGGTTGCAGTGGGGTTGTCTTTTATGGATTAGGAACAGAAATATTAATGAAAGGACAGCAAGAGCTTTTTATTTTTAGTATTTTATGTTATTCAATGTCCGGCATATGTTTAGGATTTCTCAAATACAACAGTTATCCTGCAAAAATATTTATGGGTGACACAGGATCTTTAACAATTGGCGCAATTCTTGGTTCCATAGCGCTATTAACTAATAGCGTTTTTACCTTATTTATTTTCTCAGGAATATTTATTATTGAATCATTATCGGTAATGATTCAAGTAGGGTTTTTTAAAATTACAAAAAAATTATTTCACAAAGGTAAACGGATATTTTTAATGGCTCCAGTACACCACCATTTTGAACTTAAAGGAGTTAAGGAACAAAAAATAGTTGAAAATTTTTGGAAAATCAACATTTTACTTGTAATTTTAGGTATAGTTTTAAAAGTCAATCTTTAAAAATTTGTCATGAATTTTTTTACATGGAAAGATAATGGATTAACGAGTGACTGCTCAAGTCTTGATGCTATGGCATCAAGATTTGAAGAAACTGCTAACTTAATGAAAAAACTATCCAAGAAAGGTTTCAAACTAAAGAAAACTTATAACAATCAACTAATTCTTCACCCTGATCCTAAAGTATTTGATCAATGGGGTTTTATAAGTGAAGAACTTCCTTTTAAACAACTTTGTTTAATGTCAGATGAAGAATAACTATTTGAACCTGAAAATTCATTTGTAAGTATTGATAAATAATTGCGTACGTGAGTGTTCCAACTAAAGTGCCTGTTAACACCCTCGATTCCATTTCTACTCCATAATTTCCACTGATTATTATTTGAAATTCCTTTTTCAAGAATAACTTTTAACTCATTAATATCAGTAACATCTACTAGAAGTCCATTTTCACATTTCGAACGAATTTCTTTTGGTCCTCCATCATTTGTTGATATTATTGGTAATCCGCATGAAGAAGCTTCAAGAAGAGTTAAGCCAAAAGGCTCAGTTAAAGCTGGATTTACAAATACACCACCTCTGCTAGCAGCCCACCTATATAAAGCAGGTATCTGACTTGGAAGATGTTTTTTTGGATAGGCTACCTTTCCATACAAATTATATTTATCAATGGTTTCAAAAATATTATTAAAAACATCTCTTTGTTGAGGATCAAGTTTAGAAGTACTATCTCTACAACCAAGAATCAAAATTAAATTCGTTTTTCTTTTTAATTTTTCAGATCTTCCATATGCCTCAATCAAAGAAGGTATATTTTTTCTTCTTACAGCTCTAGAAATATTCAATAATGGAGGTTTAGTAGAATCCTTTAGAAAAGGTTTCATCATATTCTCAATTTCAGCTGTCTCTGTTGTCGAATGAATATGGTGAAACTTATTATGATCAACACCAGGAGGAATTACTCTGGCTTTGTGAGGTGAAAAAGAAGAATATTGGGAATATTGATACACTGACTCTTGTTTAGTGCTTGTAACAACAATATCTGCAGACTTCAATGCTTTTTCTTCTGCCTCTATTCTTTTACTTATAGAATAAAGCTTTTCTATTTGATTAGTTTTTAAACCCGTATCAAGCAATTTCCTTTTTTTCTCTCTTCCTAAAGAATGACCCGTAAAAATAAGTGGAACATTTAAAGATTTACTTAGTTTAACTCCTACATATCCAGCATCTGCATAATGTGCATGAATAAAATCAGGCTTATTGCTTTTTTTATAGTAAGAAATTAGTCTTTCAGTTAAGTGATCTAAATAAGGCCAAAGCAATTCCTTTCTTAAATATTTATTAGGTCCAAATTTGAACCTTAAAATTCTAACTCCAGGTTCTACAAATTCTTCTTCTTGAGAATATTCATCGTCTATTTTAGGATCGCTTATTAAACGAGTAACTAAATCCACTTGATCAACTTCTGAAATATTAGCCAAACTTTTAATTAACTCTAAAACGTATTGTGTTTGCCCTCCTGTATCTGCATCCCTTCCTAACTCAAGATTTTTAGAACGTATAAGACCATGCAAATGTAGATGTAAAAATTTCAACTTCATTCAGCAAATCCCCGATAAACGGCCTTTAATACAAATAAACTGAATTTTCATAGGAAATATTAAGAAAGCATTATGATTTTAAAAATTTTTTAATACAAAAGTTTGCAAAAAGGAATCATAGACTAATTTTATACCCCTTTAAAAAAGACTTTAATTTTGCCGAAATAATTAAAAATACAAAGAAATACAACAAGAATTTTCTTATTTTAGAACCTTTTTAAGATATTTTGCTGTATGACTTGCAGGATTTTTAGCTACATCCTCTGGAACACCTTCCGCAATGATTTCTCCGCCTTTATCCCCTCCATCAGGTCCTAAATCGATAATCCAATCTGAACATCTAATAACATCTAAATTATGTTCAATAACAATTACTGAATTACCTTTATCCACCAAACGTTGTATTACATCCATTAATTTATGAACATCATAAAAACTTAAACCTGTAGTTGGTTCATCAATCAAATATAAAGTTTTTCCAGTAGCCCTTTTTGACAATTCAGTAGCTAACTTAACTCTTTGAGCCTCTCCACCAGATAATGTAGGAGCTGGTTGGCCTAATTTCACATATCCTAAGCCGACATCTACCAAGGTAGATAATCTATCAGCAGCTTGAGGTATAGCAGAGAAAGTTTCTGCAGCTTGTTCAACAGTCATTTCTAAAACATCAGATATGTTGTAACCTTTATATTTAACTTGAAGAGTTTCCCTATTAAAGCGAGCTCCTTTACATACTTCACATTGAACATACACATCAGGTAAAAAATTCATTTCAATAACATTGACTCCCTGGCCTTTACAAGCTTCGCATCTTCCTCCTTTTACGTTAAAGCTAAATTGACCAGCCTGATAACCTCTTGCTTTTGCTTCTACTGTGGCAGTAAATATCTGCCTTATAGGATCAAAAGCACCAGTATATGTAGCAGGATTTGATCTTGGAGTTCTTCCTATTGGAGATTGATCAATAACGATAACTTTATCAATTGCTTTAATACCCTTTAACTCTTTTACACCTTGAGGAAAAGGGACTTTTAATCCTAGAGAATGACACAATGCAGGATGAAGTAATTCATTTATCAAAGTGCTCTTTCCACTTCCACTAACACCAGTTACAGAAACTAATCTTCCTAAAGGAAATTCCACAGAAATATTTTTTAAATTATTTTTAGAGCAATTATTTAAAATTAAACTTTTTTTTAAAGAAGATCTACGTTCTTTAGGAGTAGGAATCGACTTTCTACCACTGAGATAAGCTCCAGTTAATGACCTCTCTGAATTTAAGACATCTTGATAAGATCCTTTAGCGATAATTTCCCCACCATAAACGCCTGCCCCTGGACCAATATCTACTAAATAATCTGCGGATTTCATAGTATCTTCATCATGTTCAACAACAACCAAAGTATTTCCCAAGTCTCTTAAGCTTTTTAATGTTTCTAATAATCTGTCATTGTCTCTCTGATGCAGACCAATACTTGGTTCATCTAATACATATAAAACGCCAGTAAGACCTGCACCTATTTGTGTAGCCAATCTAATACGCTGAGCCTCACCACCAGACAAAGTCATAGCTGGTCTATCTAAAGTCAAATAATCTAAACCTACATTAATTAAAAACTTCAAACGTAAACGAATCTCTTTTAAAACCAATTCACCTATCTGCTTTTGTTTTTCTGATAAAGATATATTTTCCTTTTTTGCCTTACCTAAACCCATAATGCGCTCTACGTGATTTAGGGTTTCAGAAACGCTTATAGAAGTTAAGTCAGTAATGTTGTAAGGACCAAGTTTAACGGCCAAAGCCTCAGGTCTTAATCTTTTTCCAGAACATGTTTTACAGGGAACTAACTCTAGATACTTTTCTAATTTTTGTTTAACTGATTCTCCATTGGCTTCATTTAATTGCCTTTCTAATATTGGCAAAATCCCCTCAAAAGGTCTTTCAAAACCACTAGAAGTTTTAAAACGACTATCAGCTTGAATTAATATTGGTTTATCTGATCCCAAAAGTAGAACTTTTTTTTGCAAATCACTTAAATCTTTCCAAGGAGTTTTTAATTCAAAACCATAAGCTTGTCCTACAGAATAAAGTAATGAGAAGTAATAGGTATTATCTTTTTCGCTCCAAGGAGCTATTGCAGCATAAACAGGCAAT